>JBIIOC010000014.1:0-32918 GCA_044337135.1 Phycisphaerales bacterium | reverse complement strand
TTCGGGGTGGCGGGGGAGATCGCCCACACGCAGCCCCGGCGCCTGGCCGCGCGTGCGACGGCACTTCGCATCGCACATGAGCTTGGCGTGCCGTTGGGCACGGTGGTGGGTTCTCAGGTTCGCTTCGATGATCGCAGCGATGACACGACGCGATTGCGCGTGATGACGGATGGCGTGCTGCTGGCGCAACTGGCCACCGATCGCTTGCTGCGGCGCTACGACGCGGTCGTGATCGACGAGGTTCACGAACGCAGCCTGAACGTGGACTTCCTGCTCGGTTCGCTGCGGCGGATCCTGCCCAGGCGACCGGAGCTGCGCGTGGTGCTTGCCAGCGCCACGATGGAGGCGGACAGGCTGAGCGCGGCCTTCTCCAATGCGCCGGTTCTATCGGTGCCAGGGAGGCTCTTTCCCGTCGACGTTCGGTGGCAGCCCACGCCCGATGGCGAGCCCGCCGATCCGCAGCAGGTTGCGGACGCCGTCGAGGCATGCCTTCGAGAGGGACCGGGTGATGTGCTGGTCTTCCTGCCCGGAGAGCGGGAGATCCTTGAGGCCGCGGAGATCCTGCGCGGAAGGGCCGCTGCGAAGGACTGCGAGGTGGCGCCGCTCTATGGCCGGATGGGTGATTCCGATCAGGATCTGGCCATCGGCAACTGCCCGCGTCGGCGCGTGACGCTCGCCACGAACATCGCGGAGACCAGCCTGACCGTGCCGGGGATCCGCTGGGTGGTGGACGCGGGTCAGGTTCGCATGAGCCGTTGGAGCCCCAAGGCTCGCGTGCAGCGGTTGCTGGTCGAGCCTGCCTCGAAGGCGTCGCTTGAGCAGCGCAAGGGGCGTGCAGGTCGTGTTGCCGCGGGTACCTGCGTGCGTCTCTTCTCCGAGGCGGACTTCGCGCAGCGCGCCGACGCGTCGACGCCGGAGATACTTCGATCGAACCTGGCCGGCGTGGTCCTTCGCATGAAGGATCTCGGCCTTGGGGATCCATCCGAGTTTCCCTTCATCGATCCCCCGGGCGAGCGTCGCCTTCTCGAGGCCGAAGAGACGCTTCGCGAGATCGGCGCGATCGATCGCAAGGGCGAGCTGACCAGGCTGGGTCGACAGATGGCTCGATTGCCCGTCGATCCGCGGGTGGCGCGGGTGCTGCTTGAAGGATTGAAGCACGAATGCGGCGCGGCCACCCTGACCGTGGCGGCATGGCTTTCCAGCGTGGACCCGCGCGAGCGACCGGGCGAGCGCGCACAGGAGGCCGACCTGGCGCACGCGCCATTCCGTGACGGCGAGGGCGACCTGATCGGTGCGCTTCGACTCTGGCAGGCCTGGCGCGAGGCCCAGGCCACGCTCGGATCCTCGGCGCTCAAGCGCTGGTGCCGCGACCGGCTGCTCAGCCATCGACGGCTGCGCGAGTGGTCCGATGTTCGACGCCAGCTCGAGAGACTTCTGCGCGAACGGCTGCAGCTTGATCCCGGCGAGGATCATGGTGCGTGGCGATCCGCGCCGGTCCATCGCGCGGTGCTCGCGGGCTTCGCGACGCAGGCGGCCGTGAAGGGACGCGACGGACAGTACCGTCTGTCCGACGGCAGCCTTTTCACGCTGCATCCACGCAGCGGGCTCGCGCGCGCGCAACCGCCGTGGGTGGTGGCGCTGGAGATCGTGGACACCGGGCGCCGTCAGGCACGCGTGGTCGCCCGCATCCAGCCGACATGGGTCGAGCATGCGGTGCCCCATCTTGTGAAGCGCACCTTGAGCGAGCCGCACTGGGTGCAGGAAACCGGTCAGGTCGCCGCCTGGGAACGCGTGAGCCTGGGCCAGTTGGACCTGATCGAACGCCGACGCGTGCCGTACGGACCCGTGAACGCGACGGATGCCCGCGTGGTGTTCCTGCGTTCGGCGCTCGTTGAAGAGCGGTTGGGAATCGAGGCCGCGTTCCTGGAGCACAACCGGGCGGTGCGTGCCGAGGCCGAGGCGTGGGCCCAGGCGCGGCGTCGCACGGACCTGCTCGCCGACGCCGATGCGCTCTATCGCTTCTACGACGAGCGCGTGCCTGCCAGCGTGCACAGCAGGCCGGATTTCGAGCGGTGGCGTCGCGAGGCCGAGCGCCGAGATCCGGGAGCGCTGTGCATCTCCCGGGATCGGCTGGTGACCGAGACGCCGGATGACTTCGCCTTCCCGCGCCACATGGAGAGCGCCTCCGGCATGCTTCCGGTCCGCTACGCGCACGCTCCGGGGGCCGAGGTGGATGGCCTGACGCTGCAGGTGCCGCTGGTCGCGTTGCCTGCGCTGGACATCGAGCGCCTGGAGTGGTCCGTGCCCGGACAGCGTCTGGAACTCGTCGAGGCGCTGATTCGCGCCTTGCCGCGCAGGGTCCGTGCGCGCTTCCAGCCGGTCGAGGAGTTCGCGGGTGACTTCCTGCAGTCACATGGGCCTGCAAGCGGGGGGCTGCTGCCGACGCTTGCGGCGTATCTGTCCGCGGCGTCAGGGCTGGAGGTGCGAGCCACGGACTTTGATCGGGGCGCGGTGCCGGTGCACCTGCGACCAAGGGTCGAGCTGGCGCATGCCGGCGAGATCCTTGCGGCATCTCGAGAACTGCAGGATCTGCGGCGTGACTGGCTTGGTCGCGCGGATGCCGCGATCGCGCAGGGCATGCAGGCGCTCGAGGGTGGGCGCTGGTGCGGACGTGCGCAGTCGCACTGGCCCACGTTCGCGCCCGAACTGCCCGCGGCGCTCCTGATCGAGGCGGGGGGCACCCGCATCCAGGCGCATGGATCCCTGCAGGTCGGACCCGACGGGGTGCGCACATGCTGGACCTCGGATCGGGTCGCCGCGGAACATTCGCTTCGGCGCGCGTGCGTGCATCTCTGCCTGAAGGCCGTGCAGAGCGAGGTCCGTCACCATCTGGACTTCGATCCGAACTATCGACCGCTGGATTGGAGCGCGCGTGGGCTCGGCTCGCCTGCAGGGCTTGTGCAGATGGCGGCGGTGCTCACCGTGACACAGGCCTGGCCCGCGGATCGCGCGGTGCCGAACGACGAGGCCGCCTTGATCGCGCTCCTCGACGCGATGCGTCCGGGCCTCTTTCAGTCATCGCATGCCGTGCTGGCATGGATGGAGGCCGCTTCGCGTGCCGTGGAGCGGCTGGATCTGGAACTTTCGCGTCCTGCGCCCGCGGAGTGGGAGCCGGCGCTCGCCGCGACGCACGAGGACCGCGCGTGGCTTCTCGATCCGGATCGCCTGGAGACGCTCGATGCACGCAGGCTGGCCCGCGTGCCTCTCCTGCTGGGTGCCTGCACGGATCGGCTGCGACGCCTTTCGGGTGGCGGTTCCGCCTCCGTCATGC
The DNA here is from genome assembly GCA_044337135.1 of Phycisphaerales bacterium. Classification (GTDB taxonomy): domain Bacteria; phylum Planctomycetota; class Phycisphaerae; order Phycisphaerales; family SM1A02; genus SYAC01. Next base: position 29,587 of record JBIIOC010000014.1, on the reverse strand, counting down.
AGTCCCTGGCCGGTTTCGATGGCTGGCTGGGAAACGCGAACGCTTCCGCACCCCGAGGGGTTTCCGCATCGGACTGGCTGGGATTCGGTTGGCTCGTGCGCGAGGCCAGGCTGGGCCTGTTCGCGCGCGAGGGTGGTCCCTGGCCGCGGGTGCGGGACCTCGAGGCGGCGTGGGCTTCGCTCTCGAGGTCCCCGACCGCGTAGGTTTCAGTGTCGTCGGTGGCGTGCCTGCTTCATCGCGCGGCGCAGCGTGGCGTTCTCGCGCCGGGTCGCCTCCAGGTCGAATCCCTGATAGGTCAGCAGCAGCGAGAGCCGATCGAGTCGATCCAGAAGGCCCACGCGCCGCGAATCATTCGTCTCGACCTGCGTCCATTGCCGGCGCAGGTCATCAAGTGCCTGGATGAGTTGCATGTCCATCTCCCGTCCCTCCTCGCACACCGTGCAAAGTGCGGGCCCGCGACGCAAGGCCAATGCACAGGCGTGTGGCGGATTCCGCGCGCTGCAGGCGCGCCAGACGGAACAGACGGACCGAGGGCGCCGTTGCGGGCCCCGCCGGGTCACTTCACCATCGATTGCGCGCGCTGGACCGCCCGTTGCGCGGCTGGCGTGGCCTTCGCGAGCGCGGACTGCAGGGCTTCCGGATCTCGGCGGGCCTCGCCAAGAAGCGTGATCAGGTGCGCGTCGAGCGCGAACTTCCAGCGCTGGAAGAACTGCTCGAGCTGGTTCCGGTTGAATCGCGTCATGGGGTCGTCCACGCCGCTCTGGGCCACGGCCCACTCGATCAGGCGGCCGGGCGTGCCGTCGAAGCGGTAGAGCGCCACGGTGTTCTCCAGGCGCTTTCTCAGGCTCAGGAAGGGGTCCGTGGCCGCCGGTGACAGGCTGGTCATGACTTCCTCGGGGCCACGGCGCTCGATCGATCCGAGCCAACCGCCTTCCTTGGACTTTTCCACGTCGGTCAGGGTGGTGGGGCGGTGGATCGCCGTCAGGACGTCGTCGTCGCCGCCCTCGGCCGGGATCAGGTCGGCGGCGCTGGCCAGCAGCGTCTTCATGCCCACGGCCGCGAACCGCACGTAGATCCGCTGGTCGGTCTTGCCCTGGAAGGTGATGGCCTCGAGCTTCATGATCGAGCCAACGCCCCATTCGGGACGCTTGCTGGAACGGACCTTGTCACCCATCTTGAACGCGATCGCGGTCATGCCCATGGAAGTCTCTTTGGGAGCGCGGTCGGGACACGGCCGAGAGGCCCATCACCGCCGACTCGCTAGAGTGTACCGATGCCGCGTGCGATCCGCATCCTGTTCCTTGGCGACGTGGTGGGAGCCCCCGGGCGCGCCGCGGTGCAGAAGCACCTCCCCGAGCTTCGCGCGAGCCTGAAGCCCGACGCGGTCATCGTGAACGGCGAGAACATCCGGAACGGTTCGGGCATCACGGCGGACCTGTATCGCTCGCTCCGCGAGGCCGGGGCCGACGCGGTCACGCTGGGCGACCACGTGTACAAGGACGCCCGGATCGCGCAGACCATCGAGGACGCCTCGGAGCCCATCCTGCGTCCCGCGAACCTGTCTGCGAAGGCCCCGGGAAAGCGCTGGATCCGCATTCCGGCACACGGGGAGCGCTCGCGAGACATCTTCGTGGCCACCGTGCTTGGTCGCGTGGTATTCCCGATGCCGGCCGATGACCCGTTCGCCACCTGCGACGAGATCCTGCGAAGCCTTCCCGAGCGAAAGCCGATCGTGATCATCGAGGCCCACATGGAAGCCACCAGCGAGAAGGCGGCGCTGGCGCACCACCTGGATGGGCGCGTGGCGGCGGTGCTGGGTTCGCACACGCACGTGCCGACCGCCGACGAGCGCATCCTGCCGGGGGGGACCGCCTTCCTGAGCGACCTCGGCATGTGCGGCCCCTGCGACGGGGTGATCGGACGCGATGCGAGCCGCGTGGTGCACCACATGACCACGGCGATGCCCGTTCAGTACGAGGTCAGTGGAGGCGAGATTCGCGTGAGTGGCGCGCTGATCGAGGTGAGTGCGGACACGGGACTGGCCCTGTCGATCGAGCGCGTGGAAGCTGGCGAGCCTCGACGCACCCGCGTGCGGGCCTGATTGGCCGCGATCACTTTCCGCCGAAGAAGCGCTTGATGCCGCGGATCGTGGCCTGGCGGCCGATCGTGGCGATGCTCTCGGTCAGCGGGATCTCCTTCGGGCAGACCTTCACGCAGTTCTGCGCGTTGCCGCAGTCGTTCACGCCGCCCTCGCCCATCAGCACGTCGAGGCGATCGTCGGCAAGCGTTGCGCCCGTCGGATGGCTGTTGAACAGGCGGGCCTGGTTGATCGCGTGCGCGCCGATGAAGCTGGAATCCCACTTCGTGGCGTCGGACTCCTGGTTGAACTGCGGGCAGGCCTCCAGGCAGCAGCCGCAACTCATGCAGGTGCTCATCACGTAGCGCTGTTCCTGGCTGGCAGGCGTGTCCTTGGGCCCTGCGCCGAGCGAGTAGGTCCCGTCGATGGGCACCCAGGCCTTCACGCGCTTGAGATTGTGGAACATGCGACTGCGATCGACGCTCAGGTCACGCACCACGGGGAACTTGCTCATCGGCTCCAGCGTGAGCTCGTTGGAGTCGTCCACGATCTGGTCGATCAGCGCCGAGCAGCTCTGGCGCACGCGGCCGTTGATGACCATCGTGCAGCTGCCGCAGACCTCTTCTAGGCAGCCGCTGTCGTAGACCACTGGCGTGCTGGCGGTGCCATCGGTGGTCGTGGGGTGGGCGGCGATCCACTGGAGGACGCTGATCACGTTGGCGCCCGGCTCGACTGGCACGCGGTAGGTCTCCGTGCGACGGGGGGCGGCGGGGCCGTCCTGACGGACGACATGGACGGTGATCGTGCGGGCGGAGGCGTCTGACTTCGGGGCGACCATGGGGCGATCCTATTCGGGGTCCGGCGTCCGGTCACCTGCTGGCGAACCGGGGCAAAAACTGCCGATACAGGCCCCATGGCCCCCTGGATTCGCCTGCTCCGACCCGGCGACTGGACGAAGAACGTCTTCGTGCTGGTTCCGGCCCTCTTCTGGCTCTCGGGCGAGGGGCGGGGGTTCGACATCGCGGAGCAGTTCGAGGCGCGCTTCCGGCCCCTGATCTGGACCTTCGTGGCGTTCTGTCTGGCGGCCAGCGGCACCTACTGCGTGAACGACGCGCTGGATGCCCCCAAGGATCGGCAGCACCCCGTCAAGCGTCTTCGGCCAGTGGCGTCGGGGGCGATCGGGGTGGGGGCGGCGATGCTCGTCGGATACGCGCTGCAGGGATTCGCGCTCGGCCTTGCCTGGAACGCGGCTGGCAAGGTGGTCGGCGCGTGCGTGCTGACGTACCTGCTGCTTCAGCTGGCCTACAACATCCGCCTGAAGCGTGTGCCGCTGGTCGACGTGTCGGTGCTCTCGACCGGCTTCTGCCTGCGGGCAGCAGCCGGCACCGCGGCGATGGACGTGAAGATCTCGATCTGGCTCATGCTGTGCGTGTTCTTCCTCACGCTGTTCCTGGGATTCACGAAGCGGCTCTGTGACCTGTCGGCCGCGGAGAATGCGCGTGCCGCAGGGCAGCAGGTCGATTGGAAGCCGCGGATCGGCTACGAGACGCGCGATCAGATGAACTGGCTGCTCGGCGTGAGCGGTTCGTTGGTGGTGATGGTCTACCTGATGTACACCCTGTCCTCGCTGGCCGAGCGGCTGTACGGTGCCCGCGCGATGGGGCTGGCGTTGCTCACGCCGCTGGTGCTTGTCGCCATCCATCGCTTCTACCGGCGCGCCAACCTGGGTCTGAGCGATGCGCCGCTGGAGACGTTGCGCACGGACCGCACCCTGCTTGCGACGATCGCCGCCTACATGGTCGGAACGCTGCTGGTGCTGCAGTGGCCGCCGATCGAGACGCTGCTGAAGGGGCTGTTGCTGCGCTAGGCGCGGCGGGTGCCTCATGCGCGAATCGCACGCGGGCCGAGCGGCTTGGATGTGGATGCTGGGATTCGGTGGGGTCTTCGCCGCGCTCGTGATTCCGGCGATCCTGGCGGGCGGGGGCGGCACCAGTCAGGCCAACGACATGATGGACTATCACTCCATCGAGATCCGTCGGCTCGAGACGCAGTGGCCCACGCCTGATCTTCGGGATGCCTTCACCACCACCACGCCCGGATTCCATCTGGTGCTTGCTGGGCTGGCAAGGCTTGGATGCTCCGCGATGGCGCTTCGGGTGCTTGCCGCCCTGGCGGGCCTTGCGGGCTGGCTGGTGGCATGGCGGATGGCGGCGGCATGGTGCGGCCCTGTGCGGGCGGTCCTGCTGGTCGCTCCGGTGGCGTTGTCGCCGTATCTGGTGGGATCGGCGATCTGGCTCACCACTGACGCGAGCGCCTTCGCGTTGGGAGCGGCGGCGATGGGTCTTGCGCTGCTGGGCTGGCGGAACTCACGGCAGGCGTGGGCCACAGCCGTCACGGGAGCTGGAGCCGTGCTTGTTCGGCAGATCATGCTGTGGGCCATCGTGCCCGGCGTGATGATGGCCTGGATGAGGGGTGGGACGGTGATGCAGCGGGCGCGGGGTGTGGCTCGCATGGCCGTGCCAGCAGTCGCATGCGTGGTCGCGTTCTTCATGCTTTGGGGGGGCTCGATGCCGCCGCGGTTCCAGCCCTTCCATCAGGCGGTGTGGAATCCGGGCGCGATCACCTTTTCGCTGGCGATGACGGGAGCCTGCGGCGTTTTCCTGATGCCGTGGCTCTGGGGAAGGCTCGATCGAGCTGTGCGGCAAGGTGCCGTGATTGCGGCCGTGCTTGGGGTCGCGCTCGCGGCGGTACCGCGGAGTGACTACCGCAAGGTTCTGCCGCCAGATGCGCAGCGTGTCGGAACACGGACCGAGAAGACGTGGGGGCCGACGGCGCCCGATGTCGTGAAGGGCGCGGGCGAGGTCGGACGGTGGGGCGGGCCGATGTGGGATGTCGCGAAGGTCGCGCCGGTCCTCGCGGGCCGCTCCGTGCTGCTGGTCGGGCTTGCGGGCATCGGAGGGGCGGTGCTCATGGGACTCTGGAGCTTGGCGGACCGCGCCGGGCGTGGATGGGCGGCGACCATGCTGCTGACCGCCATGGCGGGAATGGTGGCCTCGCAGTGCCTGAATGCGCAGACCTTCGAGCGCTATTTCGATCCGTGGGTGTTGCTGGCGCTGGGCTGGCTCGTGGCGATGGCGGCGCCGCGTGCGCAGGAGCGCTCGCTGACGATCGGCCTGCTGCTCCTGACGGTGGCCCAGTTCAGCATGACCGTGGCAGTGGTGCTTCGGCCGGCATTTGCCGGACCCGCGCTGGGTGCGTGGTGAGGCGTGCGAGGGTCGGAGGTCGTTATCGGCGCAAGGGCGCCGATAACGACCTCCGACCCTCTTCGCGTTCTACACGCTGGCCGTCTGCGGCTTCGCGGCCGCCTTCGACTCGACCTTGCCATAGGTGCGCGCGCGCGGCTGCACCAGCGGCGTGGCGACCGGCTCGAAGCTGATCTGCACCTTGCGGCGCACAGGATCGAACTTTGCCACGGTGGTCCGCAGGAACTCCGCGTCGTTGCGCTCGGGGAAGTCGGTGCGGAAGTGGCTGCCGCGGCTCTCGCGCCGCTCCAGGCTTCCCTCCACGATCGCATCGGCGATCAGCAGCATGTCGCCCACCGCCCGAGCATGGCTCAGGTTCTGGTTGGTCCACAGGCCCGTGTCACTCAGGCGCACGCGGCTGAAGCGCTCGCGCAGTTCCGCGATCTTTCCGCGAGCCTGCAGCAGGCGTTGCTCATCCTTCACCACGGTGCAGGCAGCCGTCATCTCCTCGCCCATCTCCTTGCCGATGAGGTAGGGATTCTCGTTGCCCTTGCCTTCGGCCAGCGCGGAGACGATTCCCTGCTCGGCCTTCACGCCATCGTCGAACAGCGCGGCCGGGGCCTGCGAGGCGGTCTCCGTGCGGTCCTTCACGAAAGTGGCCACGCCCGCGCCGCAGAACAGGCCGTCGAAGATGCAGCTGAGCAGCGCGTTGGCGCCGAGTCGGTTGGCGCCGTGGTACTGGTAGTTCACCTCGCCGAAGGCGTAGAGCCCCGGGACGTTGGTCATCATGCTGTTCGGCGCGCCCGGCACCATGCCCTTCGAGTCGGGCTTGGCGGTGTAGGTGGTCCACAGGCCACCCATGGAGTAGTGCATGCCCGGGAAGATGCGCATCGGCACCTCGCTCGGCTCCTCGCCCACGAACTTGCGGTAGATGTCCACGATGCCGCCGAGCTTGCGGTCCATGTACTCGCGGCCCAGGTGCGTCAGGTCCAGATAGACCTGATTCTGGCCCGCCACACCCATGCCAAGCTTCACGCAGACCTCGAAGATCTCGCGGGTCGCGATGTCGCGCGGCACGATGTTGCCGTACTTGGGGTACTTCTCCTCGAGGAAGTACCAGCGCTCGGCGTCCGGGATCTGCCTCGGATCGCGGCTGTCGCCCTTGGTGCGCGGCACCCACACGCGGCCGCCCTCGCCGCGCGCGCTCTCGCTCATCAGGCGCAGCTTGTCGGCGCCGGGGATGGCGGTCGGGTGCACCTGGATGAACTCGCCGTTGGCGTAGAACGCGCCGTGCTGGTAGCAGCGGCTGGCCGCCGCGCCGGTGCACATGACGCTGTTGGTGCTCTTGCCGAAGACCAGGCCGCAGCCGCCCGTGGCCATCACCACCGCGTCACCGCGGAAGGCGCGGATCTGCATGGTGCGAAGGTCCTGCGCCACGATGCCCTGGGCCGCGCCGGAGCCGTCGACGACGGGACGCAGGAACTCCCAGTGCTCGTACTTGGTGACCTTGCCCTCGGCCTCCCAGCGGCGAACCTGCTCGTCGAGCGCGTAGATCAGCTGCTGGCCGGTGGTGGCGCCCGCGAAGTGCGTGCGCTTGTACAGGCTGCCGCCGAAGAGGCGCAGATCGCGCATGCCCTCGGCCGTGCGGTTGAAGGGCACGCCCATGCGATCGAGAAGGTCGATGATCTTCGGGGCCCAGTGCGCCATCTCGTAGACCGGCGGCTGGTGCGCCAGGAAGTCGCCGCCGTAGATCGACTCGTCGAAGTGCTCGTGCTCGCTGTAACCCTGCTGGCGGGCGACCTCGTTGCACGCGTTGATGCCGCCCTGTGCGCACACGCTGTGCGAGCGCTTCACCGGCACGATGCTGAAGAGGTCGACCGGGATGCCGGCCTCCACGATCCGCACGGTCGCGGCCAGGCCTGCAAGGCCGCCGCCGACCACGATCACGCGCTGCTGACGGGTGCTCATCGCATGGCTCCTTCGCTGCTCGATTCAAGGCTGCCCGACGGCCCGGGTCGAGCGGCGGTCTGGAGTTCCGCCTGAACTTCCTTCTCGAGCTGGCCGGCCTGGTACTGGTTCTCGATCTCGCGCGCCTTCTCGGGGTCCAGGGTGGCGAAGCCGAAGACGGCCGCCACCGCCGCGCCGGCAAGGCCAAGGCCGAGCGCCGCGCACACCTGCCCCCAGCGACGCTGCGCGCCCACGCTCACCGTGATGCCCCAGGTGATCGCCGCGGTCCAGAGGCCGTTGGCGAAGTGGAACACCAGCGCCAGCACGCACAGCAGGTAGAACGCGGCCATCCACAGGCCGGCGGAACCCTTCTGCAGGTGCGTCGCCAGCGAACTCGCCGCGGCGTCCGCCTGAAAGGTCGGCATCAGGCCGCCGTAGTTCCAGCCCCAGCGCAGGCTGCTGATGTGCATGAAGATGAACAGCACGCCGAGGTAGCCGCTCAGTCGCTGCCAGACGTAGCGCCAGTTGTCCTGATACGCGTAGCGGGAAGTGTTGAACCGGCCCGTGCGCGCGAACCACACGCCCACGCCCGCGTGGAAGAGGATCGGCAGCCAGAGCACGAAGATCTCGACGAAGATCAGCGCGGGCAAGCCGTGGATGAAGTCCACCTCGTGCTGGAAGGTGGCCACGCCGGCCCCGGCCGCGTCGATGCCGCGATCCGCGAACTTTGCGCCGTTGAGCGTCTTGCCCCACAGGATGCTGCTGTTCGTGGTGAGGTGGGGGATCAGGAAGAGCCCGATCGGGAAGACACCGCTGAGCGAGTGCAGGCGGCGGATCAGGTGATAGTGACGATCCAGGAAGCTCTTCGAGGTGGAGGCTGTGGCAGTGCTCACGGTTCAGGTCTCGTCGGTGCGGTTCAGGTTCAGGGAACGACCAGCTTGGGGCCGGCGGGCGGTTCGCCAGGACGGCCCATCGGGCTCGCGCCACCGGGGGCGGTTGGCACGCCCTGTCCGCTCGCCATGCGCGCCGCGACCGCCTGGGCGATCTGCACGAAGCGTGAGCGCAGTTCCGCCAGGACCTCCTTCAGGTCCTTCGCTTCCTCGGGGGTGAGGTTGCCCTTGGTCTTGTCCTCGACGACAGCCAGGAGGTCGATCGCGAAGCGGCTCCCAACGAGGTCCACCATCACGCGGCCTTGCTCATCGGCGTAGCCGCCAAGGCCGCTGACGGCCTGGCTGGCCAGGATGCCGACCAGGCTTCGAAAGTCGGCGGGAGGCATCTCCTCGCGGCCACCCTTCGGGGCCTTCTCGGCCTCCTGCTTGCTCAGGCGCTCCTTCTCGGCCTGCGCCTGCGCCTTCCAGTCGCTGTCCACATGAAGTTTCGGGGTTTCGGCTTCGCTCACGGGGCCTCCAGACCGGCGAGTATAGGGGTGTGGATGGCGGCGGTCGCGCGGCCGCATGTAGGATCCCGGCGTGCGACGGATCGCGCTGCTTGCCGCCTGCTGCCTGCCGCTCGTCGGGTGCCTCTCGATGGACGAGACGCCCGAGGAGAGCCGCGACATTCCCACGACCGCCTTCGTGAAGGGCTCGGTGCCGCAGGGGGTTCGCCCCTCGGTGGTGGAGGTCCCCGCCTCGGAGTTCCAGCCCGACCCCGACGAGACGCAGGACACCACCGTCCAGGTGGACGCCTCGGGAAAGGCCACGACCTCGATCACGCGCACATCGCGCGCGCCCGGCACCACGCCGGGTGCCGACGCGACGAAGACGCCGGACGCGTCGATCACCAACGGCATCTGGCCCGTCGATTCGCTGATCGGCCAGGTGAACGGCAAGCCGCTGTACGCGAATGACTTCCTCATTCCCAGAGAGGATCGCCTGCGGCGCATCGCCACGGGCAGTCCCAACGAGCGTGAGAAGGCCTACGAGGAATTCCGAAAGCTGATCTACGAGGCCTTCGACCAGTTCGTGAACAACGAGCTCGTCATCAGCGAGGCCGAGTCGACGATTCCGGACGAGGCGAAGGAAGGCCTGCTGGCCTGGATGCGCGAGCTGCAGGAGAAGGAGATCGCCAGTCGCGGTGGCACGCGGAGCGAGGCGCAGCGCAGCATCGAGGAGGAGTTCCCCGGCATGACGATCGAGGACTTCACCAAGCGCCAGAAGAACGAGGCGCTGGCGAACGACCTCATGCGGCGGCGCGTGCGTCCGCGCGCGATCGTGAGCTGGCGCGACATCGAGCGGCTCTACATGCGCAACTACGAGGTCTACAACCCGCCGCCGACGCTCCGCGTGGGGCGCATCGCCATGCCCAAGGCGGACCAGGCCAAGGTGGACCAGGTGAAGGCGCTCATCGAGCAGGGCAAGACCTTCGAGGAGGTCGCGACCGCGATGGGCGTGCCCAACGGAGGCCTGTGGCGCGAGTTCAAGCTGGGCCCGCAGGGGGTGGACGGGATTCCCGACATCGTGGACGACCTCAAGACCAGGATCAAGGGGCTGAAGCAGGGGGTTGTCGACGGACCGGTCGAGCAGCGCGCGCAGGTCTCGTGGATGACGCTGTTCGAATCCAAGCAGGCGGTCGCGCGAAGCATCTTCGACCCGCGTCTGCAACTCCAGTTGCGACGTCAGCTGGAGGGCGAGCGGTTCGGCATCGAGCAGTACCGGTATCTCAACGCGCTCCGAACGCGCTGGATCGCCGAGGACCTGCTTCAGATGCGGGAGCGGCTCTTCAACTTCGCGCTCGATCGCTACTGGCCGGGTCGGCGCCCCTCGGCGTCGAATGCCCTGGGCACGTGACGAAGCGATTCCGGGCGCCCCTGCGCGTCCAGCGTGACCGCGACCACATCGAATCGAACCGGGCGGCTCCGCATGTCCGCCCGGCACAGCAGCATTCGCGCGGCGGTCTCAAGATGGAGTCGCTTGCGTCGATCCACCCGCAGTTCCGGGGCGTGCCGTCCGCCCCGGCGTGCCTTCACCTCGGTGATCACGAGCGAACCATCGGCCGGATCCGTGGAGAGAACATCCACCTCCAGATGTCCCAGCCGCAGGTTCCGGGCAAGCACCCGGTGACCAAGCCGCTCCAGCAGCGAGGCAGCGGCCTGTTCGGCGGCCATTCCCGAAGCCTTGCGGGGATCGGTCGGGGGATCGGTGGGGATCATGTCGGCATCCTGTCGCGGTGGTGCGGGGCCCGCGGGAGTTGATGCCCTTTTTCGGTGCTAATCTTCCCGTCCCATGGCCATCGTGATCTTCGAGCACTCGGCGGACTGCCCTGCGGACATCCTGATCGACTCGCTTCGCGGCTACGGACAGAAGCTGCGCGTGGTGAAGCTGCACGCGGGCGAGGCCGTGCCCGCGGACCTGGACGATGTGCACGGCGTGGTGAGCCTTGGCGGGCCGCAGACGGTGCACGAGATGAACGCCCCGTGGATGCAGGCCGAGATGGGCCTGCTGCGCGATGCGCATGGCGCGGGCATTCCGGTGCTTGGCCTGTGCCTGGGCGCCCAACTGCTTGCCGCGGCACTCGGTGGCGAGACTGGCCGGATGACTGCGCCCGAAGTCGGCTGGAAGGACATCGCGCTGAGCCCGCAGGGCCGCGAGGACGCGCTGTTCGCCGGTCAGCCCTGGAAGGGCCCGCAGTTCTGCTGGCACAGTGACCACGTCTCGAAGCTGCCCGAGGGCGCCACGCTGCTGGCGAGCAGCGCCGGCTGCAAGGTGCAGGCCTACAGCGTGGGACTGCGCAGCTACGGCATCCAGTATCACCCCGAGTGGAACGCCGCCACGGTGCGCCGCGAGATCGAGACGGGCACGGCCTCGGTGAAGGCCGCGGGCGAGAGCCCCGACGCGCTGCTGGCCGACACGCAGCGGCTGGGTTCACAGAGCGAACGGCTCGCGCGGCGCTTCTTCGATGCGGTGAGCCTGCTGCTGATGCCTGCGGACCGCATCAACAAGGGCATCGCGAAGGACCTGCATCACTGATCGCGGGGTCGGGCGCTAGCGCTTGCCGGCGCGCCAGGCCTCGAATCGCTTCCAGGGCCACGCGTTCACGCAGCCCTCGGCGGTGAGCCCGCCGCGGCGGCCCGTGAGCACGCCGAAGCGCAGCAGATCGAGGTTGTCGAGGGCGTGTGCGTCGGTGTTGATCGCGATGGCGCAGCCCGCCGCAAGGGCGGCGTGCACGAGCTGGTCGCGCAGGTCGAGGCGGTGGGGGTTCGCGTTGATTTCCATGGCGACCTGCGCCTTGGCAGCGGCCTTGAAGAGCGCCGCCCAGTCGGGTTCCAGCCCCGGGCGCCCGCCAAGGATGCGGCCGCTGGGGTGGCCGATCACGTGCACGAAGGGGTTCGTGATGGCGGCGAGCAGGCGTGCGGTGGCCGCTGCCGGCTCCTGCTTGAGCGCCGTGTGCGGACTGGCGACCACCCAGTCGAGCTTGGCGAGCACCTCGTTGGAGTAGTCCAGGCGACCGTCGGCCAGGATGTCGACCTCGCTGCCCGCGAGCGCATGGATGCCGCCGACCCGCGTGCCGGCGGCCCGCACCGCCTTGGCATGCTCGAGCAGGCGCTCCTCGGAGAGCCCGTTTGCCTGCGCGCTGCTGCGGCTGTGGTCGGTGATGGCGATGCAGTCGAAGCCGCGGCGCTTGGCCTCGCCGATCATCGACTCGATGCTCTCGAAGCCGTCGCTGGCGGTGGTGTGGCAGTGCAGCTCACGGCGGATGTCGCCCACCTGGATCAATCCCGTCGGAGGCGGTGCGAGGCCGTGCCGCGATTCGCGCAGTTCTGGCGGTATCCAGGTCAGTCCAAGCGCCTTGTAGATCGCCTCCTCGGTAGCGGCCGCAACCGGCTTGACGCCGCGAGCCTGCGGCGGTTCCGGCTTGCCGTCATCGGGGAAGAGGCCGTACTCGTTCAGGCGCTGGCCGCGCTCCTGTGCCCGCTCGCGCAGCAGCACGTTGTGTTCCTTGCTGCCGGTGAAGTAGAGCAGTGCGGCACCCCAGGCGGCGGGCTCGACGGCGCGAAGGTCGACCTGCAGGCCGCTCTTCAGGCGCACGCTCGACTTCGTGTCGCCATGCGCGAGCACCCTTGCCACGTCGGGGCGGGTGACGAACGCGTCCATGACAGGCTTGGGCTTGGTGGTGGCCACCAGCAGGTCGATGTCGCCGATCGTCTCCTTGCCGCGGCGAAGGCTGCCGGCGTAGGCGGCCTCCTTCACGCCGGGCAGCGCGGCCAGCGCTGTCACCAGAGCCTCGGCGACCGGCAGGGCGTCGCCCAGGCGCGTGCGTGCGCTGGCGGTCTCCAGGAATTCCAGGTTCTCCCGGATGTTCTGCAGGGTCTTGGCACCCATGCGGGGCAGGCCCTCGAGGGCGCCCGACTCGAGCTTGCTCTTCAGCGTGGCAAGGTCGGTCACGCCGCCCTGTTCCCAGAGCAACTTCACCGTCTTGGGACCCAGGCCGGGCACGCGCAGGACGGCCATGAGCCCCTCGGGCAGCTTGGCCAGCAATTCCGCGTGTTCGTGCATGCCACCGGTGGTGGCGAACTCGACGATCTTGCGTGCGCTGCTGGCGCCGATGCCCGGGATCGCCTCCAGCGTCTTCACGTCGGCGCGGGCAAGTTCCGCGAGGTCCTCGGCCGCATCCTCGGCGGTGCGCGCCACCTTCCGCAGCGCGTTCACGCGGAAGGCGTTCTCGCCCAGCAGTTCAAGGGCGTCGGCCATTTCGGCGAAGAGTCTGGCGATGTCCGCGTTGGCGCTCACGAGCGGTGAGTCTCCCAAAAAGGCGAGCCGCCGAGGGACTCTCGGCGGCGTCGATCGAAGCGCGGCTGGCGGGACTCGAACCTGCAACCCCAAGCTTCGTAGGCTTGTGCTCTATCCAATTGAGCTACAGCCGCGGGGGTGCTGAGTGTAGCCGAACTCGGAGTTACCGTGGGACAGGCTGGCGAGATGCCGCGTAGCCGGTCGTATGAATCGGTTGCGGCAAAGGAAGGAGCCTAGCGAGGCGAAGAAGTTATCATCTTCGGCTATGCAGACTAGCAAGTTTCCGGCGGCGTTCGTTGCCTCAATCGCGGTTTCGTTGGTTTCGAACGGCGGCATCACTTCCTCGCATCAGGCCATCTTCTGGAATGCACTCGGCACGGCTGCGTGGCCAACGGATGATCCGGTATTCAACGATGGAGCTTTTTTAAAAAACTTTGATCGGTGGATGGATACGTTTCGGAACGCGATCCGCCGAGAGCGATCCGCTATCGAGAAGCAGATTCGGTTTGAGGCAAAAACGTGGTGTCAGTTGTTCTCCAAGCATCAGCGAGTCGAGGCGGCAAAACGAGTTTCGAGGGTGACCAAGTCTGAAGCTTGGACGACGGACGATCAAGCCCGCATTGACGAGTTGAATTCCAGTCTCAATCGTCCTAGGAATCCGCCGGGCTCAAAGAAGACAGGCCCATTCGTTGATAGTGATATTGAGTTTGATTCCAAGCTACGCAAAGGAGAGTGGCCTGCTAGTCCTCGAACTATCCGAATTGTGGACTTAGAGCGTCAGCTCAAGCGAAAGGCCGTACAGCCCTGGATGACGGTGATAGAAACAGGGCAGATGGGGTTATTGCAAAGTGATGCCAAGTTGCTTGGCATAGTGGACGGGGATCCGGTAGTGGAAATCCAGTGGCGAAAGCGGATGTTCTCGCAGAATCAGCCGGAGCCAAAGGTGGGGGAAAAGAAGGTTTGTCTCAAGTTGATTGGATTCAAGGCGGGTGTAGTCCCCGGGTCCAGCTTTCGCGTTGATGCGAATCTCTATATTGGAAATTATCGGAGGATAAATCTGGACGGAAAAACAAGCTTTGCCTATGACGCTTTAGTTATCGATTTCGTAGAGGCATTAAGCCAGGCTGGCGAGCAAGCAAAAGCCGAGGAGATTCGGCAGCCCCTATAGGCCCACCGCATGCTAGCTCTCCGGCAGCAGCATTCTGGCTGGATTCGCACACGCCGGCAGGTTGGTTTTGAAGCACCCTAATCGCGCCTCTCGAGATTCAACGCCTTATCCGCCCGGGCGGTTTGCTCCGCCCCGCCCTTTGCGGCCTTCTCGGCCTGCGAAACCAGACGGTTCATGAAGAGCGGCAGCACCAGCACGCCCACGCCGAACACCACGGCAGCAAGGCGCGGACCGGCGCTGGGGGTCTTGACCACGCCCTCGGCCGCGGCGCCACTGGGAGCCAGGATCGGAACGCCCGCAAGGCGCAGGTAGTACCAGACGCTGACCACGCTGTTGACGGCCGCGATGACGACCAGCGGGGTGTGTCCCGACTTCACGACGGCGATGAAGAGCACCAGCTTGGCCCAGAAGCCGAGGAAGGGCGGCATGCCCATCAGCGAGGCGCTGCCGACCGCGAGCCACGTGGCCGCGCCGGGGTGGCGACGCGCGAGGCCGGCGAGGTCCTCGACCTTCTCGACCTCCTGGCCGTTGCGCTCGATGCCCGAGAGGGCGCCGAAGATCGCGTTGTTGGTCACGCCGTAGGCAAGCAGGTAGAAGAGCAGCGCGGGCAGGCCGAGTTCCGGACCCGCCACGATCGCCATGAGCATGTAACCCGAGTGGGCGATGCTGCTGTAGGCCAGCATGCGCTTGGCGCTGCGCTGCAGCAGGGCGCCCACGTTGCCGAGCGTCATGGTGAGCACCGTGACCATCCACAACGTGGCCTGCAGGGCCGGAGGCAGGCCGTTGCCCGCGTTGGTGAGTCCGCCCCAGCCGGCGGCGTCGACCACGAGCAGCAGCGCGCTGAAGCCGGCCATCTTGGGCAGGAACGACAGGAAACCGGTCACCGGTGCTGCGGCCCCCTCGTAGACGTCGGGGGCGTAGAAGTGCATCGGAGCCGCGGCCAGCTTGAAGCACAGAGCGATGATGACCAGCAGGAGGCCCATCGTGCCGACCGCGTCGATGCCGCCCATTGCCGACTGTTGCGCGAAGGCTGCGCGGATCTCGGTGAGTTGCAGCGATCCGGTGCTGCCGTAGATCAGCGCGAAGCCGTACACCAGGATCGCGGTGCTGAGCGCGCCCAGGAAGAAGTACTTCACGGCGGCTTCCTGCGCACGGCGGGTGCCGCGGCTCATGGCCACCATGATGTAGGTCGGAAGACTGGTGAGTTCGAGCGCCAGGAAGAGCCAGATCAGGTCGGGGCTGCCGGGGATAAGCAGGGCACCGCAGATCGACAGCAGCATGAACGCGAAGAACTCGCCGCGCACCACGCGGATCGGATCGAAGGGGGTCGCGCCGCGCGCGACGGCTTCCTCGTAGCGGCGGTCCACCAGCCCGGCGGCCAGCGCGGCGCCACCCACACCCATCAGCAGGATCAGGCCACGCACGAACGGCCCGACGCCGGGCAGCAGCAATCCGGCGGCGGTCGAACCGCCCCAGCCCTTGGTGAGCGCCACCAGCGCGGCGGCAAGCGTGAGCACGGAGAGGAACGGCGTGGCGGCGCGGACGGAACGCTTCGGGCTGAGCCCGATCACGCTGACGACCACGCTGCCACCGAAGACGATCATCTCGGGCACGAGCGAGCCGATGCGTTCGGCGACGGTCACGGCGCTCATCGCGAGACCTCCTTGGCCTGCATGGCGACCTTGGCGGGGGCGGGCTTGCCATGCGCCGCGTTCCACGCGTTCACCTTCTCGGGGAAGGCCACCAGCGCGTTGGCCGCCGAGGGCTCGGTGACATCCAGCATGATCTTCGGATAGACGCCGATGCCGATGCAGGCCACGGCGATGGGGACCAAGATCGCGATCTCGCGGAACGACAGGTCGCGCGGCAGCCCGCCGTGGCCTTTGTCGCCGTGCGCGTGCTCATGCGGGTCATCGTGCGCGCCGGGAACCTTCAGCGGTCCCCAGACGATCTTGCCCAGCAGAAGCAGCAGGTACATGGCGCCAAGGATCAGGCCCACGCCTGCCACCACCGCGAACCACGGACCCATCACGCCCGGGTATCCCGCGGGCTGGTCATGCTCGGCCACGAACGTTCCCATCAGGCAGAGGAACTCGCCCACGAAACCGTTCAGGCCGGGCAGGCCCACGCTCGCCAGCGTGAAGATGATCATGAAGGTCGACCAGATCGGCATGTGCCGGGCCAGCCCGCTCATGGCGTCCATCTCCTTGGTGTGGAAGCGCTCGTACATCATGCCGATGCAGAGGAAGAGCGCGCCCGTCGAGAGGCCGTGGCACACCATGTACATCACGGAGCCCTGCATGCCGATCGGATTGAAGGCGAACAGGCCCAGCACCACGAAGCCCATGTGGCTGACCGATGAGTAGGCGATGAGCTTCTTCGCGTCGGTCTGCACCCAGCAGATCATCGCGGTGGCGATGATGGCCATCACGCCGAGCACGCCGAAGAAGGTCGCGAGTTCCACCGCGCCGGCTGGCGCCATGGGAAGCGCGAGCCGGTACACGCCGTAGGTGCCAAGCTTCAGCAGCACGGCCGCCAGGATCACGCTGCCGCCGGTGGGGGCCTGGTCGTGCGCCAATGGCAGCCAGGTGTGCACGGGGAAGACGGGCGTCTTGATGGCGAAGCCGGCCATGAGGCCCAGGAAGACCCAGAACTGCTCGCGGTTGCTCAGCGACTCGCTGCCGAACTTGGTGAGCGAGGCGATGCTGAAGTCCCACGCGCCGCTGGCGTCGGCCGCGCGCGCCGCCACGTAGATCGCGGCGGCGAGCGTGAAGATGCTTCCCATGAAGGTGAAGATGAAGAACTTGATCGCCGCGGCGCGACGCTGCTGGCCGCCCCAGATCGAGATCAGGAAGTACATCGGCACCAGCGTGAACTCGTAGCCCACGTAGAACAGGATCAGGTCACGGCTCAGGAAGGCCAGCATGAGCGCCGCCTCGAGCATCATGAACCATCCGTAGTACTCGCGCTCGCGCTCGGTGACCGCCGTGAAGCTGCCCGCCAGCGTGAGCGGCATCATGAAGGTGGTCAGCAGCAGCAGCAGCATGTTCACGCTGTCGCCACCAAGGAGCAGGTTCACCCCGAAGGCCTTCAGTGCGCCGCCCTCGTTGGTGTTGGGCCAGTAGTTGCCGGTTCGCCACTCGGGGAACTGCACCGCCACCACCACGCTGAGCGCGAACACGGCCAGCGACGCCACGAAGGCCGTCCACTTCGCCCACCGGGCGGGGCCAAAGGCCGCAGCTGCCGCGCCGATCACCGGAAGCACGATCAACCCGAGCGGATTCACGCGGCACCTCCCGTTGCGCCAAGCCACTTCCAGGCCACCCAGGCGAGCACAAGCACCAGCCCGCCAGCCATGGTGCCCGCATAGCCCTGCAGCGCGCCGTTGTAGAGCGGCTGGAAGAGCCGTCCCATCGCGACGGGGATGCGGCCAAGGCCGTTCACCAGAAGGCCATCGATGAAGTGACGATCGAAGAAGTGCAGCAGGTGGCTGGTGACCCACGCGGGCAGGCGGAAGAGCGCGTGATAGAGCTCATCCACGTACCACTTGTTCTCCATGGAGGTGGGCAGCCAGCGCGTGAGGCCGTTGGAGAGCAGCGCGGTGCGCAGTCGATCCGCCATGCGTCGGTCGAGAAGGTGGATCCAGAAGGCGAGCGCGATGCCGCCGAGACAGGCTGCCGTGCCGAACACGGTGACCAGCTTGTGCGGATCCATGCCGAAGGCCACCGGCTCGGTGACGTGATCCACGCCCGCCGCCCGCACGGCGCTCGAGTTGTAGACCATCTCCTGCACCCAGTTGTGCTCGCCGCGCAGCGCCTGGATGCCCGGCACGCCGGCCAGGATCGCGCCCGCGCAGATCAGCAGGAGCACGGCGTTGATGGCCAGGCGCGGTGCATGCGGGTGGAACGCGCCACCGTGGGCGCCGTGCCCATGCGAGTCGTGGCCCGTCGCTGCGTGACCATGCGCATCGTGCCCGTGCGCGTGATCGTCGTGGCCGTGATCCTCATCGCCCGGCGCGTATGCCACGGGGCCGGCGCACACGCGGAACCACACGCGGAAGGTGTAGTAGGCCGTCAGCGCCGCGGTGGCAAGGCCGATCCATCCGAGCACCTGGAAGCGGGGGCTGCTCATCGCCTGAACCAGGATCAGGTCCTTCGAGAAGAATCCGGCGCTGTAGGGGAAGGCGGCCAGCCACAGGCAACCGATGAACATCGTCCAGCTGACGATCCGGAAGCCCGGAACGCGGCGCAGGCCGGAGAGGTGGCGCAGGTCGAGCTGTCCGGCGAAACCATGCATCACCGCGCCCGCCGTCAGGAACAGCAGGGCCTTGAAGAACGCGTGCGTGAACACGTGGTAGGCCGCGCCGAAGGCCGTGCCCACGCCAAGGCCCATGAACATGTAGCCAAGCTGGCTGATGGTGCTGTAGGCGAAGACGCGCTTGATGTCGTACTGCGCCATGCCGATCGTGGCGGCCAGCAGCGCCGTGAGCGCGCCGATCCATCCCACCGTTGCCATCGCGTCGGGGTGCAGCGAGAAGAGCGGCTGCATGCGCGCAATCAGGTACACGCCCGCCGTGACCATCGTGGCCGCGTGAATGAGCGCGCTGACGGGCGTGGGGCCTTCCATGGCGTCGGGCAGCCAGGTGAAGAGCGGCAACTGCGCGCTCTTGCCGAAGGCGCCGAGCATCAGGCAGAAGGGGATCAGCGAGCGATCCCAGCCACCAACGCCACGTGCCGCGTCGTCGAAGGCCTGGAACAGTGCGCCGTACTCGACGGTGCCGTAGTTGACCCAGATCAGCCAGATGCCGACCGCCAGGCCCAGGTCGCCCACGCGGTTCATGATGAACGCCTTCTTGGCGGCGGCCACGGCAGAAGGCTTTCGGTAGTAGAAGCCGATCAGCAGGTAGCTCGCCAGGCCCACGCCTTCCCAGCCGAAGTAGAGCAGCACCAGGTTGTCGGCCATCACAAGCGCGCTCATGGCCAGCAGGAACACGCTCACGCCGAAGAAGAAGCGCGCGTAGCCGGGACCACGCTCTGCCTCCATGTACTCGCTGGCGTACAGCGCGATCAGCGTGCCAAGGCCGG
This sequence comes from Phycisphaerales bacterium, assembly GCA_044337135.1. Classification (GTDB taxonomy): domain Bacteria; phylum Planctomycetota; class Phycisphaerae; order Phycisphaerales; family SM1A02; genus SYAC01. The sequence continues at coordinate 10,343 of JBIIOC010000014.1, read as the reverse complement.
TGACGAAGAGCATCCAAAGCAGGGTGAGGCTGTCGATGTAGAGGCTCACGTCGGCCTGGAAGCTCTTCCACGGTCCGCCGCCCCAGCCGAAGTTCATCCAGTCCCACAGGTGCACCGTGACGGGTGCGGCACCGGGCCCGCGCGCCAGATACAGCTTCAGCACCAGGGCGAAGGCCGTTCCCAGCGCGAGCACCGTGCAGATCGCGGGCAACTTGTTCTTCACGCGGAAGGCGGCGCACAGCGCGCACAGCACCGCGCTGATCGCGGGCAGCGCCAGCACCCAGCCCATCCAGGCGATCGAGGGATCCGCGGTCGCGGCCACGATGGGCGCGTCGGCCAGCGAGGGGTGCGCCGCATCGCCGCCGCCTCCGAGCGCGAGCGTGAGGGAGGGCGCAAGCATGAGCGGGGCGAAGGTCATTCGTGGAGTTCCTGCCAGGCTTCGGCGCTCAGGGTCTCGCGACGGCGGTAGAGCAGCACCACCAGTCCCAGCGCGAGCGCCGCTTCGGCCGCGGCCACCGTGAGGATGAAGATCACGAAGGTCTGGCCGCCCGTGTCCTCGCGCATGCGCCCGAAGGCGATGAACGCGATGCTCGCCGCCTGCAGCATGAGCTCCGTGCACAGGAACATCAGGATCATGTTGCGGCGCACCAGGAAGCCGATCAGGCCGATGGCGAACAGCGCGGCGCTGAGCACCAGCGCCACCGTGACGCCCTGCGTGAGACCGGCTTGTGCGAGCAGCGGCGTCATGCGCCACCTCGCTCGTGTTCGGGCAGGTCAAGAACCATGCCGCCCATGCCGGCAGCCTTGCGGCGCTCGTCCTCGCCAAGCTCGATCTGCCGGCGCGCAAGCACGACGGCGCCGAACATGGCCATCAGGAGCACCACGCCCGCCAGCTCCAGGCTTGCGGGGTACTTCGCGACAAGGTCCAGGCCGACCATCTGCACGTTGCTCACCGCATCCGCCGGATTCGAGCCCTCCGGCAGTTCCGCGGTCAGGCGCGGCATGGCCTTGGCAGCCTCGTTCTTTCGCTGGGCCAGGCGGGCCGTGGCGGCCGCCGCGTTCTCGCGAGCCAGTTCCGGTCCGCGCTCGATCGCGGAGCCAAGCGAGGCCAGCAGGAAGAAGCCCAGCAGCACCGCGACGAACGGCTCGCGCGGAACGCGGTCGTAATCCTCGGCGCCGATGTGGCCGATCTCGTCCTCGGGGCTCTGGTGCGCGAGCATGAGCACGAACAGGTAGGTGATCAGGATCGCGCCCGCGTAGACGATGATCAGCGCGAAGGCCAGGAATTCCGCGTCCAGCACGAGGAAAGTGGCCGCGGCCGCGAGCACCGTGAGGATGAAGTAGATCGCGGCGAACACCGGCCGCGGATGGGTCACCACTCGCACCGCACCGATCACGCCAACCGCCGCGAAGGCCATCATGAACGGGGTGGAGATCGCGCCATCGGCGGGGCCCGCGAGTTTCAGGCCCTCTGCCAGCAGCATTCCGAATCCCGCGAGTCCGATCACGGTTCCGGCTCGGCGAATGGCGGCTCGTCCGGGCCGCAGCACCATGAGCAATCCGGCTGCTCCGATGGCGGCCGCGATGTACCAGGGCATCAGCGGTGCGTTCATGAAGGTCTGGGTGGGGCTCATGCGGGGGCCGAGGAGCGGGAAAGGTATGCGCCTCAAGTCGGGTCCGCAAGGTGATGCGTTCCACAAGCTCGTCGCCACTACGGGTGGAGGTGCTGCCGGCCGTCGGGACCATCGGTGGGTACGCTCCCGGCCATGCCCGTGGCCTGGTGGCACGCCCTCCCGAACGCGATCACGTCTGCTCGATTCGTCCTGGCGGTGGCCTGTCTGCTGGCGCTCGCCCGGGCCGGCGCGTTGGAAGGTCCGGAGCGATCGATGTTTGGATCCTGGGCGATCAACATCTTCATCGTGGCGGCCCTCACCGACATTCTCGACGGCTATCTGGCTCGCCGATGGAACGCGATCACGCCCTTCGGCCGCGTGATGGATCCATTCGTCGACAAGGTGCTGGTGCTGGGCTCGTTCGTGTTCCTCGCCTCGCCTGGGCTGGGGGCTGGGGATGGCACTGCAAGTGGCGTGGCGGCGTGGATGGTGGTGGTGATCCTGGCGCGTGAGCTGCTGGTGACCAGTCTGCGCGGCGTTCTTGAAGGCATGGGTCGGCCCTTTCCCGCGGACCGTTTCGGCAAGGCGAAGATGCTGCTGCAGTGCGTGGCCGTGCCCTACGCCATCAACGAGGCCACGCACGGCTGGTACGCGCCGACCTCGACCGGACACGCCATCGCGAAGTGGTGGCTGTGGGCCGCGGTGATCGCCACGGTGCTGAGCGGGCTTCCGTCGCTGCTGCGCGCGACCACGCTGCTCAAGTCGAGGGGTCGCGGGTGAGGCAGCGCGTGTCGCCGGGCGAACTGCGCCGTGCGATCGGTGCCTGGGCGTGGCTCTGCGTGACGGCTGGTGGCCTTGGTCACATGTGCCCAGCGAGTGGCACCTGGGGCAGCCTTCCGCCGGTGGTGATGTTCGCGGGCATGGGCTGGCTGGGCGCGCCGATGTGGTTGCATGTGGTGGTGCAGTTGGTGCTGTGCGCCATGGCGTGTGCGGGTTGCCTGCATCACGGTGGCAAGGTGGAGGCGGTGGTGGGGCGCAAGGATCCCGGCGTGGTGGTGGTGGATGAAGTGGCGGGCATGGCGCTGACGCTTGTGATTGCGCTGGTCGGCATCGTCACCATAGGGGCGTCTGACGCAGACGCCGTGACGCGCGCGATGCCCATGTCGCTTGTGCTGACCACGGCGGCCGCCTCGTTCTTCTGGTTCCGCGTGATGGATGTCATCAAGCCGCCACCGGCGCGTGGCCTGCAGCGTGTGCCGGGGGGCGCGGGTGTGCTGATCGACGACCTCGTGGTGGCGCCCTACGCGGCGATTGCCGTGGTGGTCACTCTGGAGCTGATCGTGCGCTTGCAGCCGATGGGTGGCTGAGCTCAGACCTGAAGATCTGTCTTTGACGGCGCCGCGCCGCGCTCTTCCTTGGGCGGTCGCGTTCGAAGCATGGCTGCGAACACGAAGGCGCCAAGCACGCCGCTGATGCCGAGCAGGATCACCTGCGGGCTGCCGATGCCGTCCACCTGAAGGCGTTCCCAGGCACGCCATGCAAGCGCAATCGCCGCAACGAGCGGAATCATCAGGCCCAGATGGATGCCGATCATCCCGATCAGGCGATCCTTGCGGATCCACAGGGCCATCACGCTGCAGGCGGCCAGCGCGCCGGAGAGGATCAGCGGCAGGGCCGCGTTGGCCACGCCGCTCTTCTGCGGATCGGTGAATCGCCAGGCCACGAGCGCGGCTCCCAGCAGCGCGATGGCGTAGACGAGTCCGATGAACGTGAAGAGCCACAGGCGCCAGTCCGGCTTCATGCCGGAAGGCTACCGCGCCTCGCGATCCACTACAGCGGTCGCTCGCTGCGCATGTCGACCTTCGCCTCGAGCACCGTGCGAAGGTTGCACAGGTACCAGCGCCAGCTCTCGGCGTCGTTGGCGGCGCTGATGAGCGCGTCCGCGTCCTCGGGGAAGGGCCCATGGCGCTGGATCACGCGCGATCCGGCCTCGACATCGGGGGTGACGGTCCACTCGAGGGCGACGATCTCGTCGGTCACGCCCAGTGGCCAGCCCCAGGTCACGCGTCCTTCGGCGTCGAAATCCAGGATCGGAACCTCGAAGGCGCGGCGAAACTTCGCGTCGAAGGCAAGCTTCATGCTGCCGCCCTTGCGAAGGTCGACCTCGGCCGCGAGGGTGAACCATCGCGTCAGGCCGGCATCGGTGGTCAGACAGGCGAAGACCTCCTCGTGGCTGGCCGCGATGTTCTCCTTCAGCGTGACCCAGATTCCGTCGTTCTCTCGCTTGACCATGCGCAAAGACTAGGCAAGGGGTCGCGGGTCGTTCTCGTGCGACAGCAGCTCGTCCAGCGACTCGCGCCGGCGCACCAGCGTGGCGCGGTCACCGTCGACCAGCACCTCGGCGGGCAGCGGCTGCGCGTTGTATCGGCTCGCCATGCTCATGCCGTAGGCGCCAGCGGCGAACGTGGCGAGCAGGTCACCCTCGCGCAGCGGCGGCAGTGGCCGATCCAGGGCGAGATAGTCGCCGGTTTCGCAGAGCGGTCCGACCACATCGCAGGGTGAGAGGCCGGGCAGGCCCGGGTCGGGCGCGCGGCGCGCGGGCACCAGGCCGTCACGCGGCTCGGCCGGCCAGATGAAGTGGAAGGCGTCGTAGTGGCTCGGACGAAGCAGCGCGTTCATGCCCGCGTCGCAGATCACGAAGGTCTTGCCGCCCTCGCGCTTCACGCGGATCACGCGAAGCAGCAGCGCGCCCGCGTTTGCCGCGATGAAGCGGCCAGGTTCGAGAAGGAAACGCACGCCCTGGTCGCGAAGCGGCAGCACGCGGGGCACGATCGCGTCGGCGTAGGCCTGTGGCGGGGGCGATTGGCCGGTCTCGTAGTCGGCGCCGAACCCGCCGCCCAGGTCCAGGGTGCGGATCGGGTGTCCGCGTCGTCGCAGGCGGTCGATCAGCGCGAGCGCCACGTCGATCGCGGCGGCGTAGCGACCGGCGTCGAGCACCGGAGATCCGATGTGCAGATGCAGTCCCTCGAGTCGAGCGAAGCTGTGGTCGCGCAGGCGCTCGAAGAGCTCCTCGGCACGCTCGACCCCCACGCCGAACTTTGTGGCCTTGGTGCCGGTGGTGGTGTGGCGGTGCGTTCCCGCGTCGACATCGGGATTCACGCGCAGCGCCAGGCTTGCAGGTCGTCGCAGGTCGGCGGCGACGTGCGCCACGAGCTCGAGTTCCTCGGCGCTCTCCACGTTCAGGCAGCCCACGCCTGCCTGGATCGCCTCCTCGAGCGACTCGCGGGTCTTGCCCACGCCCGCGTAGGCGATGCGCGCTGGTTCCACGCCGGCCGCGAGCGCGCGCTTCAGTTCGCCTCGGCTCACCACATCCATCCCGCAGCCCTCGGCCGCGACCACGCGCAGCACCGAGAGGTTCGGGCAGCACTTGACGCTGAAGCAAGGCAGGGGATCGATCGGCGCGAAGGCCGTGCGCAGCTTGCGAACGTGATCGCGCAGCGTCGCGGCGCTGTAGACGAAGGTTGGCGTGCCCGCGCGCGCGGCGATGTCCGACATCGGCACGCGCTCGGCATGCAGGTGACCGTCGACGAAGGCGAAGCCGTCCATGGAGGAAGTGTGGCAGATCCCCGCAGTCGCGTCAGGCGGCGGCTGGTGGGGATGTCGTGGGTGCGGGCGTGCGCGCGCCGCCCCGGGTCAGGGCCTGCACGGTCACCCCGACCGCCGTGAGAACGAGCGTGGAGAGTCCCCATGCACCCGGCGAAGGTCCCGTGTCGCCAAGTGCGTGACCAAGACCCCATGCGATGAAGATGCTTCCCAGCAGGCTGGTCGCGGCGATCTCGGCCGCGCGTGGAATGAACAGGCCAAGCAGGAAGCCCACGAGCCAGCTGGTGCTTGTGGTGGCGATCACCAGCGTGCGCTCGGGGGATTCCAGCGACTTCCACAGCTGCTCAAGGCTGCCGCGCACGGCTTCGGCGGCGCTGGCGGTGTCCTCGTTGGCGGCCAGCTCGCGCGTGACGGTTTCGGTGAGTTCCTGCGTGCGCGCCTGCATGGCCACGCTGGCGCGGCGGCTCTCCTCGGCCAGCACCCCCTGATCCACGAGGGCCGTCGCGAGGATTGCGCCGAGCATCGCGGCGGCGACCGACACGCCGACGGCGAGCATGAGCCGGTAGGCCAGTCGCGCGATCACCAGGCCGATCAGCGCACCCGCGATCGCTCCGAGCACCGGAGGGAACCACGCAAGCCCGAGCAGGTTCGCGACGCCCGCGCCGGCGGGTACGCCTCCGGCGAATCCCATCAGCATGACGGCCTGGCGCGCGAATCGCGCACCGAAGGCCCAGAGCGCGCCACCGAAGGCGACCGCCAGGGCGGGCCCGATCCAGCTCGCTGTCAGCGCGGAAGACTCCACAGGCCATTCATCGGCCGGGGGCTATCTTCGGCGTTGAAACATGACGCCCGACCAGTCGATCACCACCCGAAACCGCCTTGCCGGCGAGGGAAGCGCCTATCTGCGCCAGCACGCCGGCAATCCCGTGGACTGGTGGCCGTGGGGGCAGGATGCGATCGACGAGGCGCGTCGCCGCGATGTGCCGCTTCTGGTGAGCGTGGGCTACAGCACATGTCACTGGTGCCATGTGATGGAGCACGAGAGCTTCTCGAACCCCGCGATCGCCGTGGTGATGGATCGGCACTGCGTCTGCGTGAAGGTGGACCGCGAGGCGCGGCCAGATCTTGACGCGGTGTGGATGACCGCCTGCCAGGTCTTCACCGCGGCCACGGAAGGCCGTCCGAGCGGCGGTTGGCCGCTGCACGTCTTCCTGACACCCGACACATTGGAGCCATTCTTCGCCGGCACCTACTACCCGCCCGAGCCTGGATTCGGTCGCATCGCCTTCCCAGACCTTGTGCAGCGGCTTGCGCTGGCGTGGAAGGATCGACGCGACGAGGTGCGAAGGCAGGCCGCCGAGATCGCGAGGCTGGTGCGCGCGGAGATGGCGCTGTCCGAGGCGCGTCGCCCGCTCGACGAGGCGCTTGAGGATTCGGCGGCGCGGGCGCTCGTGGGCTTCCATGATCGCGTGAACGGGGGTTTCGGAGGGGCGCCCAAGTTTCCGCAGCCGGCGCTGCTCCGCTTCCTGCAGGCGCGCCAGGGCGATGCGGCGGCCGCCGAGGTGGTGCATCGCTCGCTCGAGCGCATGGCGACCGGTGGCGTGCGGGATCAGCTCGACGGCGGGTTCCATCGCTACTCGGTCGACGAATCGTGGGCCGTGCCGCACTTCGAGAAGATGCTGTACGACCAGGGACAGCTGCTCGTGGTGTACGCCCGTGCGTCCGATGGCGACCCGTTCCTGGCACGCGTGACCGCGGAACTCGCAGACTTCCTGCTCGGCGTGATGCGCGATCCGCATGGTGGCTTGGTGGCGGCGCTCGATGCCGACGCGGCGGGTCGCGAGGGGTCGGCGCATGTCTGGTACCCGGAGGAGGTCGAGACCGCGCTCGTGCAGGGGGGATGTCCGGAGCACCTCGCGATGGTCGTGCAGGCGTTCGGGCTCGAGCGATCCGCGAACTTCCGCGATCCGCATCATCCGCAGGAGCGCCCGAGCTGGGTGCTCGCGCTGCAGGATCGACCCGAGACCCTCGCCGCGCGCGCGGGTTGCTTCGAGGCGCCGTGGTGGGAGGCCTTCAACCGGGCACGTGCCGCGATGCTGCGCGCTCGCGCGGTGCGGCCGCAGCCATTCCGTGACGACGCGGTGATCGCGGCGTGGAACGGGCTCGCGATCGAGGGTCTTGCCGAGGCCTCGATCGCGCTGAAGCGCCGGGACCTGCTCGAGGCTGGCGAGCGCGCCGCCGCGTTCGTGCTGGGTTCGTTGCGCACGTCCGATGGCGCGTTCGCGCGGTCGTGGCGTGCGGGCGCGGTGTCGGGGCCCGCGTACCTCGAGGACCACGCCTGCATGGCGCTTGGCCTGCTCGCGCTGCATCGCGCGGGAGGCGATGGCCGTTGGTTGCGCGAGGCCGAGACGCTGCTTCGCGAGGCGGTCTCGCGCTTCTGGAGCGACGAGCATGGCTTCGTGGAGGCGCCTGCCGACGCGCTTGGCCGCATCGCGCCGGTTGGTGGCGTTGATGATGGCGCGATGCCGAGCGGTGCAGGCGCGGCTTGCGAGGCGCTGGCGCTGTGCGCCGTGGCCGGCGATGCCGCACGCTGGGCCGAGCTCGCGATGCGAGCGCTCGAACGCGCCAGTGGCACGATCGCGGCGCGTCCCACCGGTTCGCCCCACAGTCTGCTCGCTGCACGCACGCTTCGAGGCATGGTGCCGTCGCGCGTGCCCGGCGCGGCGATGGCGGGACCGGTGCAGGCCACGCTTGTCGCGCTCGACGGCATGGGCGAGCGGTTCGAGCTGCGTCTGCACGTGGCCCCCGGGCACCATGTGAACGCGCACGATCCAGGCCTTCCGGACCTGATGGGCCTGGACGCCACGCCGCGCGACGATGGCGTGCGCATCGAGGCGGCCTGGCCGGCGGGATTGACGCACGCCTCGGGTGCGCGGTTCCATGAGGGTCTTGTCACGGTGCCCATCCGCGTGCTCTCGCCACGACCCACGCCACGGCCGCTGCGGCTGTCGGTGCGCTGGCAATGCTGCACCGAGCATGCATGTCTTGCGCCGCAGACGCAGCCGATCGAGGCCTGATCGAACCCAGAGCGTCGGCGTTGGGGATACGCTTCCCGCCCCATGTCACGCATCGCACTCATCAGCACCGGCGGCACCATCGAGAAGACCTACGAGGAGCTTGGTGGCACGCTCTCGAATCGCGTGAGCGTGCTCGACGTGATGCTCGCCCAGCTCGAGCTGCGTGGCATCGAGGGCATCACGCGAATCGCGCTGATGAACAAGGACAGCCTCGAGATGACGCCGGAGGATCATGCGCGCATCGCGGAGGAGGCGCTGAAGCAGAGCGCGGCCCATGCGGGCGTGATCGTGGTGCACGGAACCGACCGACTGGCGCACAGCGGCGAAGCGACGCTGGGTCGGCTGAAGCAGGCTGGCGGACCGCGCGTGCCGGTCGTGTTCACCGGCGCCATGCGCCCCTTCGAGTTGCGCCGCACCGACGCGACGCAGAACCTCATCGAGGCGCTGCTGGCGGTCCAGATCCTTCCGCCGGGCGTGTACGTGAGCATGCACAATCGCGTCCTGGCCTTTCCGGGCGTGCGAAAGGACCCGAAGACGTTGACGTTCGTGAAGGATTGACCACGCGGCTCCCGGACCGGTGCGCCCAGGGCGCAATCCGCGATCAGTGTCCGCCAGTCGGCGCGGCCAGCGTCTCCGTGTGCATCATCCGGCGGAGCTTCGGTGCCACCACGAACAGCGCCACCGCCGAGATGGCTGCGGCGATCGTGATGAAGCCGAAGACCTCGCGGTAGGCGGGCAGGCCCGCCAGCGGCGTGATGGTGGCGGCGCCTTCGTCCGACGCGGATGTCATCTTCGCGATGGCGGCCGCGAGCAGATGGCTGAAGCTCGTCGCCAGGAACCAGGCTCCCATGATCGTGCTGACCATGCGCGCCGGCGAGAGTCGCGTGACCAGCGACAGTCCGACGGGTGAGAGGCACAGTTCGCCGGTCGTCTGGAGCAGGTAGCTCAGCACCAGCCAGCCCACCGCGACCATGCCGTGGCTGTCGGCGTTGACGGCACCCATCCACAGCGCGCCGAATCCCGCCGAGACCTGCAGGATGCCCAGCGCGAACTTCACGGGGGCGCTGGGGTCGCGTCCGCGGGCGCCGAGCCATCCCCACAGCAGCGAGAAGGGAAGTCCGAAGAGCAGGATGAAGGTGGGGTTTGCGGCCTGGAAGACGCTCGCCTTGATCTCGCTGCCCTGCACGGCCAGGCCAGCCTTCGCGTGCGCCTCTGTGGCGGTGAAGGTCACGAATCCCTCGTCGGCGCTCGCGCCCGGGATCACGGCGGCGGCGGTGCGGGTGCGCTCGGCCTTCTCGATGTCGTCGAGGGTCCAGGTCCTGCCGGACACCTCGTGGCCCAGGAACTCCTGCGTGACCGGAACCTTCTCGTAGGTCTTGCCGGCCTCGACGGTCATCGCGCCCACCACGCGGCTGACGTTCCGATCCGTGAAGTTGTTCACGCTGCTGCCGGCCTGCTCGAAGAAGGCCCAGAAGAGCATGCTGAAGAAGCACAGCACGACCACCACGATCAGGCGGTCGCGCTCCACGCGTTCGGCCTTGAGCGCTCCCCAGATGATCGATCCGAAGGCGAGCAGGCCGACGGCGTTCAGTAGCCACGCCGCCATGCCGGTCCGGCTGGTCAGCATCGCGAACAGCGGCAGTGCCACGAGGGTGCCGATCACCGTGAGGAGCAGGGGTCGCCGGCTTCCCGTCACCGGGGCGCGCCCGATCTCCCAGGGCACCCCGCCCTCGCCCAGTCGCACGAAGCTCACCGCGCCCGCCGCCAGGAGGGCCAGCGCGATGGGCGCGTTGAGCCACAGCTGCGTCGCGTTGTTGCGTGCCGACCACGTCATCGTCGCCAGCAGCCCGATCACGGCCACGAGGATCAGGCCTCGCGCCACGCCCGCCGGCGCCACGAAGGTGGCCAGACCCGTGAGCATGCCGATCGTCGCCAGTCCGAAGCCGTAGTGGAAGCCGTAGGTCTCGCCGATGTAGCCGCAGACCAGTGGCGCAAGCGCGGCGCCGAGGTTGATGCCCATGTAGAAGAGCGTGAAGCCCGCGTCGCGCTT
>JBIIOC010000179.1:0-2765 GCA_044337135.1 Phycisphaerales bacterium | reverse complement strand
CCGTGGCAGTCCCAGCCCGGCGTGTAGGGCACGCGCATGCCTTCCATCAGGCGGCTGCGCACCACCATGTCCTTCAGCACCTTGTTCACCATGTGGCCCACGTGGATGGGGCCGTTGGCGTACGGCGGGCCGTCATGGAATCGGAAGTGCGGCGCGCTCGCACGCTCACGCTCGAGCCGGTCGTACAGGCCCATCGTCTCCCAGCGCGCCAGCGTGGCGGGCTCGCTCTGGGACAGGTTCGCCTTCATGGCGAAGTCCGTCTGCGGCAGGTTCAGCGTGTTCTTGTAGTCGGCCATGCGAGGCGGCGATTCTAGTGCCTCGCCGAGGTTCTCAGCGGTCGTCCGGCTCCTCGCCGGGCTTCACGGTCTCGTCAAGGTAGCGCTGGAAATCGCCCATCTTGTAGCTGACGAAGCAGAACACATGGTGCAGCGTGAACCACTCCAGGTCGTGCGGATCCTTCGAAAGGTCCTGTCGCAGGCGGTTCAGCTCGGCAAGCACCTTCTCGGCCTTCATGGCGCGGTCTCCTTCGGGGTGGCGTGGTCGTGGCCTTCGTGGTCGTGGCCGGCGTGGTCGGAATGATCGGCGTGCCCGGCAGCGCCGTGCATCGCATCGGCCGTGTGATCGTGGGCGTGCTGGCTGCTCTCGAGCCGTCCCACGCCCCATGCGACGGCCAGTCCCAGCGTGAGCATGGCCGACAGCGCCAGGCGGTCATGCCGGTGGAACTGCAGCTCGGGCAGCAGGTCGCTGCCCGCGATGCACAGGAAGGTGCCCGCGCTGAAGGCCAGCGCCAGCGAGACCGCGTTCGCGTTGGCCGAGCCGAAGCCCAGCAGGAAGAGCGCGGCCCCCAGCGGCACGATGAGCGCGAAGAGCAGGTTCAGCACGTGCAGGCGCGAGCCCGATCGACCACCCGCACTGAAGAGCGTGACCAGCGTCATCGCGTCGAAGGGCTTGTGCAGCAGGATCACCAGGAACGTGCCGAAACCAGCGGCCGCGAGCCCCGGATGAAGCGAATCCGCGGCCAGCACGCTGGCGGCCAGCGCGACGCCCTCGAGCAGGCTGTGCAGCGTCAGTCCCAGCGCGGCGCCGGTCCAGGTCAGTCGACCCACTGCGGCATGAGCATGATCATGCGAATGGTCGTGTCCATGCTCGCAGCTTGCCTCCGGGGCCTCGTGCTGGTGAAAGCTGGCGAAGCGCTGCAGGAAGAACATCCCGAGGAAGCCTGCCGCGACCGCGACCATGATCGGATCAAGCGCGTCGTGACCCGTGCCGACCACCTCGGCGCGCGTCATGACCGCGTGGGGCACCATGTGGAAGATCGCGACACCCAGCATCACGCCGCTCACGAAGCTCAGCGCCATCTGCAGCCTGCGGTGCGTCCATCGCATCAGCGTGGGCAGCAGCCCTCCCGCCAAGCTGGCCGCGGCCACCAGGCCGCACCAGATCCAGATCCACGGCGATTGCATTTCCGCGAGGGTACGGGGGGCAGGCATAAGACGCCACGCAACGGCGGCACGACGAGGGCCCAAGGCCTTCGGGGCCTCTCCAATCGGCCGAGGAATGGTCGAGATACCGGCGCAATTGCGGGCTTTCACATCCGTCCGCGGCATGGCGGCGACCCCGGCCTCGCGCTACACTTGTCACCCTCCCATGGGGTGGTAGCTCAATTGGGAGAGCGCTTGAATCGCATTCAAGAGGTTGTGAGTTCGATCCTCATCCACTCCACTGTGCCGCAAACGGCCGCCCTCCGGCGGCCGTTTGCTTTTTAGCCAGGGAAGCAAGTGGCATTCGCGCCCTCCGGCGGCCGTTTGCTTTTTAGCCAGGGAAGCAAGTGGCGTGCGCGCCCTTCGGCGATCATGTTGTTCTACGCGCCTTTCGTAAACTCGGGCGCGTGAGCGGGAGCAGCAGAGACACCCCGGCCATGCGCCAGTACGACCGCTTCAAGCGGGCGCATCCGGGCTGCCTGCTGTTCTTCCGGATGGGGGATTTCTACGAGCTCTTCGACGACGACGCCGTCACCGCGCACAAGGCGCTCGGCATCACGCTGACCGAGCGCACCAAGGGCGTGCCGATGGCAGGCGTGCCCTTCCACGCCGCCGAGGGCTACCTGCGGCGACTGGTGGAACAGGGCTTCCGCGTGGCCGTGTGCGAGCAGGTGCAGGACCCGAAGGAAGCGAAGGGCGTGGTCGAGCGCGCGGTCACGCGCGTGGTCACGCCGGGCACGCTGGTGGACGACTCGCTGCTCGATGCGGGCGAGACGAACCGCGTCGCCGCCATGGTGCCTGCGACCGCCGATCTACCCGGCGCGATCGCCTGGGCCGAGCTCAGCACCGGCGCGTTCGGTTGCGCGGAACTGCCCGCGAACGAGTTGCTCGATGAGGTGGCTCGCCTCGCCCCCGCCGAGCTGCTGCTGCCCGAGGGCACCGAAGTCACCCCCACGATCGTCGCCGCGGCCGCCACGCGTGCCGAGCGCGCGGGCTGGACCTTCTCACCGCGCGACGGCGGCGACCTGCTGCGAAAGCACTTTGGCGTGGCCAGCCTGACGGGCTACGGCCTTGCCGACGACGGCCCCGCCGCCGGCGCTGCGGGTGCGCTGCTTCGATATCTGCTCGATACGCAGGCCTCGGTGGCGGGTGACGCAGGGTTGCGGCATCTGCAGCCGCCGCGCCCGACCGCGCGCGAGAAGTTCGTGGCAATCGACTCGGCGTGCCTGCGCGCGCTCGAGATCGAGCGCACCTACCGCAGCGGCGGCAGCGAGGGCACGCTGC
>JBIIOC010000178.1:0-2795 GCA_044337135.1 Phycisphaerales bacterium | reverse complement strand
AACGCGCTGCGCCCCAGGCCTGCCTCGCGCCAGCATGGTTCAAGCGCCTCGGCGACCATCGCGGTGTCGTAGCGGTCATGACCCGCGGGCACCGGCGTGTGCGTGGTGAAGACCGTGCTGCGGCGGATCGCCTGCAGCGCGTCCTCCAGGGAGGATCCCTTCCGACGCAGCGCCGCCAGCCGCGCCACGCTGGCGAAGGCCGCATGACCCTCGTTCAGGTGGAAGACCGTCGCCTTGATGCCCATGGCCTTCAGCGCCAGCACGCCACCAACGCCCAGCAGCACCTGCTGACGCATGCGAAGCTCCGGCTCGCCCTTGTAGAGGCCTTCCGTGAGGCGGCGGTCCTTCGGACGGTTCGCCTTGCGGTCCGTGTCCATCAGGACCGCGCGGATGCGACCAACCTTCATGGTCCAGAGGCGTGCCACTACCTTGCGGGCGCCGATCGGAACCTTGATGTCGATGCCCGTGTCCTCAATCGGCATGTTCCGCGGATCCCAGCGCGGCTCGATCACGCGCGTGGAGCCGTCGGCGCGCAGCTGCTGCAGGTAATAGCCCTGCTGGTACAGCAGGCCCACCGCCGTGAAGGGCAGTCCCAGGTCGCTCGCGCTCTTCAGGTGGTCGCCTGCCAGCACGCCCAGGCCGCCCGAGTACTGCTGCAGACTCTCGTGGATGGCGTACTCGCTGCAGAAGTAGGCGACGTGCAGGCCCTTGGCGCCGGGCAGGTCCTGGCGCTCGAACCACGGCACGGTGTTGTGGTACGAGCGCAGCGCGTCACGCGCGGTCTTCACCAGGTCGCGGAAGTCGCCGTCGGCGCAGCGCGCCGCGAAGATCGGCTCGTCCACGCCGCGCAGCACCGCCAGCGGATCGTGGTTGCTGGCCTCCCAGAGGTTGGGATCGAGGGCCGCGAACGGTCGCTGCGCGACCTCGTTCCAGCTCCACCACAGGTCGTGCGCGACCTTCAGCAGGTCGCGACGCACTTCCTTGGACACCTTGGCATCCGCGGTGACCATCGCACCGGGCACGGGCGTGACCTCGGGCTTGGTGGTCGGGGCGGAGCGTACGGCCTTCTTGGAGCGGGTTGCGGCGGGCATAGCCCACCGAATGTCTCGCAAAAGTCGCTATTTGGCAAGACGGCCGGAATCCGCCGCAAGGGCGATCAGGTGCGGGGCCAGCGAGGCCGGAATCGCCCCCGGCTCCATGCGCCAGCACCAGTTGCCGCTGGCCACGCCCGGCACGTTCATGCGCGTGGCCGGCCCCAGGCCCAGGAAGTCCTGCATGGCCACGATCGCCGTGCGCGCCTGGCTGCCATAGGACAGTCGAATGAGCGCCTCTTCCGGCTTGCGTCGGTCGCCCCCGGCGTAGGCACGGAAGCGGGCGAGCGCCTCGCGCGAGAGCTGCCGCACCCAGCCACGGCTCACGTCGTTGTCGTGCGTGCCCGGATAGACCACGCAGTTCACCGGGTGATGGTGCGGAAGGTCGCCGCTGTCGGGACCGTAGAAGGCGTTGTGCAGCAGCTTCATGCCGGGCAGTCCGAAGTCGTCGCGCAGCTTGATCACCTCGGCCGTCACGGCACCGAGGTCCTCGGCGATCAGCGGAAGCCGCCCCAGGCGCCGCTCGACGGCGGTGAGCAACTCGCGCCCAGGCGTCGGGGCCCATCGGCCATGTCGAGCGGTCTTCGCGGAGCCCGCGATCTCGTAGGCGTGCACGAAGCCGACGAAGTGATCGATGCGCAGCGCGTCGAAGCGCGTCAGCGCGGTGGCGACGCGGCTCGTCCACCATCGGAAACCCTCGCGCCGATGCGCCGCCCAGGCGTAATGCGGGTGCCCCCAGAGCTGTCCATCCTTCGAGAAGCAGTCGGGCGGCACGCCGGTGACGACCTTGGGCCGGCCACTGCGCTCCAGACGGAAGAGCTCGGGGCGATCCGCCACATCGGCCGAATCCAGCGTGACGAAGATCGGAAGGTCACCCACCAGCTTCACGGCCAGCGCGTGGCAGTGCGCGCGGAACGCCTGCCACTGCCGCTCGAACTGGAACTGGATGAAGGCATGAAGTTCACGCGCACCTCCCTCCTTGGCGGCGGCGAAGCGGCACCACCCCGGCAGCCAGCCCTGCGTGGAACGCTCGAATTTCCGGAATGCCGGGCTGCGAAGGCCGCCACGCCTGCGGAAGGTCTCGAACGCCTCGGCGAAGCGCGGTCGCTTGAATGCGCGCGCCGCCTCGAAATCCGCGCGCCCACGCCCCATCGAGGCGGGCGCCCTCAGGCGCGACTTCGGCAGCAGCCCATCCTCGGCCAGACGCTCAAGGCTCACGAGCATCGGCTCGGCCGCGAAGCTGCTGGTGGCGCTGTAGGGGCTCTCGCCGTAACCGACGGGGCCGATCGGCAGCATCTGCCAGAGCGTCAGGCCCGCGTCGTGGCACCACTGCGCAAAGCGATCCGCCGCCGGCCCCAGATCGCCCACGCCATGCGGCCCAGGCACGCTGGTCAGGTGCATCAGCACGCCGGCTCGCCGGCGACGAAAGATCTCCGGAACGTGTTCCATCGCTTGCGCCCTTCCTGTCACTTGCTGTTGCGAACCCACACGCGGCCACCCTGCATCGGCACCTCGACCTTCGGGAAGGCCTCCGACGACGAGTGCCCCTGCTCACCGAACGCGGGCTTCCATCCCGTGCCGAGAGACGCGGGCAGATCGATCGTCGCCGCCTTGTCGCCCGCGTTCAGCGCGACAAGCACCTGCTCGCCATCGAGCTCGCGCAGGAACACCCACGTGTCCTGGGCGTCGTCGGTCAGGATCGTG
>JBIIOC010000083.1:0-9391 GCA_044337135.1 Phycisphaerales bacterium | reverse complement strand
ACGCGCCGCGCTGCGTGATGCGGACCGCGCCGCTGCGATACAGCAGCAGGCACGCCGTCGACACGCCCAGCGTCATCAGGAAGGCCTGCAGCGCCACGCCGCCGGCGAGCCGCACCCCGTTGCGCGCGAGCAGGGTGTCCAGCACCAGCGCCACGGCACCCAGGAAGAAGCCCTGCACCGCGGCGTAGACCGGGGTCAGCACGGCGGCCCACGCGGGGCGGCCGTACATCGCGAAGGCCACGCCCAGCGAGGCGACCAGGCTAACGATGTTCACCACGCCCAGCAGGCCGGGATTGGCCTTCACCACGGAATTGCCGATCGCACCGAAGGCGACCGCCACCGCCAGG
This sequence comes from Phycisphaerales bacterium, assembly GCA_044337135.1. Taxonomy (GTDB): domain Bacteria; phylum Planctomycetota; class Phycisphaerae; order Phycisphaerales; family SM1A02; genus SYAC01. The sequence goes on along the minus strand of JBIIOC010000083.1, from coordinate 9,044 downwards.
CTCAGGCACGTCTTGTTCACCACGCCGCCCACGGTCGCTGGAGCCTGTGCCTCCTGCGCATTGCGAAGGGCGTTGTCCAGCCGACCGTCTGCCAGCACCGGATTGGTGGATTCGAATGGGTTCATCCCGCAAGTCTAGTGCAGGAAAAATTCGCGTTCCATGAAGGCTGGATGAACTTGACTTTCCGGGTCCCAGAATCGACGCTTCCGCAGTCGGACGAGCCGATCAAGGATGATCGGTTCGAGTCTCGGGTTCGCAGGTTTCACAGGGGTCATCGCCTTGAAGCACGCTCCGAATGCCGCGCAGCGGCCCACGTCCGAGTCGAGCACGCACACCAAGCCGCAGTCCGGCACGCCGGGGGCAGCCGCCACGAAGAAGCACTTCGTGCTCGACACCAACGTGCTGCTGCACAACCCGAACTCGCTCTACAAGTTCGAGGAGCACGAGGTCGTCATTCCGCTCCAGGTGATCGAGGAACTCGACCAGTTCAAGAAGAACAACGACGAGACCGGGCGCAATGCGCGCACCGTGATCCGCTCGCTCGACAAGCTGCGCTCCATCGGTCGCCTGTTCGAGGGCGTGGTCTGGAACGAGCAGGGCGGCTCGATCCGCATCGAGCGCTGCGACCGCACCACGCCGTTCGCGCTCGACCTCGACAGCGCCGACAACCGCATCCTGGGGGTGGCGCACCGCCTGCACGAGGCGGGCAACCGCACGATCTTCATCAGCAAGGACATCAACGCGCGCGTGAAGTGCGACGCGCTGGGCATTCCCAGCGAGGACTTCGAGGCCGATCGCGTGGACGCGGACTGGCTCTACTCGGGCTACGCCACCATGTCGTGCCCCGGCGAGACCATCGACGAGCTCTATCAGGAGCGTCAGCTCAGCGTGGAGCAGCTCGATGGGCTGGTGCTCAAGACACCCGAGGGCATGGAGATCAAGGCGCACGATCTGGTCGCCAACCAGTTCGTCACGCTCACCGACGATGCCGACGACAGTCACACCGGCCTGGCGCGCATGCTCGCCGACACGGGGCACCTGATCCCGGTCGTGGGACCGCGCAAGCCCGTCTACGGGATCATGGCGCGAAACCTGCAGCAGACGATGGCGCTCGACCTGCTCCTCGACGACGAGGTGCGGCTCGTGTCGCTCATCGGCCCCGCGGGAACGGGCAAGACGCTCATGGCGATCGCCGCAGGCCTGCACAAGGTCTTCCGCGAGGAGCGCTTCGACAAGCTGCTGGTGGCGCGCCCGATCATGCCGCTCGGCCGCGACATCGGCTACCTGCCCGGCGACAAGGACGAGAAGCTCTCGCTCTGGATGCAGCCCATCTTCGACAACGTCTCGTACCTGCTGAGCACGCGCGGCGGAGGCGGCACCGAGGCCGACAGCCGCACGGCCGAGCAGCGCATGGACCAGCTCGTGGCCGGCGGCAAGCTCGTGATGGAGCCGCTCACCTACATCCGCGGCCGCAGCATCCCGCACCAGTTCATGATCGTGGACGAGGCGCAGAACCTCTCGCCGCACGAGGTCAAGACGATCGTGAGCCGCGTGGGCGAGGGCACCAAGATCGTGCTGGCCGGCGACATCGGGCAGATCGACAATCCATACCTCGATGCCGCGAGCAACGGCCTGGCGCACCTCATCGAGCGCATGAAGGGCCAGCGCATCGCGGGTCACGTCACCATGAGCAAGACCGAGCGCAGCGAGCTCGCGAGCCTCGCGGCCGACATGCTCTGAGAGCGGCTGGATTCAGGCGCGCGCGCCGGCGCGCCGGGCGCGGACCAGCTCGGCGCCGGCCGTCGATGCCATGCCGGCGCGGGGCGCGAAGCCGTCCGCGCCCACGGTGCGCCACAGCGTCGGCGCCATGTGGAAGGGCAGTCCACCGACCAGAACGGCCGGTGACTGGCTTCCAAGCGTCGAGCGCACCGTGGCGATCAGGTTGGCGACGCCGCGGATCGCGAGTGGCGTGCCGGCGCTGACCAGCAGCAGGTCCGCTGGCCCGCGATGGGGTTGTGCCCCGACGGTCTCGGCCACGTCATGGGCCGGCATGTTGGCGCCCAGGCACTCGACGTTCCATCCGTCGAGTTCCATCAGGTCGCTCACCATGCGGATGCCGAGGTCGTGCATGTCACCTCCGCTGCTGCACGAGACGGCCAGCATCCCGTTGGAGGGCCTTCGCTCGAACTGGCCACGCAGACGCGCGAGGATCGCCAGCGTGCTGGCGGTGCAGTAGTGCTCGTCGGCGATCGATGCCTCGCGCATGTGCCACATGTGCCCGATCTCGTTCATGGCGGGCGCGAGGATGCGCTCGTGGATCTCGGCGAGCGGCATGTTGCCGTCGAGCTGCTCCTGCACGATGCGCTCCGCGTGCTCGCGCTCGCGCTGCAGCAGGTGCAGCAGGTACAGCCGCGCCAGCGTGCCCCGGTCCCCCATGTGCTCCAGGGGACTCTCGGGCGTGTGTGGGCCCGCCTCGACCTCGCGGATCGCGCGATCGATCATGGCGGCGGCCCGGTCCGAGACCGTCGTGGGCAGGTGCTCGCAGATCACCTCGCGCAGGCAGCGCAGGCTCCGCAGCACGTCACCGTCGCCCATGTCGCGCGCCAGGAATGCGGCGCGGCTCCACGCCGCGCTGGCCAGGAACAGCACGGGCTCGTCGGCCGCGAGCGCCTCGACCAGGTGGGCCACACGAGCCTGCACATCGCCACGCCACAGGCGCCGACAATCGGGGCCGAAGCGGCCTTCAAGCGATGCATCGGCGGCGCAATGCTGATCGACCGTCCACTCCGCGACAGCGCGGGAGACGGATTCAAGGGCCTCGGCAGCCTGGATGTGGGCCGATTGCATGAAGGGGGAGTTCGACCGCCAGCCGGGTCGGATTCAACCCCCGGGAAGACGAGCTCGGCGTTCAAATTGCCCTGAAACAAGCCTTTGCGACGCCGGAATCAGCGCAGGCGGTGCCGAGCGGGCTCCTCGGTCAAATCCACGTTCAGCCGATCGGGCGCGCCGGTCAGGGCTGCGTGCTTGAGCCGGTACTGGGTCACGACGGTCATGAGCGTGGCGTGGCTCCAGGTCAGCGGGCTCACCGAGATCTGCGCGCCGGAGTGAGGGTCGTACTGTTCGGCCAGCACGCCGCTGGGAGCCGCACGCCATCGTGCCCATTCCAGGTACTCGAGCGCCTCGCGCAGTTCCCCTTCGTTCGACGCGCGCGCGATCAGCCACTGCGCGTACCAGAGCGTGCAGATGACCCACGGGTTGCCGGGAATCTCGTGCAGCGCGTGCCGCTCGACCTGGTGGTACGTGTCACGCTCGTACCGAGCGATGCCGCCCACCTCGGTGCGCACCCAGAGTCGCTCGCGGATCGCGCGCATGTGGCTCGTGACGCGCGGATCGGTCGCCTCGAGGGCCCCGAACGCGAAGAGCGCGTAGGCCGACGCGTCGAGCGTGAAGTCCAGCCGGTACGAGCCGTCCTCCTGCGGATGCGCGGTGCGCGCGAACAGTCGGCGTTCCGGATCCCACATGTGACGGATCATCGCGCCCCGCATGCGCTCGGCGCCCTCGCCGAACTCCGCGGCCCGATCCATCGCGCCCATGTCCGCCGCGAAGTTGCTGGCCGCCTGCAGCGCGCCGATCGTGGCGCACACCGTGAAGAGGTGCACGCCGCGCCGTTCCTCCCACAGGTCCCAGCTCGGCAGCGGAAGCCCCGCGTGGTCGCGGTAGCTCAGCATCCAGTTGGCGGTATCGACCACGAGCGGGTTGTAGAGCGTCTTGATGAACTCCACGTCGCGGAACGCGAGGAAGTGCTTGCGCAGCGCCCAGGTGACCAGCGCCGTCTCATCCTGCTGGATCGGCAGCCAGCGGCCCTTCTCGGTGAGCCATGGGTGCCAGCTGCTGGCGAGCGTGCCGGTCGGGTTGTACTTGTGCAGGAAGTAGCCGTCCGCGTGGCGCACGCGCTCGCAGAAGTTGAAGAAGTTCCGGCTGAGCTCGCTGTGCCCGGCCAGCGTGAGCGCGTAGGAGACCAGCGCGCCGTCGCGCGGCCACATGTAGGAGTAGGTGTCGCCGGCGAAGTGCGTGATGTCGTGGTCGTTCGCCGCGATGATCGCGCCGCCGTGGTCGATCTGGGTTCGCACGATCAGCGCGCTGCGCCGGTGCAGGTCGGACAGGTGATCCGGGAGCGGATCGTTGGCGACCGCCTCCTTCTGGCTCCAGAGTCGCCAGTACGCCTCGGTGCGGTCCAGCATGCGCTGCGGCGTCTTCAGGCGAACCTTGTCGTCGAGCTGCCGGATCACGTCGTAGCTCTTGCCCGAGGCGATCCAGTAGAAGCAGTGCTCGGTGCCGCCCGCGGGCACGTTCAGGTGAAGTCCAACGGTGCTGTCCACGCTGCCCTGCGCGATGGCGTTGCGGCTCAGCAGGCCGTCCTCGGCGTCGCGCCAGGTGCCCTCGGCGTCGCCGATGCGCTTCTGCCCCGTGGCCCACGTGCCGATGCCCCAGCCGCCCGGGTGCAGGCCGTTGAACAGGAAGTAGCAGTCGTCCTTGTAGTGCACCAGGCCGCCCGTGCCAGGGTCGTACGCCACGGTGTCGCCCACGGGGCTCTCGCCAACGGACAGGTCGGCGTGGAAGAAGAGCCGCACATCGCGCGCCCGACCCAGCAGGTCGCTGACGGTCACCTTCCGAAAGAAGACGGGACTGTAGTAGTCGACCGCGTCGTGGCAGAGCAGCTCGAGACCCAGCCGCTCGTGGCGCAGGCGCACCTCGGTGACCAGCGTGTCACGCTTGTAGCGAAGCTCGCGCACCCAGCCGGCGCCGTCGATCCACGAGAAGGCGCCATCGGCCCACACGCCGAACCGCTGCAGGTGACCGCAGGTGTGGTTGGGCTGGCCCACGTGGGGCCAGTACAGGTCGCGGATGCGATAGAGGTCGTCGAACGCGACCAGCATCTCGCCATTGCCGATGGGAATGTTGCGTGGCATGGGTGGGGTTCGGGCGGCGTTGCCCGGACAGAGGAATATCGGATCCCCGAGGGGTTCGGTGGAGCGGATTCCGAGGATTCCGCGCGGGGCGCGTGATCAGCCGCGGAAGCGGCCGAAAATCAGGCTGGTGTTGTGCCCGCCGAAGCCGAAGCTGTTGTTGATCGCGAAATCGGTCTTTCGCTGCTGCGGCGTGTGGGGCACGAAGTTCAGGTCCATGCCCTCGTCGGGATTGTCCAGGTTGATGGTCGGCGGCAGGGTGTCGTTCACGATCGCCAGGATCGTGGCCACGCTCTCGATGCCGCCGGCCGCGCCCAGCGCATGGCCGGTCACGCTCTTGGTGCTGCTCATCGCGAGCGACTTCGCCGCGTCGCCGAAGAGCCGCTTCACCGCCACCACTTCGGCCTTGTCGCCCAGCGGCGTGCTGGTTCCGTGCGCGTTGATGTAGGCGATCTGCTCGGGGTTCAGCTCGGCCTCTCGCAGCGCCATCTTCATGCTGCGGAAGGCACCGGCGCCCTGCTCGTCGGGGGCCGCGATGTGGTACGCGTCGCCGCTGCAGCCGTAGCCCAGCAGCTCCGCGTAGATGCGCGCGCCGCGCTTCCTGGCGTGCTCGAGCTCCTCGAGAACGATCACGGCCGCACCCTCGGCGAGCACGAAGCCGTCGCGATCCTTGTCGAAGGGCCTGCTGGCCCTGGTCGGGTCGTCGTTGCGCGTGCTGAGCGCCTTCATGGCGCTGAAGGCCGACACGGCGACCGGACCGATCGCGCCCTCGGCGCCGCCCGCAAGCATCACGTCGGCATCGCCGCGCTGGATCATGTGGAAGGCCGCGCCCACCGCATGCGAACCGGTCGCGCAGGCCGTCGCGGTGGCGACGTTCACGCCCTGCAGGTTGAAGCGGATGCTGGCCTGACCCGCGCACGCGTTCACCATCAGGCGCGGCACGACGAAGGGGCTCACCTTGCGGGGGCCGCCCTCCATCAGCTTGGTGTGGTTCACCTCGATCGTGTCGATGCCGCCGATGCCGCTGCCGATCGCCACGCCGCGGCGCTCGAAGTCGCCGGTGCCGAAGTCGAGACCGCAGTCGCGCGCCGCCTCGACGGCCGCGCCGAGCCCGTACAGGCAGAAACGGTCCATGCGCTTGGCCTCGCGGCCGTCCACCCCCATGTGCTTCTCCGGATCGAAGCCCTTGACCTCGCCGCCGAAGCGGGTGGGCCAGTCGGGCGTCGTCGGGAAGTTCGTGATCGGGCCAATGCCGGAACGGCCTTCGAGAAGGCTGTTCCAGAAGGATGGCACATCAATGCCGACGTCGGTGACGGCGCCGAGACCGGTCACGACGACGCGACGAAGCGTGATCGTTCGAGGCATGCGGGTGGTGGCGGGGGGCCGCCGGGATCAGGACTTCGCGGCCAGACCCTTGTTGATCATGTCGACGGCCTGACCCACGGTGTGGATCTTCTCCGCCTGATCGTCCGGGATCTGGATGTCGAACTCTTCCTCGAGCGCCATGACCATCTCGACGGTGTCGAGACTGTCGGCGTTCAGGTCGTTCGTGAAGCTGGTGTCGCGCGTGATGGTTTCCTTCTCCACGCTCATCTGCTCCGACACGATCTTGATCACCTTGGTTTCGATCTCTTGCTCGGTCACGTCGCTTCTCCTGAAAGATGCGGACCCTGGGTTTCCCGGGTCCTGAAGGCTGGAAGGTTAGCGGGAATGGCCGGACACCGCCACGCGGCGGGCCGGCACCGGTCACATCGCCATGCCGCCGTCCACCACGATCACCTGGCCAGTCACGTAACCCCCGTCCTCGCCGGTCAGCCATCCGATGGCCGCTGCGATGTCGCCCGGGGTGCCGAATCGCTTCAGCGGGATGTTGGGAAGGGCCGCTTCCTTGACCTGGGGGGGCAGAACTGCGGTCATGTCCGTCTCGATGAAGCCGGGGGCGACCACGTTGGCGGTGATCCCCTTGGAGCCGAGCTCCCGCGCGATGCTCTTGGTCATGCCGACCAGGCCCGCCTTGGCCGCGGCGTAGTTGGCCTGGCCCGCATTGCCCATCAGGCCGCTCACGCTTCCGACGTTCACGATGCGTCCGAAGCGTCCCTTCATCATGGGACGGCTGGCGGCGCGGCAGGCCACGAAGGCGCTCTTGAGGTTCACGCGGATCACGTCATCGAAGTCGGCGTCGCTCATGCGCATGAGCAGGCCGTCCTTGGTGATGCCGGCGTTGTTGACCAGGATGTCCAGGCGGCCGTGCTTCTCGGCCACGTCCTCGACCATCGCGGCCAGCGCCGCGGAATCGCCCACATCGCAGCCGCGCGCCTCGAAGCGTCCGCCCGCAGCCTGGATCGCGGCGCCCGTCTCGGCGAGATTGTCCGCGCTGCGCGCCACGCCCACGACCAGTCGGCCGTCCCTGGCGATGCGCTCGGCGATGGCCCGGCCAATGCCTCGGCTGGCTCCTGTCACGATGGCAACGCGATTTTCGATGGCTCGCTCCTGTGTGGGGATTGTGGCGCCCGTGCCTGAAACGGCGGGCATGATGCGGTGCAGCCCGCCCGTGCGCAACCGGCCCGCGCGGGGCCCGGATCAGTTCGACTTGCCCGGCGTTCCGCCAGGCTGGCCCGAGGCCGGCTCCTCGCCCTTCACCGAACGATCCTCCTGCGCCGACTCCAGCGGCACGTCGGGCTTCTTCGATTCCTCGAGCGAACTTCGGGTGAAGGCCATCCACTGCTTGATTCGGGGCTCGGCCGTGGTGCCCGAGAGCTTGTCCATCATGTTGGGCCAGTTGGGCTGCGCCTCGAGCTGGAGCTGGTCCGGATTGTCCTTCGACTCGACAAAGGTCCAGAGCTGGCCCTGGAACTTGTCACCCACCAGGAACACCGCCAGAACGTCCGGGCCTGCACAGCCGATGCTGACGCGGTCCACGTCGGCCCCCAGCGTCTTCCAGTGGCCATCCTTCATCATCGCTTCCAGCGTCGCCTTGTCGCGCGCCGAGAGCATGGGCTTGATGGCGTCCTCCTTGGCGTTGAGCATCGCGTCGAAGAAGACCAGCAGCGCCTCAAGGCGCTTCATGTCCGTGGCGGCGTCGCCCGAGGAGGGACGCTCCGAATCCTCCATGCGGATGCGCTTGTCCAGCCCGAGTCGCGTGACGACTTCCTCGACCGTCTCCACCTTCACGGTCTCGACGGGTGCGGGCGGCGGCGGCGGCGCCTGCGAGGCCTGCTCCTCTTCCTTCTTTCCGCAACCAGCGAGGCTGATCGCGGCGACAAGAAGGGCGGCTGCGATCGCGTCAGGCTTTCGCACGCTGGGGTTCCTCGATGGCGTCATGAGTGGTCACCTCGGCGGTTCGGTCGATGCGGCGCATGAGGCCGCGAAGCACGCTGCCCGGGGCCATTTCGTGCAGCGACGCGCTGGCATCGAGACCCTGGGCCTTGCGCCACGACAGCATGTCGAGGCAGCAGGCGTCCCAGCGTACAGGCTTCACGATCTGGTCCACCAGCAGCGACTTGAGCGTGGCGGCGTCGGGGCCGTGCGGCTTGCCCGTCACGTTGCTCCAGACGGGGCAGCGCGCGGCGCGGAACTCGACGGTCTCGAGCGCGCGCGACATGCCCTCGGCGGCGGGGGCCATCAGCGGGCTGTGGAAGGCGCCTGCCACCGCGAGCTTGGTCGCGCGCAGTCCCATGGTGCCTGCCACCTCGACTGCGCGGTCGCACGCCTCGGCGTGGCCGCTCAGCACGATCTGGCCAGGCGCGTTGAAGTTCGCGGGAACCAGCACCTGGCCCTTGGCGGCCGCGGCGCAGACCTCGTTGGCCTTCGCCTCGTCGCCGCCGATCAGCGCGACCATGCCGCCCTTGCTGGCCTCGGCTGCACGCTGCATGAGTCGACCGCGCGTGGAGACCAGACGCAGGCCCTCGGCGAAGCTGAAGACGCCGGCGAGCGCGAGCGCGGTGTATTCGCCCAGCGAAAGTCCGAGCGCCGCGGCGATCGGGGTTTCGCCGCCGTGCTCGGTCAGGGCCGCGTGGCAGGCGTAGCCGCAGGTGAACAGCGCGGGCTGGCTCACGTCGGTGCGGTTGAGGGTCTCGA
>JBIIOC010000177.1:0-2807 GCA_044337135.1 Phycisphaerales bacterium | reverse complement strand
CGTCGCGCGAGACCGAGCGCCAGGTCACGCCCATGCGGCGCGAGGCGCCGGTGTTGCCGACGCCCGAGTACCTGAAGGTCCGTCGCTCGATGTCGACGAAGAGGGCGCCGACGGCCGCGCCCGCGCTTCCGTTCAGGGTCGCATGAAGCCCGGACATCAGGCGCTTCAGATCGGAGCCTCCGTCCCGCAGCACGAAGTCCGACACGCGCGCAGCGGCCTCGCTCGCGGCATTCCCGTGGCCCGTGGCGTCCACGATCACCAGGAGCAGTCCGCCATCCACGTGGACGGCGAGCGTGAGGTCGCCGCACACGCGCTCGCCACGCATGGGCTTGGCGTGCATGCCGATGTCCCATTGCGGCGACTGGAGCGGCGCCTGCGTCGCGGCCACGGGATCGGGCGCGGGGAGTCTTCGCGATGCGGCGCCGGTACGACCCAGGATCCTCCGGCGCGCATGCACCTCGGTGCCGGATCCGATCGTCGACCGGATGGAGAAGGCATCCGACATGCGCTCGACGCCGGGCAGTCCAAGCCCCAGCGTGTTGCCGGTGGAGAAGTGGTCCGAGCGGGCTTTGGCAAGATCCGGGATGCCCGGGCCATGGTCCTCCGCCCAGATGTCCACGTCCACGTCTCCCGCCTGCTCGGTCCGCCTGACGCGCACGAATCCGCGATCCGCGTACTTCACGATGTTCGTCGCCAGTTCCGAGATGATCGTCTCGGTCAGCGTGCGATCCACGTCCGACGCGCCCACGAGCAGACCGGCTTCGCGCACCTGGCGGATGCCAAGGATGACGTCGGTCGAATCGCGCACGGCGAAGGACACCTGCATCGGCCGGATCTCACGCATTGGTGCGCGCGCCGAGCAACTGCAGCGCCTCCTCCAGGCCCAGGCACGCGTGCACGCCCGACACATCCGCGTTCGCGGCCATCAGGTGCGCCACGATGCCCGGCCGCAGGCCCGCCAGGATCACGCGCGCGCCCAGCAGGCCGCCCATGCGGATGATCTTGCGGATCTCGTCGAACTCCTGGAGATCCAGGAAGGGCACCGCGGTCAGGTCCAGCACCGCTGAGGTCGCGTCCTGATGCTCGATCCCTTGCAGCGTGATGCCGCGAAGGTGCTCCATGGTGGCGGGGGACAGGTCGGTGGCCACGGAGACCACCAGGCACTGGCCCACACGCGTGCCGGTCACGCCATGGCTCGACGGAAGGCTCACGGCGCGCGCTTCCTCGTTCAGGATCCGCTCGTCAGGCGGTTCCGATCCACGCCGACGGCACGCAGGGCGAGCTCGAAGGAGTCACGCAGGGTGGCCGTGGTGCGCACCTCACCGATGTTCACGCCCAGTTCCACCAGCGTGCGGGCGATCGCGGGAGAGAGCCCCGACAGGATCGTCTCGCAGCCCATGAGCTGGGTGGCCTTGGTGATCTTCAGGAGCTGGTTCGCCACGGCGGTGTCCATGGCGCTCACGCCGCTGATGTCCATCACGAACACCTTGGATCGCGTCTCGGCGATCTTGGCGAGCGTCTTGTTCATCACGTCCTGCGTGCGCTGCGAGTCCAGGATGCCCAGCAGCGGCAGCAGAAGGATGCCCTCCCAGATCGGGGTGACCGGCGTGGACATCTCCATCAGCGCCTTGGAGCTGGCGGAGATCTTCTCGCGGTTGATGCGCGCGATCTCCTCGATCACCACGAAGGTGTCGAGGAACAGGAGCTTGTTGATCGAGTCGATCGTCTGATCCAGGTCCTTCACCGCCGACTTGGCCGCGCGAAGTCGCTGCGCCATCAGGCTGGCCGAGATCGACATGCCAGCGAGGTAGATGTCGTTCGGAAGGTCGATGTGCGCGTGCACGGCGCCGACATGGCGCCGCACATCGATCCAGGCCTCGTCCACATCCGATTCCAGGAACCCGATCCAGTTCGCGCGCTGCATCTGCTTCACGCGCTCCAGCCGGGCAGGATTCGATCCGAAGAAGACCTGGTACTCGCGATGGGCAGACATCCATCGGTAGAAGTCCTCGATGAAACCGTCGAGATCCTTCTTCAGCACGGGTGCGGCCGCACGGATGCGGGCGAAATCCGCCTCGCGCAGGTCGAACTTGGCGAGGATCTCCTTGATCGCGGCGGTGGACATGGGGTCAGTTGCTCCGTGGGTGATTCGGGTGAAGGAACGTGCTTCTGGCCGCAAGTGTAGCTGCGGCTCGATGCGACACCTGCACGTGCGTGCCGTAAGATCGTCCACACGCCATGGACGCTTCCCAGCCCGACCCCACGCTCGCCGCGATTCGCAAGCAGGTCCAGAACCGCGAGCCCCTTCGCCTGACCATGCTGTTCGCGTTCTTCGCGATGCTGGCGGTTCTCTCGCTGGTCCGTCGGGTGCTGGGCGACGAGACGCTGCAGGGCGGGGCACTGGCCGCGCGCATCGGGTTGCTCATCGGCGGGGTCTTCTACTGCGCCAAGTGCATCCAGATCGTCACGCGCGAGAACGAGGCTGGCCGCGCTCTTGGAAACCGTTTCTGGTCCACGACCGCCGCCATCGAGATGGCGCTGGTGGTGGCCATGTTCGTCGCGAACCAGTTCTTCTGCGAGTTGGACGAGGCCGTCGAGCAGCTGGGCTCGCCCATCGTGCTGATGATTCCGTTGCTGATCGCGCTCTGGGTCACGCGCCTGCGGCCGCGCACCACGCTGGTGGCTGGATGTGTCGCTGCGGCGGTGCACGCCGGGATCGCGATCTGGGTCTTCTTTCGAACGGAATCGGCCGCCGTGGTGCTGCCCACGATCCTGTCCTACGCCGTGATGATCGTGCTGTCGGCGAT
>JBIIOC010000013.1:0-33497 GCA_044337135.1 Phycisphaerales bacterium | reverse complement strand
GGCAGCGACGACTGGCGAACAGGCCGCGAGGCCGCCGACTACGCCAGCGCCAGCCTGGTCACGAAAGGCAAGTTCGAGTTCACCCATGGCCGCGTGCGCATGCGTGCCCGCATCGACACGCGCGCTGGCCTGTGGCCTGCGTTCTGGGCCAAGGGCACGCGCCATCCGTGGCCGATCGGTGGCGAGATCGACATCATGGAGTACTTCACCGGGCTCATGATGGCCAATGCCGCATGGGCCGGCGACAAGCCGGGTGCGGTGCAGTGGGATGCCTCGCGCACATCGCTCGAGACCATCGCCAAGGACGCCGGCTACGCGGACATGGCGGCGTGGAGCCGCGACTTCCATGAGTGGCAGTTCGACTGGACGGCCGAATCCATGGAGTTCAGGCTGGATGGCCGACTGCTGAACACCGTGGATCTCTCGAAGACCATCAATGGCACGCCGGACCGCGCGAACCCCTTCCACGAGCCGCAGGCATTCATCCTGAACCTCGCGGTCGGCGGCACAAGTGGTGGCGATCCAGCCGCGACCGAGTTTCCAGCGCGGCTTGAGGTGGACTGGATCCGCGTGTGGCAACCCGCACCCACCGAACGGTGAACCAAAAGAACCCCGCCTGCCCGGGTACGGGACAGACGGGGCCCTGAGGTGTGCCGAACTTCTTTCCGGATCGTGGGTGGTCCTCGACGCCTAAGGACGCCAGAACCGGATGCACTCACCGATGCTCCGAATACGTCCGCCAATTCGGTGTGTGAAGGAGCGATTCGCTTTTTTCGGATCCACTCAATTGGTGCGCAACGCCCGCACTTACACTGGGTTTCATGGGAAGCATGGCCCGCTGGTGCGTGATCGCTGCGTTGCTTGGGGTGGGCGGAGCGCCCGCAGCATTCGCCGGCGCGGCAAGCGCACTTGAGTCCGCGGGCGCGAATCGCGTGGAACTGGAGCGGGCCCTTGCCCAGGTGCCGCCCGAACAGCGCGCCAGCATGGAATGGCTGCTTGGCCACATGCCGCCGCAGGACGCCACCACGCTGAGCGCCGAATTCCTGCTCACGCACGTCGATCACGCCCACAAGGCATGGAAGGGCGCGCCCTGGAGCGAGCAGGTGAGCGAGGAACTCTTCCGCGACGCGATCCTTCCCTACGCCAGCATCAGCGAGAAGCGCGAGTGCTGGATGCCAGGCATGCGCGAGCGCTGCCTGCCCATGGTGCAGGGCGTGACCGACCCGGGCCTTGCCGCAGCGCGCGTGAACCAGAAGCTCTTTCCGGCGATCGGCGTGAAGTACAGCACCAAGCGCCGTCGCAGCGATCAGTCACCGAGCGAGTCGATGGAAACGGGCCTGGCATCGTGCACGGGCCTGTCGGTGCTGCTTGTCGATGCCTGCCGCAGCGTGGGCATTCCCGCGCGCTTCGTGGGGGTGCCCTCGTGGATCGATCGCGAAGGCAACCACTCGTGGGTGGAAGTGTGGGATGGCACCAGGTGGCGCTTCACGGGCGCGGCGGAACCCACCGACGATCGCCTGGACGAAGGCTGGTTCGCGGGGCCCGCAAGCAAGCAGAACGACGGCAAGCCCGAGCATGCCATCTACGCGGTGACGTGGAACGACTCGCCGATCGAGTTTCCGATGGTCTTCGACCCATCACGTCCGCGCGCACGCGCCACGAACGTGACCGCGCGCTACGCGGGCGGCGTCGAGCCCGCCAATGCCAAGCCGCTCTCCCGCGCAGAGGCGGAATCGCGGCGCTCGCAGTTCATCGATCGCTACCGTGCCGACACGCGCAAGATCGCCCAGGCCGACCTTGCAGCACAGGCAATCGAGGCGGCCGGCAAGCGCATGCCGATCTGGTGGAAGGTCTACGGCGACAAGCCCGCAGGCGGCCGCGCGCTCTACATCAGCATGCACGGCGGTGGTGGCGCGCCCGCCGAGGTGAACGACAAGCAGTGGGACAATCAGAAGAGGCTCTACAAGCCGGAAGAGGGGGTGTACGTGGCGCCGCGCGCACCAACCGACACCTGGGATCTCTGGCACCAGGGCCACATGGACACGCTCTTCGACCACCTCATCCGCGACATGGTGCTGATCGAGGGTGTCGACCCCGATCGCGTCTACCTGATGGGCTACAGCGCCGGTGGCGACGGCGTGTACCAGCTCGGCACGCGCATGGCCGATCGCTTTGCCGCCGCCAGCATGATGGCTGGGCATCCCAACGAGACGCGTCCCGATGGTCTGCGCAACTTGCCGTTCGCCATCTTCATGGGCGGCAAGGATGCGGCCTTCAACCGCAACGAGATCGCCGCGCAGTGGAAGACCACGCTCGATGAACTCTCCGCGAAGGATCCTGGCGGCTACCCACACCAGGTGACCATCTACCCCGAGAACGGTCACTGGATGGAGCGCAAGGACGCCGTCGCCGTGCCGTGGATGGCGAAGTTCACGCGCAATCTGCGCCCCTCGCGCATCGTGTGGCTGCAGGATGACGTGACCGAGCCGCGCTTCTACTGGCTCGAGAACCCCGCGCCAAAGGCGGGCCAGCGTGTGGTGGCGCACCGCGAGGGCCAGGTCATCACCATCGATGAGGCGCCGGGCATCGAGCAGCTCCGCATCCTGCTTGATGACGGCATGCTCGACCTTGACCAGCCGGTGAAGGTGATGTTCGAGGGCCGCACGCTGTTCGAGGGCACGGTGCCACGCACGGCGGCCACCATTGCGCGCACGCTCGGTGATCGCGGCGATCCGAAGGCGGTGTTCACCGCCGAGATTTTGGTGCGGTTGCAGCCGATGCAGGAAATGCCAGGCACCTGAAGCAACGCCGAAACGGGCGTTCCAACGCGGGTTGGTGCCTCGATTTTCCACCCTTTCACCTCAATGGGTCGAATGGAGGTTTCGAGCACCCCATGCACGACCCCACCCTGACCCGCGAAGCGCTCGCCCACCTTCCTGCCGACATCGCCACCAGCCCGCTGTTCAACGGCGACCTGGCGCCGGTGCCGCCTGCGCGTCGCACCTGGACCACCTGGAACTTCGCGGCGCTGTGGATCAGCATGGCGCACTGCCTGCCCACCTACATGCTTGCGGGCGGCCTGATCGCGCTCGGCATGAACTGGTGGCAGGCGCTCGCCACCATCGCGCTTGGCAACGTGATCGTGCTCGTTCCGATCCTGCTGAATGCGCACCCGGGCACGAAGTACGGCATTCCGTTTCCGGTGCTTGCGCGCAGCAGCTTCGGCACGGTGGGCGCGAACGTGCCAGCCATTCTGCGCGCGATCGTGGCGTGCGGATGGTTCGGCATCCAGACCTACATTGGCGGCGAGGCGGTCAAGACCTTTCTGGTGGCCGCGTGGCCCGCGTTTGCCGACGTTGGTGGCGGCGCCGCCATCATGGGCCTCGGCGTTCCAAGCGCGATCACCTTCGGCATCTTCTGGGTGCTCAACATCGTGATCATCCTGTTCGGCATGAATGCCGTGCGCGTGTTCGAGAACTGGAGCGCGCCGATCGTGCTCATCATGGCCGTGTGGCTGCTGTGGTGGATCGTCTCGCGCGCCGGCGGCCTGGGGCCCATGTTCGATCGGCCCAGCAGCTTCGCCACGCACGCGGACTTCTGGAAGGTGTTCGTGCCAAGCCTCACCGGCATGATCGGGTTCTGGGCCACGCTCAGCCTGAACATCCCGGACTTCACGCGGTACGGCCGCGGGCAGCGCGAGCAGATGTGGGGCCAGACGCTCGGCCTGCCGACCACCATGTTCGCCTTCAGCGCCATGGCCGTTGTCATCACCAGCGCGGCCGAGGAGCTGCTGAAGGGAACCGACCCGAAGACGCTGTGGGACCCGGTGGTCGTGCTTGGTCACATCACGAGCAGCACGGCACCCACCGGTCTTGATGCACCGCTCATCGCGGATCCCGGCACCCGCTGGTTCATCGCGCTGCTGAGTCTGGTTGGCGTGGCCATCGCCACCATCGCCACCAACATTGCCGCCAATGTGGTGAGCCCCGCGAACGACTTCGCCAACTGCGCGCCGCGCCTGATCAGCTTCAAGACCGGTGGCGTGATCACCGGCGTGTTCGGCATCCTCATCATGCCGTGGAAGCTGCTGGCCAACCCCGAGGCCTACATCTTCAACTGGCTGGTGGGTTATGGCGGCCTGCTTGGCCCCATCGCCGGCATCATGGTGGTCGACTACTGGCTGGTGCGCGGCAAGCAACTCGACGTGCCCGACCTGTACCGCCCGCGCGGCCGCTACGCCGGCATCAACTGGGTGGCCATGTTCGCGCTGATCGCTGGCGTGGCCCCCAACATCATCGGCTTCCTGCGCAGCGTGAAGATGATGGGCGGCGGCCCCGACCTGTGGGATCACATCTATCCCTACTCGTGGTTCACCGGATTCATCGTGGCGGCGATCGTCTACCGCCAGGGCATGCGCGGCAGCAGATTCGGCGAGGCTTGAGCGAGAGTTGGCTCGCGTTTCAGGACGATGCGTTCGCCACGGCAAGCCACGAATCCGTCACGCCGAGGTCACGTGCCCACCGCTCGATGTAGCCACGGTCAACCTGCTCGCGCATGACCCGCAGCATTCCCGCGATGTCACGCAGGTGCTTGTCGGAGCCACCCGAGGTGAAGTAACGCAACTTCATCAGGATGATGTCCTCGGGCGAGGCCACCGGAACGGTCACGCCTTCAGCCAGTGGTACCTGTCGAACTCGTTCAAACCGGCTTACGTTGAACGCCGATGGCTCCGGAATCATGAAATCAACCTTCATGGCGCTCGGAACATGGATCAGGTTGAACTGCCCAAAGGTCTTCAGCGCCTCGCGCATCGCCGACTCGCTGAGATAGAAGTCCGGTTCCTGGAATGCAGTCGCAAGCGCCTTCAGGTGCGACGGTCGAAGATCCGCCACAAGATCCACATCGATCGTCGAGCGATACTCGCCATACGCCATCGACCCCATCGACCCGGTGACGAAGTGTCGTATGCCGAGACCCGTCAACTCGCCCGAGACGAGTCGAAGCAGGTCACGGGGACCCACAGCCCATCCTTCGGATCACTTCAGCACGCACCTGCGCGTCGGACCACTTCGGGCAGGCGTTTCGCACGATGTGCGTGATGCTCTCGCGCGCCTCGATCACCATGCGATTGGCGAGTTCCCACTTCTGGGCCGGCGTGAGCGCACGCAAGGCCCGTTCGGAAACGGGGTCGAGCAATTCGATGCGACGCGCGTCGAGGATCACGGTTTCAGTCTAAGGCCCGGGCCTGCAGAGTCCCACGAAAGGGCGAAATTTCCGCCAACTTTCGCCCACGATCGCCTCACCCCTCGAACACCTCATCCACCAGATCCAGCGCGCGGTCGATGATGCCGAAGCCGTCGGCCATCTGCGCCTCGTTGATGCACAGCGGCGGGTTGCACATCAGCGTGCTCCACTGCAGCACGGTGAACAGGCCGTTGTCCTTCAGGAACTTGCCCACCTTCGGCATCACGGGGTGCGTGCCCGCGTAGGGCACCAGCCGCTCGCCCTTGCTGTTCTTGCGCAGCTCGATCGTGCCGAACAGGCCGATGTTGCGGTGCTCCTTGATGCAGCGGTGCTTCTTCGCCAGCCGCTCCATGTGGCCACGCATCACCTCGCCCATGCGCGCGGCGTTCTCCACCATGCTCTCTTCCACCAGCACGTTCACCGCGGCCAGCGCGCTGGCCAGGCACAGCGGGTGCGCGTTGTAGGTCAGGCCGCCCCAGAACACGTTCTCGCGGAAGTGGTTGGCAATGCGATCGCTCACCGCCATCACGCCCAGCGGCAGGTAGCTGCTGGTCAGGCCCTTCGCCATGGTCACGATGTCGGGCACGATGTCGCCGTGCTGGAACGCGAAGAGCTTGCCGGTTCGACCCCAGCCGCACATCACTTCGTCGGTCACCAGCAGAATGCCGTGCTTCTCGAGCAGCGCCTTCAAGCCCTTCAGGTAGCCCTTCGGCGGCGGAAGAATGCCGTTGGTGCCCGTCACCGTCTCGATGAACATGGCGGCAATGTTCTTGGGGCCCTCGTACTGGATCACTTCCTCCAGGTAGGTCAGGTTGTTGCGAACGATCTCTTCTTCCGTGGTGCCAAAGCTGTAGTCGTAGGGCCGGGGGTCCATCACGCGCACCACGCCAGGCATGCCGGGCTCGGTGGGCCAGCGGCGGGGGTCGCCGGTCAGCGAGATCGCGCCGTTCGTCGCGCCGTGATAGCTGCGATAGCGCACCAGGATCTTGTGCCGTCCCGTGAACATGCGCGCGGCCTTGATGGCGTTCTCGTTCGCCTCGGCGCCTCCAAGACAATAGAAGAAGGTGTTCAGGTCACCGGGCACCAGCTCGGCCAGCCGCAGCGAGAGCTTCGCACGGATCTCGGTGGCCATGCCGGGGTAGGCATAGGCCAGCTGCGCGGCCTGGTCCTGGATGGCCTTGATCACCTTGGGGTGACCGTGGCCGATGTTCACGCTCATCAGCTGGCTGTTCCAGTCGATCCAGCGCTGACCCTCGGGTCCGTACAGATAGATGCCCTCCGCGCGCGCCACCGGAATCGGGTCCACCTTGCCCGTGGCGCTCCACGAGAACAGGCTGTGCTTCATGCAGGCGTCGATCATGTCCTTGCTGGACATGCCGGCGGGGTGGGTGGCAGGGGTGGTCACGGGGGGAATTCCTCGATGGCGAACTTCTGCAAAGCGTAGCGCAATGCAGCAGGAATGCCCTCTCATATTGGCGAGGAATCAAGACTTCGCCAACCGCTTGGTGCGCGGTCGATCGCTTCCCTCACGCCACACGCACCACCGCATGATCCGTGAACTGCGCCGCGTAGGCGATGGCCGCCAGCACGTCGTCGCGTTCAAGGGATGGGTGGTCGTGCAGCACTTCCTCGATCGAAGCGCCACTGGCCAGCAAGTCCAGCACATCACGCACCCGGATCCGCATGCCGCGGATGCAAGGACGACCGCCGCACTGGCCCGGGTCGGTCGTGATGCGTGAGAGAAGCGCACTGCTCATGAAATGAGCATATCGGTGCAGGGGCATGGGACCAATCCATTTGTTGTGCGATCAGCGAATCCTCATTGGATGCCGTGGCGCACACCCTAGTGCCCGGAAGAGCGGGGACCGGATCCTGCGGCCCTCTTTCCGCTACGCCGACTTTCGCCGCGTGTGCGCCACGGCGCGCACCGTCTTGCGTCGCTTGGGTGCCGCCATGGCCGCGGCCGCGCGGCGGCGCACATCCTTGGGTGCCACCTTCAACTCGAACATCAGACCGAAGGCCCGCACCAGCTTCAAGATGGTCTCGAACCGCGGGTGCGCGTTCGGCGCCAGTGCCTTGTACAGGCTCTCACGGCCCAGGCCGGATGCGCGTGCCATCTTGCCGATACCGCGCGCGCGGCAGGCGGTGAAGAAGCTGTGCAGGATCTCGTCCATGCGACTGTCGGAAATCGACTCGCTGAGGAAGCCGGCAACGTCCTCCTCGCCGATCAGGTAATCAGCCGGATCGAAGGGAACGGCCCGAGAGACATGCTTGCCTGTTTTTGTGGCGCTGACGCCGCGCCGCACGGCTCGGTTCGCGGTGCTCACAGGCCTTCTCCATCT
The DNA here is from genome assembly GCA_044337135.1 of Phycisphaerales bacterium. Taxonomy (GTDB): domain Bacteria; phylum Planctomycetota; class Phycisphaerae; order Phycisphaerales; family SM1A02; genus SYAC01. Next base: position 25,911 of record JBIIOC010000013.1, on the reverse strand, counting down.
CGAAGTGAGCGAGCCAGGGCGATATCCCGTGGTTGCGACCACTTGTCGCCGCCTGCAAGCAGCAGCACCCGCACCTTTCCACGCTTGGCGAAATACACCCGATAGCCAGGACCGAAGTGCAGTCGAAGCTCGAACAGGTTGCGATCGATCATCTTGAAGTCTCCAGGATTGCCCTTTGCCAGTCGTCCGACCCGATCCGCGATGCGTCCGCGCGTGGTGGCATCGCGAACGCTCCAGAACCATTTCAGGAACTCTGGCAGCGCCTCGACGAGGTCTTGAGAAATGTATACGAATGGATACATGGGTCAAGCGGCGACATCGCGGAATCCCTCAAAGTGCGCATGGTGCGCGTGGCCGGTGGTCGCGAAGCCACCGTAACGCCCGCAAGGCGGTCGCCTGCAACTTGCCGCCCTTTTTCCGGACGCTTCTCACCGTGCGTGGCGCACACGCTCACCCAATGCCTCAGCGCCGCCGCGATCGCCGCGTGGCACCCATGCTGGCACCACCGCCACCCGCCGCACGCACGCGCCGCGCCCGCACGCCACCGGCCTCGGCCGTGGGCAGCGCATCACCCTCGCGGCCGATGTAGCGAATGGCCGCGCGTGCCAGCAGGCCCGAGCGCGTCTCGCCGCTCTGGCGTGCATGACGATCGATGGCGTCGAGCAGCCGCTGCGGCATGGTCACGCCCACGCGCACCACGCGCACGCGCAGACCGGCGGGGTCCACCTGCACCACGGCCCAGGTGCCGCCGGCGAACCGGCGCATGGCGCGCAGCGTGTCGATGCTTCGGGGCAGGGGTGGCATCTGGCCGTGCTCGACAAGACCCTCGAGGTGCAGCTCGATCGCCTCGCGCGCCAACTCGAGGGCTTCGTCCATGGTTCGACCCGCCGTGATGCAGCCGGGCAGGTCGGGCACAATCACGCCGAAGTCGGAGCGGGGCTGCTTGGTGATGAGGACGGGGTAGTTCATGGCGCTGATCGGCGAACGAGCTGAAGCATGAGTATGCCATACCGTATGCACAAGTCAAAGTCGGCGTCGGCGCTTCTCCACGCATGCGGTACACACTATTGCGGTCGATCGCCTTTCCAGGACTTGCTGCCTTTTTTCCCCGCGCACCCGCGCCGACCGCGCCCGCTCATCCACGCGACGCGAACTTGCGCCGCAACCACCACACACCCACCGCGCCCACCAGCAACGCGCCCGCTGGCGGCACGGTGTAGGTGAACGGTACCGGTGGCAGCGTCAGGCCGGCCTGCACGGCGCGCCGCTCTGCCTCGGTGGACACGGGCACCCAGTCGTTGCCCACATGCAGCACGAGCCCGCCGTCCCAGATGAGCAGGTTCATGCCGAGCAATGCAACATATCGGTAGCGATAGGCAAGTTGCGCGCGCGGCAAAGCCGGGGTCCTTCGCGACGGGCTCCAGCATCAACGCCTGGCGCAGCTCGGGCGTGTCGGGGTCGGTGTGGGCATAGGCAATGCCGGAAGACAGCAGGGATCCGCGCCTGAATGGTCGCCGACCCAGCAAGCCCTGCTGTTCGGTCCAGATCAGACCCTGGTCGGTCGTCACCTGCGTGTCCGGCGTGGCCGAGAGGCTGGCGCAGAGGAGCAGGGTGGGGAGGGGCATGGGGTATGGGAAGGTACGAGGAAGAGAGCAATGGGTCCCACTCATGACAACATGCGCACAGTTGACTGCCTGCACGCTCACGGTCAGCTGAAATTCACGCGTTCCCTAGGCCTTGCACCGCTCGCTTCAGCAGGCCCGAGCGCGTCTCGCCGCGCTACCGCGTATACGTGATCGAGCGCGACCGCGCCGGGATGCACATCCGGGCATTCCGTGAGCGCAACCCCGATGCGCGCGCGGACAAGCCATGCGTGTACGTTGGATCAACGTGGCTGGAGCCGCAGAAGCGTTTCGAGCAGCACAAGGCGGGCGTGAAGGCGAACGGGTTCGCGCGCAAGTTCCGGGTGAAGCTGCGCGAGCGCCTGATGAAGCACCTGCCAAGCCATCAAACCAAGGCGCTGGCGATGGCGGCGTCGACGTCGGGCGCGGCCTTGCGGCTGGTGCTCGCGGCCCATGCACGCAGGCCGACGTCGCTCTTGATCGCCTTGCGGATCAGGCCCTCGGAGCAACCGACGCGCGCGGCGAGGTCGCGGAGAGAGGTGAAGGATTCGCCAGCCCGGCGGAGGGCGATGAGGCGGTCGCGGGCGGTCTGCCAATCGAGGCCGGTGCCGATGGAGGGCGTAGGGCGATCGGGAGTGGGCTCGGCCGCAGGCGCGGTCGGCGTCTCGGCGGCTGGTGCCGCAGGCTGGGAGGCGATTGGTTTATCGAGCTCCAGCCCAAGGTCGATGACCGCCTTGAGCGCGAGCAAGGGGGTTTGGTTGATGAGCGTCATCTCCTTCGCGAAGGCTTCGACAACAGCGACGGGAGGGCCGAACAGGCTCAGTCGTCGCGGACGCGGTGCCGGTGTCGAGGTCTGGGTCGGATTCGCCATCGAGGGGAGGGTGGGTCGGTTGTCGTCTGCCATGGTCTTGCTCGCCTTCAGGGCGGGCCGACCGGGCGAGGCCTGGGGCGAGCAAGCGCCAGGACCCCAGCCCGGTCGTTCACTGGGAAGCGATCCCAGCGCCCGCGACCGGAGTGGTCACCAGTACCGACAGAGATGAGGGGCTACGTCGTGGTACCCCCCTCGCAAGCCAAAGCGTCGACCGACAGAGAGCAGCATGAAAGCCGTGACTGGCGCGCACCACCCGCCAACAACTGATAAATTCTTCGCGTGCAGTCATTAATCCGCCTTCCGGGGCGTGCGGAACTCGCTCCGGACGTCCTGGCCATCACCGACCGCTCGTGGTACCAGCTGGTGTCGAAGGCGCCGTTAGGCAGGCGCGCACCATGGCGCAAGGTGCGCGGCCGCAAGATCCGTCAGCATCGGCCCGCTGCCCGCGACGCAATCGGCCCGTCGCAACAAGTTGGGCCTCCTGCGGCCTCCGTCAACCGCAAGCGACCTGAACTCATCGTTCGATCCCCAGCCGTCCTGTCTGTAATCGCCACGTGAGATCCCATGCCATCACTCGAATTCAAGGGTAAGTCGTTCGTCTACACGCACCACCTGTCTGTCCCGTTCCGGGAACTGGTGGTGGATGCGAAGAAGTCCCTCCCGGCGAAGGGGGAGAAGCCGTCGCTCGACGACAACTTGATCATCCACGGCGATAACCTGCACGCGCTCAAGGCGTTGCTCCCGGTGTACGCGGGGAAGGTGGACTGCATCTACATCGATCCGCCCTACAACACGGGCAATGAAGGGTGGTGCTACAACGACAACGTCCGCAGTCCGCTCATGAAGGAGTGGCTCAAGAAGGAGGCCAACCCGGTTGACAAGGAGGATCTGGAGCGCCACGACAAGTGGTTGTGCATGATGTGGCCTCGGCTGCAGTTACTGCGGGAACTTCTGGCGGACTCGGGTGCGATCTTCATCTCGATCGGTGACGAAGAGTTGCACCGTCTGACTTGCACGATGGATGAGGTCTTTGGTGAGCAGCAGCAGTTAGGCATCTTCACCCGCCTGCGGAAGAAAAAGGGCAGCAACCTCGCGGACGAAACCCGCAACATGACGGATTACGTCGTCGCTTACCGGAAGGGATCAAGCACCGTCGAGTTGCACGGGACCGCGGCGTACGCCGAGAAGGCCGTTCCCTTGCTTAACCGACCGAACCCCGTGAGTACGATTGAGTTCCCCGCGGGCGTAGTTGAAGTAGGCGTGCGATTCCCGGATGGGTCTGTGGTGGCTGGGCCGAAAGGCCCGGAAGGCGATCTGCAGGTCGAACTCCTTGATCCCCTCAAGGTGGTGAAGGGCAAAATCGAATGCGCTTTTCGCCTTCGCGGTCGGTTCAGGTGGAGCCAAGCGACGGTAAATGAGGAACTGAAGGGTGGCAGCGAGTTTGTGGTCAGCAAGGACTTCCGGATTAATGTCTACCGGGCTGATCAGGGATCCAAGTCGAAGGCACCTCCGACACTTCTTACGCCCGCTGAAGGGGTGGGCACGAATGAGGACGGCTCCAAGGAATTGGCGGAGATATTCCCAGAGCCAGATGCCCCGCCGTTCAAGTACCCGAAACCGACATCGCTCGTCGGCTTTTTTGTGCAAGCGATTGCCTTGAAGAACACCGACGCCGTGATTTTGGATTCCTTCGCGGGAAGTGGCACGACGGGGCACGCGGTCCTGAAGCTGAACGAGCAGGACGGTGGTAACAGGCGGTTCTTAATGGTCGAAATGGAGCCGTACGCCGATCGACTTACCGCCGAGCGAGTCCGCCGCGTCATCAAGGGATACGCGTTCGAGGGGACGCAGCGCGAGGAACTGCATCGCGAGCCGATCACCTGGACGAAACTCAAGAAGGCCAAGGACCTGATCGAGAAAGTCGAAGGCATCGAGATGATGGCCGGGAAGCGATTCGACCGGATCAAGGCCGCCGTCGAGGATGGCGAACTGGTCGTCACCGGGGAGAAAGACGTCAAGCAGAAGACAGACGGCCTCGGCGGATCATTCACCTTCGCCACGCTCGGGCCCGAGATGTCCATCGAGGCGCTGCTCACGGACGGTCTGCCCGCGTTCGACGCCCTCGCGAAGTATGTCTTCTACACCGCCACTGGCCTCACCCTGGCTGACGTGCCTAAGCAGACCAGCAAGACCGTCGGCTACATCGGCGAGACGGAGAGTCACCGCGTGCACCTGCTCTATAACCCGGACAAGGCGTGGCTGCGGAGCAACGACGCCGCGCTCACCGAGCAGGTGGTGGACGCCATCGTCGCGACGAACAAGACGGGCAAGAAAACGCTGGTATTCGCTGCGGCAAAGTTCATGGGCCAGCGCGACCTCACCAAGCGCGGCGTGGACTTCTGCCAGTTGCCGTACGCCATTCACCGCATCCTTGGGGACTGAATGAAACTCAAGGACTACCAGATCGATGTGCTCGACCGGCTCAGCGGCTATCTCTCCACCCTCGCTGGCAAGCGGAAGGAGGCGGAGGAGTATGTCGAGTTCCAAAAAAGTAAGGGGCGCGAGGCCAAGCTCGGCGACTACTGCCGCGACGCGTGGCAGGACCTGGCGACCGCGGGCGCGTTGCCGAAGTTGCGGATGCCTGATGGGTCCGAATTGGTCCCGGCGTACATCGAACGCGAAGACGGGCGAGAGCGGCCGATCCCCAATGTCTGCCTGAAGATCCCTACTGGGGGCGGCAAGACGTTGCTCGGCACCATCGCGGTGGACCGGATTAACGCTGAGGCGTTCAAGACACAGACAGGGCTGGTGCTGTGGGTCGTCCCGTCGGATGCCATCTATTCGCAGACCTGGCGCACGCTCGCCAACCGTGAGCATCCGTATCGACAGATGCTTGAACGCGCCTCGGGCGGGCGCGTCAAGTTGCTGGAGAAGAACGACGCGTTCACGAAGCAGGACGTGGACAACTACCTGTGCGTGATGCTCATCATGCTGCAGGCCGGCGCGGTGAAGACGGAGTCCAAGGCCGCCCGCATCATGTTCCGTGACACGGGACGGTACCCATCGTTCTTCCCGGATGTGGACGACGCGACGGGAAACGCGGCGCTCCTGCGTGAGCACCCGGATCTCGAAGTGAACGATCTGACCGAAGAGGGTTTCGCCATCGGCGGCGTCATGGCGAAGCAGAGTCTCGCGAACGTGCTGCGTCTGACCCAGCCACTGGTCGTCATCGATGAGGGACACAAGGCATACTCGGCCACGGCACTGAACTTCATCGCCTCGCACAACCCGCGATTCATCCTTGAGCTCTCAGCCACACCGAACCCGCGAGAGCACATCAGCAACGTGCTGGTGAACGTCACCGGCACGGCCCTCAAGGACGAAGAGATGATCAAGCTCCCCATCAACCTGATCAACGAGGGGCGGGCCGACTGGAAGCACGCACTGGCGGCGGCGAAGGAGAAGCTGGACGAGCTCAATAAGGCCGCCCGTAAGGTGCAGAACAATCAGGACCGGTACATCAGGCCGATCATGCTCATCCGGGTGGAGCGCACGGGGGCGGACCAGCGGGACAAACACGAGATCCACGCCGACGTCGTGCGCGAGCACCTCATCGAGAAGCTTGGCGTGGACAAGGACGAGATCCGGATCAAGTCGTCGTCGAACGACGAGCTCGCCGAGGTGGACAAGAACCCGGCGTATGAGGGCAAGGGCCTGCTTTCCGACAAGTGCCCGGTTCGCTACATCATCACCAAGGATGCCTTGCGCGAGGGGTGGGATTGCCCCTTCGCGTACGTTCTGGTCGTGCTGTCGAAGACGACGGCGGATACGGCCCTGACGCAGATGGTCGGTCGAGTTCTCCGCCAGCCCGGCGCGAAGTTGACCGGCGTGGCGGCGCTGGACGAGTGCTATGTGATCACGCACGACCTGAATGTGCAGGAGGCCGTCGCGAACGTGCGGCGGGCGCTCGAGGACGAAGGCATGGGCGACCTCGCCGCGGGCGTGCGCGCGGCCGGGAAGGGTGTGGTGGCGGGCTCGAAGCGGGTGACGCTCAAGCGACGTGACGCGTTCAAGGGCGTAAAGGTCTTCTTGCCACGCGTGCTGTCGAAGCACTACAAGACCAAGGATTGGCGGGAGTTCGATTATGAGCGGGACCTCCTGCCGCGCCTTCCGTGGGATGCGTTCCAGTTCTCGGGACGGGACACCTTTTCGCCGGATTCGGCCGAGGGAATCCAACGTTCTCAGGCCCGCGTCGATGTAGGGGACGATGGTGCGGCCGCTGTGCAGGCGAGCCCGGTGACAACCATTGCCGCGGCAGATGGGCATTTGGAGACGGCGGCGCTGGCACGGCTCCTGCTCGATATGGTCCCCAACCCCTGGCAGGGCGCACGGATTGTCGATCAGGCGATTGAGGCGCTGCGCCAGCGCGGCATCTCGGAGGCACGCATCTTCGCCAACCGGTTGGCGTTGTTGGGCGAAATCAAGGAGGACCTGAAGAAGCAGGTCAACGACGCCGGAGAAGCCGAGTTTCGGCGGATGCTGTCGGCGGGCGAACTGTCGTTCAGCCTAGTTTCGTCGAATGACCCGAGTCTGAACTGGGAGCTCGCGCAGACACTGGAAATCGATGTGCTCGATGCCGATCAGGTGCTCACTCGGCAGAATGGTACGCCGATCGAGAAGAGCTACCTCGAGCCGATCTACCGCAAGCAGGTCAACGGTCTGGAAGAGAAGGTCGCGTGGTACTTGGACGGCGACGATGCCGTGAAGTGGTGGCACCGCATTGCTGTTCGACAGGATTGGTCGCTGCAGGGATGGCAGCGCGGGCGAGTGTACCCAGATTTCCTTGCCTGCTTAGATGGAGACGGCTCGGGCGTGGTCCGGTTCACGGTATTGGAGACAAAGGGTCTCCACCTCGCCGGAAGCGCCGACACCGCGTACAAAGAGAATCTGTTCAACCTGCTGACCCAGCACTCGCAGCCCGCCGTCCCCGCGGGCGAGTTGATACTCAAGCACGGACAGCAGCACATCCGATTCGAGCTACTGCTGGAGAATGACTGGCAGCAGCGAGTCGCCGGAGCGCTCGGCGGTGCGTCACAGCCCGCAGCATCCAGTTCTCCGGTTGCTAAGAGTTCGCGTGCCGCCCCCTCTGGGACGCGTAGCAGGCCATCGAAGCCGTAGGGGCGTGTTGCTGGGAGATGTTCAGTAATCGTCGCTTGTGGCTCCCAGATCGAGATCGCCCAAAACGCTCGTGATCATGCGGATTGGGAATGTGCAGTAGAGGAACTGCCGAAGCACAGACTGAATCGCGCTCAGCCGGATGGGAAGTCAGTTTGAGTGATAGTGGCGGCGTTTCGGTTGGGCGTCGTCTCGCTCGTGCCCCAAGGCCTTTGTTGCCGCGCGGTTGATTGGTGTGGGACTGGCGACTTCTTCAAGGTATTAAAGCCCACGCGGGTGTATCGCTTGTCGGTGTCAGGTCGCGATGCTGGGAGTGCCGCCTTGCGGTTTCGCAGTTTGCTTGCGACTGCAAGAGCAAAGAGGCCGGTCGCGACTGGGTTCCGGTACCGGTGACACCGGTGACACCTTCCGAAACAAACTCAGTCGCCCCCGCCAGCTCCTCCGTCGGGCCAAGAGCATGCTTCCTGCGCCGGGGAGGACCCGTGGCCGCGCCTCCGGCCCGCCCCCTGAGCCGCAACGACGCCCCGTGTGCCCTCGGCCGCGCTCAGCCCGCCCGAACCCCGCCACCAGCGCCGCCACGTTGCCCCGTGTGCCCTCGGTCCGGCCCAGCCCGCCCGAAAACGCCACCCCGGCGTCCCCGCGCCCCGTAGCGCCACGTCGCGCCCGCCTCGCCGATCGCGCCTCGCCCTCGTGTGCCGCTTTCTGCGCCGCTTCGCCCCAGACCCCTCGAAACCCTCGGCAATCCGCAGGGGGTTCGAATCCCTCTCCGCCCACTGTGAAGAATCGCACGTGGTTGTGCCTGCTCGCAACGAGCGGCACAACCACGCTGCGTTTGTGGGGTTACGAGCAGTCGAAGCGAGGCGTTGCAAACCGAAGCGGTCGGGTGCTGAGACGCTTTTCGTGACGCTTTGGGAGCGGAGTGCGTCGCTTTGGGAACGCCGCAGAGGGCGACTGCTGCCCGGTTCAGACCAGGTGCGTTGTCGTGAGCCCGCCCCACTTGCGCTCGAGGTACTCGACGACCAACCGCCGATGGCAGTGGTGCGGCTTGTGCTCGCTGCAGAGGAGGCAGCCTTGGTCGATCACGTCCCGAGCGATCGACTGGTCGATTCGGCGCTTCTCCATCAGGCTGAGGAACTCGGCCTCGTAGACCGGCCAGGCGCCACCATGCTTCTTGTACGCGTCAAGGATGTCAGCGGTGGGCGCGAGTTCCGGGACATGCACGTAGTCGACCTGGCAGATTTCCCGAAGGAAGAAGATCAGGTCGTCGCGCTTGCTGAATCCCGCAAGCTGGCCCGTGTTGTTGAGGCGCACATCGACCACACGCTTCGTCCCTGAGCCCTTCACCAGTTCGAAGAACCGCTTCGCCGGCTTCTCAGTGAATCCAATGGTGAACACGTTCATGGCAGGGCTCCATGATCGCGTGAGACAACCGCGCCTGGTGCACCTGCCGCCTCGCGCTCGGTCCAGGCAATGCGTCGCGCCTGACGGTCGTAGGCCTCTTCAACCAGTGCTTCGCGGGGTCGGAACAGGTCGCCGCGAGGAAGGTCCGCCAGATCGAGCAGTCGATTCTCGGCTTCGAGATTGGACTCCACTGCGCCATCCTCGAGCACATGTCGCAGGTCGAGGCCGGTGGTCCGTAGCTCTCGGCACACCAAGACCATTCGATGGCAAGTGATCGGATCCTTCTCAGCGCACATCAATGCAACGGAGTGCGTTGCGGCGCCAGAGACGACTCGATCGATCCCTTCGCGGAAGAGCGGCGACTTCGCGATGAGGTCGTAGCGCGCTTGATTGCCGACGTAGCACTCCCGCTCCTCCCGCCGCGCGCCTAGTTCCCGGCCAAGGAACACGTACTCGATCCCGTGATTTCGGAGGACCGTGCTCAGGGTCTCGCGGTTGAACTGAGGGGAGAACTTGCTGTAGGGACTCGATCGGACGTCTGCAATCGCACTGATCCCGCTTCGGCACAGCAAATCCACGAACGCATCTGCGTCGTGGTTGGAATGGCCGATGGTGTACAGCGCTCGGTTCATGGGTTCAGAACGGGATGTCTTCTTCGAGCGGCTTGGGCTGCTCGGCGAATGGGATCACGGCTGCGATCAACTTGTAATGGTAGCCATTGAACGGCGCACTCAGGCTTACGCACAGAGCGCAGTCGTCGCCGAACTCAGGTCGATACTCGGATCGTCTCTGCGTCGCCTTGGCGCGGAACTCGGGAGCGAAGGCGTCATCCGTGATGTCGAACTCGTACTCCCTACCCGCGTAACTGAAAGCCCCGCGGATAGTCGTCTTCTCGTAGCCCCGCTGCTGATGCATCTCTCGTTTGGCCCATGCTCGGAAACCAGACGGTCGGATGATTGCCAGCGATGAGTTTCCGCGGACTTGGAGGGGTGCATCGACAGCCACCCTCCGATCTCCTGGGACGCTGGCGTCCCACAGATGAGGGGGATTCTCGATGAGCTTCTGGAGGCTCGACCGCGTCAGGGATCCCACCCGTTTCCAAGGCTTGCCGGTCACGACGTCCCAGTTCTCGGGCTGGCCGTGGTCCGATCGTTGCCGCCCAAGCGGGATCTCGTAGATACTCAGCAGCTCGATGTCCTCTTTGCCGCTGGTCAGGCAATGCCGAGGCATCAGCTCGCCCTCAAATGCCTCGCCGTCGGGGCTGACCGGGCGGACCCAGGGGCCGAGGCTGACGCTCGTTCCTGATTGGGAGACCTCCCGGCCTGCGATGCAGCGGCCAGGCTTCTTCTTGATCGAGTTTGCCAAGATCACAACGGTTTTGAGTTCCATCAGACCCCCAGTTGCAGGAGTTCGCGCGGCGTCTCTCGCGCCAGCATGCGGCCCCAGATACTCCATTGAAGAATATCGCAAGGGTAGCCGTGGGCCACCACAAATTGCGCGCTTCGTCACAGCGTCTTGAAACAAAAACGCCCGTTTTCGGGCGTCGGTCCGGAGATGCGATCTCCGGCGGGGTTCGCGTCAGCTTGCTGCGGGCTGGCTTTCAGTTCAAGCCGTCGTTCGTACCGGCTCCGTCGCAGCGCCCAACCCGACTCGCGCCCCACACCTGATCGCCACCTCGAAGTGCGCGTCCCGCGTCTGCAGGTAGTGCTTCGCCGCCACCGGCGAGCTGTGGCCGAGCCACTTTGCGACCACGTGGGCGGGCAGGGCCTCGGCCCAGTCGGTGGCGCAGCCCTGTCACCTCGCTGAGGCTGCGTGAGTACCCGCATCAAGCTGTCTCAGAAGCAGGATCGGCTACATCTTCGTCCAACCGGGCAGCCGTGCACTTTCGCGTTGGCCTTCTTGAAGTAGAGTGAACCTCATAACAACCGCCGCTGGTGCGGTTATGAAAACCCTCTGGTGGGGTCTGGACGATGGGGAAGCAGTCGGGACTTGAAAGCACGCTCGTCGGTGTCGCTGGGGAGTATTACGTTGCGGCCGAACTATCGGCTCGCGGATTCATTGCCGCAATCACGCTGCGTAATAGTCGTGGCATCGACATCATTGCGACGCTGCCTGATGGCAAACGTTCAGTATCGATTCAGGTAAAGACCAGCAGCAAACGGGGTGAGAAATGGATTCTCAACAAGAAGGACGAAGTGCCGCGTAGCGGAAGCCACTTCTTCGTATTTGTCCTGCTTCAGGGGGAAGGCGAGCGCCCATCCTTTCACATCGTTCCCAGTTTGATCGTCGCTGACTACATCGAGACTTCACATCGCCGATGGCTTCAGGGAAAGCGGCTCGATGGCCAACCCCGCAAGGACACCTCGATGAGACAGTATTGCGATAGTAGTAGGGAGTATTTGGAGCAGTGGCATCTGTTGGAGCAGTGATCGTTCGGTGAGAGTGTGAGGTATCGCAGATGTCGAAAGCAAAGATTATTGTGAGCGCAACGAGCCCTGCCTCCCATCTCACCTTCCTCTCCCACCTCGAACGCCTCCTCTCCGCCGGCCGCTTCACCAGCACCTACAAGTTCGCACTGCTGCTCTCCCTTTCCAACATCGCTGTGGAGAAGGGCGACGACTCCGGCCGTCCGCTGCGCGTCGACCTGGACGACGTCGCGCGCCAGTTCATCGCGCTGTACTGGAACATGGCGCGTCCATATCAGCGCTTGAACCTGGTGCTGAAGCAGAACCGCGAGGCCAGCAAACCCTCGCGCATGATCACGCTCATGGGCGAGCAGTCGCGGCACAGTGAGTCGCGCTACCGGCGTTGGCGCGAGTATCAGGGCGACATGCAGAAGCTGGTGCGCGACACGCGCCGCACCATGGCGCGCGACGTGCTGTACCGCCTACAGGTTGTGGGCACGCAGCGGGGTGATCGGTCGCAGCCGTTCCTGTACGAGCATCCGCCCACGGCCACCGAGTGCGCACGCCTGCGCGAAATCGAGTTGAAGCCCGGCGTGGCCGCCAGCATGCGTCGCCTGCACGGCGTGATCGTGAGCATGGTGCAGGCGCGCTGGGCGCTGTGGGTGCGTGACAACAATGAGCAGCTCGGGCCCGACCGCCAGCTTGAGAGCTTTCTATTCGGCCCGACTCGCACTGCCGTGTCGGTGTACGCCGAGCGTCTGCGCCGCCTGCAGGGCGGCCGCTGCTTCTACACCAACCAGCGTCTCAGCCTGACCGGCCCCAATGCCGGCGAAGTGGACCACTTCATCCCCTGGGCGCGCTATCCGTTCGACTCGCCGTTCAACCTGGTGCTGGCCAGCCGCAAGGAGAACAACCGAATGCGCGATGAGCTGAAGCCGGAGGCTTTGCGGCAGCGGTGGCTGGCGCGGAATGAGGCGCATTTCGCCCTGCTAGTGGCTCCGGAGCCTGAGGGGTTTGGGGCGGACGAGGCTGACCGCGATACGGCGAAGGCGGTGGCGGGGTGGGTGTACCGGGGTGGTGAGACTTCCATGCAAACGTGAACGGATGAACTCTCACTCTTGGTTGCGCTACCCGCCCGTTACTGCCGCGCTGAACCTGCCGAACCAATCGCTGGCTCCAGCTCGATTTCAGGCTTGTCCGCGGGGCAGTAGGCGTCGGGATCCGCAGGGTCCGTGGGCAGCGGATGCGCCTCGGCGCCGCTGGAAACCTGTTCAGGCTCCGACTTGGCCGGCTGGTTCATGACCCAGATGAGCGTGGTGCGCGAGCGACCCTGCACCAGATCGTTCACCATGGCCGCCGCGATCTCGGCCGTCACGATGTGCAGCGGTACCGGAGCCGTGGCCACGGTCTCGGTGTATTCGGTGCAGTCGCCCACACTCTGCCACACCATGCGACCAGTCGGTGCGTGCCACAGTTGCAGCGTCAGCGTGGAGGTGGTCCAGTTCGAGCGCACCGCAGTGAGACCAAACAGGCTGAAGCGCGTCGAGTCGCGCACGTAGTTCGCCCCAACGATCGCCAGGAAGAAGTAGTCAAGGCCAGTCGCCTTGCCCAGCTCGGCCAGGTCGGGCGCGGAGAGAATGCCGGTGTCGTTGGCATCGCGCAGCACGCGAGCGAGTTCCTGCGACTTGCCGGCGCGCGCAGCAAGACCCACCACCGTGGGGCCACTCACCACCGTCGAGTCCTCGCAGCGCCGATGAAGGCCGACGCGCACCGCATCGCTGGCCAGAGGGCCAAGCCCACGCAATGGTGCGCCGGGCGACACGCCCTGCAGGATGCCCACGCGCGATGGCTTGGCCGTGAGCAGCGCACGCACGCCCTTCTCCTGTTCAAGGAGCGAGTTGGCGTAGATCGCCGATCGCGTCTGAAGGCCGACCTTCAGCGAGGTTTCCGCGCAGCCGCTTGAAATGATGATCAGGGCTGCAAGCGTGAGCGCCTTGAGCGTTCGCATGTTCGTCAGTTCGGATTGAACGGCAACGCCGACTTGTGCACGCACAGGCGCAGGTTGCCGTCCTTGCAGCGACGGAACACGAAGGTCTTGTCGACCATCACTTCCTTGCCATCGGGGCCGGTGATGTAGACGTTGCCCATGGTGATCGCGATGTCGCCGTGGATCTGGATGCCGTTCTCGGCGGCGTTGTTGTCATAGCGCGCCTTGGTCCAGCCCTTCAGCGCAAAGCCGGTGTCCTCGGGAAAGTTCGGGTTGCCACCGACGAAGTACGCCAGCGCCCCCTCGCGCGTGGGGCGGAAGGTGCGCGGGCCATACGCCAGCGTGGGCTTGAAGAACACCTTGCCGTCGGCGTAGTCGTAGAGGTCGTCGATCATCTTCGCCGCGACGGCCTTGGCGTCGCCGCCCTTCGCGTGCGTCTGCGCCACGTTCACCAGACCATCGCACCACGCCTGCTGCGCGGCGTTCACCTGCTGCTCGGTGATGGGGGCGGTGGGGGCCGAGGTGGCCGCCGTCGTCGTGGCGGCCGACGCGTTGCCGGACCGGGTGCTGTTCGAGGTGACCGACACGCAGGCCGCCAGCGGCAGCAGCGTGGCGAGGATCGCGATGCGCAGCACACTAGTGGCCGAGAGCGTTGTGTTAGTCATCCCCGGAGACTAGTGCTTTGGCGCATTGCATGCCGGGGTGCACGGCACGGCATTCCAATGACGCGTTGTGCCGGTCACGGACCACCCGCTTGAGGCATTCACGCGACGCGGTAGCTCGTGCTGCGTCCGCCGCCCACAGTCCGACGCAGCAGACCCCATTCGAGCATTTCACGCATGTCGCGCAGGGCCGAGTCTGGCGAGCACTTCGCCATCTTCGCGTAGGTGGCGTTGGTGAGCAGGCCTTCGGGCAAGCCCGACATGCGTTCAAGCACCAGACGCTGGCGCTTGTTCAGGGTATGGCGCTGCGCGCGTTTCCAGAAGTCGGCGCGCTGCAGCACGGGTACCAGCGTGTCTTCCGCATCGCTGATCGCGCGATCCAGGCAGCCGATGAACCATTCCAGCCATGGTGAGATATCCAGGTCACGGTGCTGTGCGGCCGAAAGCTGCTTGTCGTGTGCCTTGCGCTCGCGCGCGATGCGAGTGGACATGCTGTAGAAGCGCTCATGTGTTCCGTCGGCGCGAGCCAATGCCATCTCGGTGATGGCGCTGGCGATCTGGTCATTGCCAGCCTCGAAAGGCTCAAGTGTTGCGAACCACAGGTGCGCTGTACCGGCCATCAGCACCGGGTCGATCGTGGGCGTGCCGTTGAACCACTCCAGGAAGGTGGCCATTTCGCTCTCGATGCGATCGGCCGCTGGGGCGACGAACTGCGCGCGCTCGCGGCCCGCCGGTTCGGAGACTCCGCGCACGGGTTCCGAGCTTGACGTGCGCCATGCGCCAGCGGTGATGCGCTGCATGCCGACATGCGCGGTGGGGAACAGGGAGGCATGCCACCCAAACAGGCGCTGCTTGGTGAGCGGCTTGGTCTGATGACGGGTGGCATCGAGCATCAGCTCGGCCATGCCGGTCGCGTTGCTTGCCAGGGTGGTGGTCGAAGCCTCGGCTCGAAGCTCTCGGGGAAAGGTTCCCATGCGCCCGAGCAGCAGTCCCTGGCGATGCCGGACGGCGGCCAGCGGAGTGCTGAGTGCCTCGGCGTTCCAGAGGAAGTTGGGCCAGTCAGGATCAGCGTGAATGAAGCGCATAAACACCGCAGAAGATGCGGTGATAGTAGCACGTATTCAACGCACAAAGTGCGGCGAATGTGATGGGTTTGCAGATTTAGAAGCCCCCAAGGAACTGCCCCGTGCCGTGCCTCCAAGCCGGTGCTCACGCCACGATTCGTCGGCCCACCGCACGCACCTTCACGCCCATGCCTGCCTTTGCAAGCATCTCGACCAGAGCGTCACTGGAGAACTTCCCAACCTTCGCTCGCATCAGGTCGCTGATTCGGGGTTGGCTCACCTGAAACAACCTGGCCGCCGAAACTTGTGTGAGCTTGCGCGAGCGCACGACCCGGATCAGCTCGGCCATGAGTTGTGCGCGCAGATGCAGACTGGCCGCCTGGAGTGGCGGAAAGCCGAGGTCGGCGAACACGTTGCCGGTGGCGCGCGTGGTGCGGGGGCGGGGTGCGTTGTTTCGGGTGGTGGGCATGGGGGGTTGGTCAGGCGCCTTGTTCGCGCAGGGCCAGCATCTCCGCGTATCGGCGACGGGCAATCGTCAGTTCCCGATCCGGCGTCTTTCGTGTCTTCTTGCCAAACGCGTGAAGCACGTACACGGCTTCGGCGAACTTGACCACAAACAGCACCCGGTACTCGCCGGGCTGGTGCACGCGCACCTCCATCACTCCCGAGCCAATGCCGCGCATGGGCTTCCAGTCAGTCGGCAGTTCTCCGCCCTGCACCAGCGTGAGTTCAGCGCCGATGATCTGTCGGGCTTCTTCAGGGAAGCCGCGCAGGTCGAACAGCGACGATCCAAGCCAGCGAATGGGTCGAAGTGGAGGAAACATATATCGCAACCGATATATAGTCAAGCCCCTTGCCTGGCGAATGTTGATTCCGCGCGCATGCGCCGGAACGTAAGCCGGAAAGGGGCCCGGGCCGCCTGATCAGGCGGAAATTCCTGCATTCGAGCGTGCCGCTCGAATCCCTACGCCGCCTCCGCCCGCAGCCTCACCCCAACCGCTTTCGCCACGCGCAGCACCGTGTCCAGGCTTGGATTGCCGGTTCGGCGCAAGGCCTTGTACAGGCTCTCGCGGCTCAGGCCCGCGGCGCGTGCCACCTTGGTCATCCCGCGGGCACGTGCAATGTCGCCCAGGGCGCGTGCAAGACCCGCCGCGTCGTGCGGCGCTTCGGTGAGCCAGGCCTGCAGATAGGCAGCCATCTCGCGAGGGGTGCGCAATTGCTGCGCCACATCGTAGGGGCGCGTGCGGGTGGGGCGGGCGGAACTTCTCTTGCGGCGTGGGGTTGGGGGCATGTCAGGTGTCTTTCCAGTTTCGGGCAAGGTGAATGGCGCGAGCAATGTCGCGTGATTGGGTCGACTTGTCGCCGTCGGCGCCGCGGTGACCATGCACAAGTCGATCCACATGCACCTGGATGCGGCCCCTGATGGAGTGGTCGCGCAGGCCATTGATCCAGCCGAGGTACGCCGCGGTGACGCGAACCGCGGTCGTGGCAATCGTAGCCTATGGGATACGGTACAGCAAGAACGATGATTCACGGTCTCCTCGCTGGTGGCAGGCATCTCCGAAAGGCAACGTATGTCGTGATGTGGCGGACTCCGCTGAGTTAGGCGGAAATTCCTGTCGATACCCATCGAGGGAAAATCAGCCCCAACTTCCAGCTCGCCTACTGCCGAGGGTTACACCCCGGGCATGTGCGAATCACGTCGCCCGACTGGCCCGCCCGTTGTGCCTTGGCGCACCACGATCTTCGTGGATGGGCTGAACTTTCATTACGGCGTGGCGCGCAGATTTGGGGTCCGCTGGGTGAATCCGGTGGCACTGTGTCATCGGGTGCTTTCCCCACGCTGGCACGATGTAGCAGAGTTGCGTTTGTACACCTCCATCTTCATCGAGGGAGACGGTGACCAAGCCGATCCGATTGGTCAGCAGATGCACCTTCGCGCCCTGCAGTGCCAGAATGCCGTGACGCTGCGATTTGGACACTTCAAGAGCCGACGTGAGCGTCTGACGCTTGAATTGCCGGACGGCTCCGCAGGGGAGCGGGTGCCTGTGCTTGCGCTGCGTGAGAAAGGATCCGATGTGAATCTGGCCGCCGATCTGGTGCACCTGGCCCATCGGGGACGATTTCAGTCCGCGGTGGTTGTCAGCAATGACTCCGATCTCGCCGGTGCGATACAGATTGTTCGGCAGGACATCGGTTTGCCGGTGGGAGTTATCAATCCGCAGTCGGGGCGGCTTGTTCGCGAGTTGGCAGACGTGGCCAGCTTTGTCCGCACCTTGAGAAGGCAGGATGTCATGGCGAGCGTTCTGCCCACGCGTCTTCAGGACGCACACGGGCCGATCGAATGTCCAGTAGGTTGGGGTCCGGCGACGCAACCATGAACTTTGGCCGCTTTACTTGCCACATCACGCCTGCGTGCTACGATAAACAAGTACCCACCTGCGGCTTCGGCTGCAGGCCGAAGCCCATCCGCGAGGATGGGCTCTCTCTTTTTTGGGTGGTCTTTGCTGGCGGCTTTGGCAGACGCGGCCCGCGAGGGTCCGGCCTTCACGCCGCCATGCAACGGAACTTTCACCAGCGCGCAAGCGCGATCCTTGCTGGTGACTCCGCTCTTCAACTCATCCAGTTCTGATCCCGCTGCAGCGCCCACTTGCTGGTGATCTTTCGCTGCCTCGTCCAGAAGCTGTAGCCGTCCCAGCCGGTGACGTTGCCCGCGCCGAAGCAGCTGTCGTTCCAGCCACCGAAGCCGAAGGGTTCGCGCGGCACGGGCACGGGGTTGTGCTCGCTGACAGGCGATGGTCGTGAGGTCCGCGTTGAAACTAGTGCACCATCACCGTGCTATCAGAGCCTAGTCGTCGAAGCTGCGCTCAATACTCTTTCGTTTCGATTCTTCAGCTTTCTTCGCAGCGTCGCGCCGTTGGGCTGTTCGACGCTCGTGACCTTCGATCAGATCCGCCTGCGCCTGCTTCGCTGATGGCTCAACCTGTGAATCCCAACCGACAACAGCGAAGCAACAGGATGTCCCGGATTCAAGCATCGAATCCCGTAACGGCACATCAAAGGACCTGCTGTATGCAAGGTGTAGGCATTTGTTGGCAATCACGGGTTTGGTGGGCGTCTGTACGCGTATCACGCTGGCCGCATCGCGGAGGTGCACCGTGAGCGCCTTTACACTCTTTGGCACGAAAAACACCATCGCTCCTCGTCCATGGGTATCGGCCTCCCAAGGCTGCCCCCGAAGGCGCTTCACATCAACAAGCAAAGTCTTGTCCTCAGGGATTTCGAACCCATCTGCTGCGCGATTATCAAAGATTCCGCGGATTGCGCTCAAGACGATGTCACGACGATCGTTTCCGAGTTCTTGATATATGTTGCCAGCATCATCCTGCAGAGTGACCGGCGGATTGCATTCAACAGTCTTGTCAACACCCTCCTTCAGCATTGGGATGATCAGGCAATAGACATCGTCGCTTGGCAGGAGGGCATCCAAAGCGGCTCGCCCGCTAATGTTTCGGTCTAGATCGACCAGGAACTTTGCAAACTTGGAATTGCCCTGAGCTACTTCGGTAATCCCCTCGCGAATCCTCTGCGATCCGGGAATCCAGAACCAGCCCGTGGGCCGGACAAGGAAGTCCTTCGACGTCATCTGCATCGATTCCTTTGTCCTTTGGTCAAGGTCAGCGGAGACGGCGGCGACCGCAGTTCCGCTGGGACTCTTCCACGTCACCGCGCATGTCGCCTGGCCTCCAGAGATGAGGCCATGCACGGCTGCATCGACCCCCATTTTCTCTCGAATGTTCCGCCAGAATCCGTTCGATGCTTTGATGCAGTCATGAATCACGGCATCTTCTTGAAATGGATCTGGTACGCCGGGTCTCGGCCCGAGCGTCGGATCGCGTTGGAGGCAATCGACAAACGCAATGAATCGTCCGTCACGAACAATCAGAAATGAATTCCTGACAAAGCCTGTCAATTTTTCAATTCGACTTGGTCTGGCAAAGACGATTGTGTGGCCCGGAAGGAGTTCGAGCCTGGGCAGAAGATCGAACCAGACGGTTGAGCGGGCTTCTTCGAAACCGTAATAGATCTCGACAAGACCTTCGGGTTGTGATTGGGCGCAGCTCATGCGCGAGAAGACAGTTCCGTCCTTGAATCGGATCTTGAGTGCGTCTTCGCGCCAGTTCGGTATTGCCCCCCAACGCAGCGACTTGAATCCATCAGTCCGGGATGTATCGGCCTGTTGGGGAACTTGAATCTCCACCTCCTCTGGGTGGGTCTGTGCATACCGCTCCAGTGCAGTCAGTTTTTGTCTGATCTCTTTGCAGAGCTGATTAATGAATTCCGGAGGCTTGTGCATCTGAAGGATGCCGTCGGATCGGTTCATCTCCGAGGCTTCCAGGCCTTCAGCGATGAGGCGACAGGTCTGCAATTGCAGTACCGCGGGTTCCTTGTCGCTTGCTACTAGGACTCGTAGGCGCAGTTCAACATTTTCACGAATCGCATCCGGCAACGTGTCTACGGTTTGAAGAACCGCATCGGTCACCAAGGATGCAATTCTTGGTCGATCGATGGGCATTTGTTGGTTGGGCTTGACAAGTCCCAGTCTCATCTTGAGCTTCAATATCTGGAAGTTCGCAATTTGCTTCATTGCTTCAGAAGGCATGTTTGCGAGTTCTCGTTCAAGTTGCACAAGCATGGTTTGCAACTGGCTCTCGTTATAGCGTTCCACTTCAGCGCACCACTGAGCCAATTTCGGTCGTATTGTCGGTGGCAATTCGTCTAAATCGGGATCATTCGATTGCGGCGATTGACTCGTGTTGAAAGCCACAGGCATTGAGTGCATGCACATCGGCCATCGAGTTGCGGCACACGCGGTGTTTGTGGGTACGGCACAAGTCAGTAGCAGTGCGCTCGCGAAAATTGTGACGCCCGGATGCCATCTTTCAGAGTGGTTCATTGAGTCAATCGTCCTTCGAAGCACGAGTTAAACCTATTGCGGGGGGATCGCACCTTTCGGGCCGTCAAGTCAGTCGCACCCTCTCCCCCTGCGGCACTCGCTTGCGCAGGCAAGCATGTGTTCACAATTTTCAACGTCGTATTTCTTGCAGCCAGTGACGGCCACCCAAGAGAACGAACGTTCTGTCGCATAAGTGGTTCGTCACCGGGGTCAGTCAAGCGGCTCGATTGCGTCGAACTTCATGGTAAAGGCGGGTGCCTTCATGGACCCCTTCTCCGTCAGACTCAATTCCTCGAAGCCATCCTTCGGATTGCGCAGGAATTTCCCGGAGAAGCGTATGCGGGTTCCATTCTTCATCTTTGCGAGCGACGCGAAGATAGGTGAATCACGGCTGATCAGCGTTTCACCTAGAGGACCCGTCGTGACCGTGATGTTCTTGGCGATACGAACAGTCAGTTCCGCCTTGCCGCCGGCGAACATGCCCGTCGAGATATCTTCTACCGTACCAAGCCAGTTCATAGCATTCGGCGAAAGTTGGTCGATCGCGCTGCACCGCTCTCGTCGAGCAATGTTTCGTTGCAGATCTGTCGTTGCTTCGCGGAATTGCATGTAGAAACGATCTATCAATTCGACGAATGCGCGTTGCGTCTGCGATTCCCCTGCGCTTGCCGCTGATGCCGCAGGCGGGTCGGGGTCAAGGTTGTTAGGGCTAGCAGGGGCGGTCGATCGCGTCTGGGTTGAGGATGACTGGTGAGTCTCACCCTCACGCTTCTCAGTAAAGTTGCCAAGAATCACGAAACCGATGCTAGTTATTACAAATGAGGCGATGGACACCTTCAGTGCCGTTTTTGCCTTCGTCCGCGAGTTTGGATTGTTGTAGGCAATGTAGGCGCAGATCACTGCCGGTATGGAAGTGAAGCACGCCATCAGGAGGGAAAGACCGGACAAAATGTAAGCAGCGACGATCAGGCCAGGGACTTTTTCAGGATCAGCTAGCTGGTTTCTAGCGACCTCTCTATCCGCTGGCACGGATGGTGGCGCGGGGTTATCCAATGGGCGAGCTAGCGCGTCAAAGGCGGTGATCCAAGAAATGCCGCCGTCGCACGAAACAACCTTGGCTTCTGGCGGAATCTTGCCCGCGACGATTAGATCGCGAAGTTTGGCAGCTGTCACGCTGACCAACCCGGCCTTGGTCTTGATGTGTAGTGAGCCCATCAGTTACTCCGGAAAGAGAACAAATTGAGATCAGGATTCAGAATCGTTGTCGCTGACCCGGTACGGGCCACGCGCCGCTGCTTTATTGGTGGGGTCAGGACCGTGCATTCACAACTATATCCGGCAGATCGTATCAACTCATCCAGTTCTGATCCCGCTGCAGCGCCCACTTGCTGGTGATCTTGCGCTGACGCGTCCAGAAGCGGTAGCCGTCCCAGCCGGTGATGTTGCCCGCGCCGAAGCAGCTGTCGTTCCAGCCACCGAAGCCGAAGGGTTCACGCGGCACCGGCACGCCGATGTTCACGCCGCACATGCCCGACTCCACGCGACCCATCACGCGACGCGCGATGTCGCCGCTGGTGGTGTACACGCTGCTAGCGTTGCCGTAGGGATTGGCGTTCTCGATCTCGAAGGCCTTCTCCAGCGTTGGCACGCGCACCACGCTCAGCACCGGGCCAAAGATCTCCTCGCGCGCGGCGGGCATGTCGGGCGTGCAACCATCGATGATGGTGGGGCCCACCCAGTAGCCGCCCGCATCGGCGCTGGCCTTGCGACCATCCAGCATGATCTTGGCGCCCTGCTTCTCGGCGGCGTCGATGTAGCCGGTGATGCGATCGCGCGCAGCCTGCGTGGTGACGGGACCCATGTCCTTGCCGGCCACCATCTTTGCCGCGCGATCACGCACGGCCTTCAGGATGTGATCCACATCACCCACCGCCAGCAGCACGCTGGCCGCCATGCAGCGCTGACCCGCGCAACCGGTGAAGCTGGCCACCACGTTCTCGGCGGTCACGTTCACGTCGGCATCGGGCACCACGAACAGGTGGTTCTTGGCGCCACCCAGGCACAGCGCGCGCTTGCCCGCCATGCTGGCGCGGCCGTACACGCTCTTGGCAACCTTGGTGCTGCCCACGAATCCGAAGGCCTTCACCTGTGGGTGATCGCACAGTGCTTCCACCACCTCGCGGCCACCCTGCACCAGGTTGAACACGCCGGCGGGCAGGCCCGCTTCCTTCAGCAGCTCGGCCAGGCGCATGGTGCTCAGCGGCACGCGCTCGCTGGCCTTCATCACGAACGCGTTGCCACCCACCAGCGCCTGCGGAAGCATCCACAGCGGCACCATCAGCGGGAAGTTGAAGGGCGTGACGCCGGCCACCACACCCAGCGGCGCGTACACCACCTCGCACGCCACGCCGCGGCTCACTTCAAGCTGGTTGCCCGCGGCCAGGTTGGGCAGCGAGCAGCCGTACTCCACGCACTCGATGCCCTTCTCCACCTCGGCCTTGGCCTCGCCGAAGATCTTGCCGTTCTCGTGGCTCACCAGCCAGCTCAGCTCGTCGATGTGCTTCACCATGAGTTCGCGCAGTCGATACATCACGTGCGCGCGGTCGCGGATGGGCCACTCGGCCCACTCGCGCTGCGCCGCGGCGCCGGCCTTCACGGCGGCATCCACGTCGTCGGCGCCACCAAGATGCACGGTGGCCATGCTCTTGCCGAAGCGCGGGTTGGGCACGTCGTGCGTGGTGCGCACGCTGATCGGATCGCACCACGCGCCGCCGATCCAGTGGCGCGCGTCGGAGAAGGTGGTGAAGGCATCGCTGGTGGCGCTGAAGCGACCGACGGATGCGGGAATGGTGCTGCTGGTGGTGGCGGTGGTCATGGGACAAACTCCTGTCGCTCGATGGCGGTTGGTGCAAAGTGTGCGTTGTGTGTGGCCTGGCTGCGCGCGAAGTCGCTGAAGCAGGGGCGCATCACGTACTGACCGTGACCTTCGCGAGGCTGCAGCTGGCCGTTGTTCCACAGAATGGTGCCGCGGCTCATGGTGACGGCCGCCGCGCCGGTGACCTGCATGCCCTCGAAAATGCTGAAGTCGTTGCGCGAGTGATGGGTGGCCACGCCAAGCGTGCGCGTGGCCTTTGGATCCCACACCACGATGTCGGCGTCGCTGCCCGGCGCGATGGTGCCCTTGCGCGGATGCACGTTGAAGATGCGCGCGGCGTTGGTGCTGGTGGCGGCCACGAATTCGCTGGGCGTGAGGCGGCCCGTGCCTACGCCGTGGTGCCACAGCACGCTCATGCGCTCTTCAAGTCCGCCGGTGCCGTTTGGAATCTTGCGGAAGTCGTCCTTGCCCATCGCCTTCTGATCGGTGCGGAAGGTGCAGTGATCGGTACCGATCACCTCGATGGTGCCGCCCTGCAGGCCGCCCCACAGCGCCTGCTGATGCTCGGGTGCGCGGAAGGGCGGGCTCATCACGTGATGCGCCGCGCTGCGCCAGTCGGTGTTGCGGTACACGGAATCGTCGATCACCAGATGCTGCACCAGCGATTCGCCGTACACGCGGTGCCCGGCCATCTTGGCGCGCGCGATGGCTTCCATGGCCTGTCGGCAGCTGGTGTGCACCACGTACAGCGGCACGCCCACCACGCTGGCGATCTGGCACGCGCGGTTGGCGGCTTCGCCCTCCACCTCGGGGCCGCGCGACAGCGGATGACCTTCGGGGCCATGAATGCCGCGCGCGAAGATCTCCTGCTGCATGCGGAACACCAGGTCGCCGTTCTCGGCATGCACGAGGCAGATGGCACCCAGATTGCGCGCCTGCTCAAAGCTGGCGATCAGCGTGGCGTCATC
This sequence comes from Phycisphaerales bacterium, assembly GCA_044337135.1. GTDB lineage: Bacteria > Planctomycetota > Phycisphaerae > Phycisphaerales > SM1A02 > SYAC01. The sequence goes on along the minus strand of JBIIOC010000013.1, from coordinate 1,924 downwards.
CACCATGATGGCGTTCTTGTACGCCATGAAGTGCTTGAAGCTGTTCACGCCATGCTCGCGGCACAGCGTGCCCATCTCCTTTGCTACCTGCTCGCTCCACCACGTCACCGCCATGTGAAAGCTGTAGTCGGCGGTGGCCTTCTTGGCGCGCTCGCGCCATGTCTTGTACGCCTCCAGCATCGACTGCTGAGGCGCCGGAATGCAGAAGTCGATGATCATGGTGGTGCCGCCCGCCGCGGCGCACGCCGTGCCGCTGAGGAAGTCGTCCACGCTGACCGTGCCCATGAAGGGCAGTTCCATGTGCACGTGCGGATCGATGCCGCCCGGCATCACGAACGCGCCGCCCGCGTCGATCACCTTGGCGCCGGCGGGTGCCTGCAGCTGCTCGGCCACGGCCGCCACCTTCTCGCCCGCAACAAGCACGTCGGCGCGCCACTGGCGCTCGGCCGTGACAACTGTTCCGCCGCGGATCAGGGTGGTGTCGCTCATGGCTGCCTCACTGCTGCACGATTTCGGGATACGCCTCGGGGCGTCGATCGCGATAGAACTGCCACACGCTGCGCACCTGGTCGATCATGCCCAGGTCCACGTCGCTCACCAGCAGTTCGTCCTTGTCCTCGCTGGCCTGCGCCACGGTCTCGCCGCGCGGGTTCACGAAGTAGCTGCTGCCGTAGAACTTGCCGATGTTCCACGGCGCCTCGGTGCCCACGCGGTTGATGCAGCCCATCCAGTAGCCGTTGGCCACCGCGTGCGCGGGCTGCTCGATCTTCCACAGGTACTGCGACAGGCCAGCCACGGTGGCGCTGGGGTTGAACACGATCTCGGCGCCGTTCAGGCCCAGGCAGCGCGCTCCCTCGGGGAAGTGGCGGTCGTAGCAGATGTACACGCCAACCTTGGCGTAGCGCGTCTGGAACACGGGGTAGCCACCGTTGCCTGGCTTGAAGAAGAACTTCTCCCAGAAGCCGGGATTCACCTGCGGAATGTGCTGCTTGCGGTACTTGCCCAGATATGTGCCGTCGGCGTCGTACACCGCTGCGGTGTTGTAGAACACGCCGCTCATCTCCTTCTCGTACACCGGCACCACGCAGGCCATGGCGTGCTTCTTGCAGACGCTGGCGATGAGCTCGGTGGTGGGGCCGGGCACCGCCTCGGCGGCCTCGTACCAGCGGGGGTCCTGGCTCGGGCAGAAGTAGGGGCCGTTGAAGATCTCCTGCAGGCAGAGGATCTGCACGCCCTTCTTGCCCGCCTCCTCGATCATGGCGACGTGCTTGTCGACCATGGCCTTCTGGATCTCGGCCACCGGCCGCTTCTCGTCGTTCAGGGGGTTGCTGCACTGGATCAGGCCGCAGCGCACGATCTTGCTCTTGGTGCTCATCTCTTCGGTCCTCGGGAAGGTGCCGGCGCGCTCAGTGCGCACCCTTCTTCGGTCGCAGGGGCTTGCCCTGATTCACATGCTCGTTCCAGGTGGCGGGCTTGAAGCCGTTGTTCACGGGCTCCATGGTGATGCAATCGGGCACCGGGCACACGATCTGGCACAGGTTGCAGCCCACGCACTCGCTCTCGTCGACGTGCGGCACGCGGGTGCCGGCCTGCGGGTGGATGCACTGGTGCGCGCCGTCATGGCACGCGGCCACGCACAGCTGGCAACCGATGCACTTGTCGGCGTCGATCTTCGCCACGGTCTCGTAGTTCAGGTCCAGGTTGCCCCACTCGCTGAAGCCGGGCACCGCCTTGCCCACCATCTGGTCGATGCGCTCGAAGCCGTGCCCGCGCATGTACTGCTGCAGGCCATCGATCATGTCCTCCACGATGCGGTAGCCGCGCAGCATGACCTCGGTGCACACCTGCACGGTGCTGCTGCCGAGCAGCATGAACTCGACCGCGTCGCGCCAGTTGCACACGCCGCCGATGCCGCTGATGGGAA
>JBIIOC010000082.1:0-9500 GCA_044337135.1 Phycisphaerales bacterium | reverse complement strand
TCGAGTCTACGGGGATTCAGGAACCGCGGTCCGCGGCTCAGGCGTTCTCGCCACCCGCCGCCGGCCGGATCTGGCCCGCGACTGGATTGCCGTCCTTCTCGGCCGCGCTGATCTGGTCGGCCACCTCGCGACGATGCACATCAACTTCCCGGGGGAACTCGAAGGCCAGGCGCACGCGGTCACCCTTGATGGCTGCGATGCGAACGATGCCCAGCGGCGCGGAGGGGTTGCCGATGATGACCTCTTCGCCTTCGCGTCGGGTGATGACAAGCATCGTCGGACCTCCTGCCCGACCTGTCGCGCCGCGGTGCTCCAAGCCTCCGCGAATCCATGCGCCACCAGGTCGTGAGCCATCGGCTCAGGGTCCTTCAAGGTAGCCCAAACCGGGGTCCGACCCAAGCCCCTTGTTTTCAGGGGTTTCCATGACAAAAAGGAAATGCCCCCGCAGCAGCGTCCCGCTGCGGGGGCATCGACGGATGGACGCCAAAGCGTCCCTGGGCATCTGTCGCCGTCCGTGGCAGGCAGATTCCCCGACAGAGGCGGGCCGTCCATGGCCCGAGTGATCTTCGCGGCGCGGGTGGCTCGTGGGGGCCGTCCATGGCCCGCTCGTCGCCAACCGTCCGCCTACGACCTGCCGAGGACCGTCCGTGGCCCGGGGCAGGTCTTCGCTGGCTCCACCGCGAATCCTGCGGTGGGGTCGGAAGTCCCATGCGAGGCGTCGCGCTCAACCGGCTGCGCGGTTGCGGAGCGCCTCGCGAGCCTTGCGCCACACATCCGTGGACGAAGGCTCCAATCGATCGCGTTCCCCCTTCCATTGCTGGGGCGTGCAGAGCTCGAGGTGATCACGCACCCCGAGAATGATGATGTTGCCGGCGAGGCCGAAGCGCTCGAGCATTCGATCCGGAATGCGGATGCGGCCGGCCTTGTCGAGCGGCGTGCGCGCGGACTGGCTGAACACCAGACGCTCGAAGCTCTGGAGCGAGTCGTCGCCCACAAGCGAACCGCCGAGCGCCTTCGCGAGTTCCGCGAAGGTGTCCTCAGGCCAGAGCCAGAGAAATCCGTTGGGACCAGGCGCCGCAACGAAGACCGCGTCCTCGCCATCCCTCGGCATGCACGCGCGAAGTTCGCTTGGCACAGCCAAGCGTTGTTTCGCATCCAGAGCATGTTCGAATTCGCCAAGGAAGAGCATGGGAGCACCGTGCATGGCACTCTAAATCCTCTTGCCCCACTTTGCAACACTTCGCCCCACAATTCGTCTCATCCACACACTTTCAACCAACTTTCCGGCCCACCGGTTCTGGGAATCATGGTCCCATATTCCGCAAGTTCAGTATTTACAGGTACTTGTGCTCGCATACCGACGGATTCGGTTTAGGGTGCTTTCGTGACGTCGCGGCGAGATTGGCCAACGATCGACCGCTCCCAGGTCGCGGACCTGCTGGATTCGATTCCAAGCGGGCGCTTTCTCATCACCAGCCGGTTCGGGGAATCGCGCTCCGCCGCGATCGTGCGCTGGGTTCAGCAGTGCGCGACCCACCCACCGATGGTGATGGTCGCGATCGAGAAGGGCCAGGCGCTCAGCCCGATCATCCGCGACGCGCGCAACTTCGCGCTTTGCCGCGTGGATGACGACGATCCCCTGATCGACCGCATCTTTCAGGCGATGCCGGACCACGGGCGCGATCCTTTCCTGGGCCTTCCGCACCTGAGCACGCCGAGCCTCTGTCCCGTGCCTTCGCGCGCGGTCTGGTGGCTGGATTGCGAGATGGTCCGACACATGGACATCGAGAGCGATCACGAGATGTGGATCGCGGGCGTGCATCACTTCGGGCGTCTGCAGCCGGGTCGCGTGGCCTCGCGAAGCGTCTCGCGCGCGCCAGCCAAGAAGGCCAGCAGCAAGCGCCCCGTGAAGCGCCGCGCGCGCTGAGCGCCCCTACCATCGCGGCGTGCCGCGGAACCCGAGCAACCTGCAAGACCGTGACTACCGCGCCGAGGCCGCGCGCTTTGCAAGCCTGCCGCATCCGATCGTCGACGTGCATGCGCACGTGAACGGCGCACACGCCTCGCGGCTGCTGCGCGAGGCGATGGACCTGTACGGCGTGCGCGACATCTGGTCGATGACCGCGCTCGAGCAGGTGCCCGTGGTGCGCGAGGCCCTGGGTGACCGGCTTCGCCTGATCGCGGTGCCCGACTTCGCGTCGAAGGACCGACGGCATGCGCACGGACAGGGCTTCCTGGAGCGAATCGAGGGATACCACCGCGCGGGCGCGCACATCTGCAAGTTCTGGGCGGCCCCGCGGATCACCGACTTCGCGATCGAGCTGGGCGACCCCGGCATGTTCTGCCTGGACGCGCCCGCGCGCATCGAGGCCATGCAGCTGGCCGAGCGGCTCGGCATGTCGTTCATGACGCATGTGGCCGATCCGGACACGTGGTTCGCCACGCGCTACGCCGACGCCACGCGCTACGGCGCCAAGCAGGACCACTACCTTCCGCTCGAGCGCCTGCTCGATCGATTCCACGTTCCGTGGATCGCCGCGCACATGGGAGGCTGGCCCGAGGACCTGGCCTTCCTGACCGGTCTGCTCGACCGGCATCCGAACCTGCACCTCGACGCCAGCGCGACCAAGTGGATGGTGCGGGAACTCTCGCGCCACGAGCGCGGCGCGATGATCGACTTCCTGCGTCGCTTCCGCGGGCGCATCCTGTTCGGAAGCGACATCGTGACCACCGACGACCATCTGGTGCATGCCGAGGGCAAGACCGAGATGGCCGCCAAGGCGAGCGCGCCCGAGGACGCCTTCGACCTCTACGCCAGCCGCTACTGGGCGCTGCGCACGCTCTGGGAGACCGATCACGACGGGCCGAGCCCGATCGCCGATCCCGATCTTGCGATGGTGCATCCCGACCGCCACGGTCCGATGGACGCCCCGCCGCTGCGTGGCAAGCGCCTTCCTGCCGACCTGCTTCGGGATCTCTACTTCGACGCGGCCAGCACGCTCGCTGCCCGCATCGACGCGCGTTCCTCGAAGGCCTGAATGGCCCCGGCGAGCGCCTGGCGACGCGAGAGCGACGCGTGGCGGACTCGGGCTGCCGTGGCCAGGTCCCTGCCACGATCCCCGTGCTCGAGGAGCTCGATCAGTCGAGCGGCGAGACCGTTTGGAGGCCGAGCGAGAAGTCCATCGACGCCGGGCTCGATCCCTGACGCCGCCAGCGAGCCATCGGCCGCGATCAAGGGGGCAAACGCGCCGGCGGCGACCGCGGGATCAAGCACGGTCCCGTCGCAGGCGCCGCCAGGCAGCGAGATCCAGGCGTCGATGGCGGGCGCGGCATCGGCAAGGCACGTGCAGAGATCGGCGAAGTGCACCGAATCTCGCATGCCGATCGATCGGGCGAACACCTGCGTCGGGCCCGCCTCGGCCGTCGACGCGTCGAGCACCAGCGCGGCGTCGATTCCAGCCATGCGCACCCGCCCCACCGCGTGCAGCGCGGACCATGCATCACCCGCGCCCGGCGCGGCCGGCAGGAGTCCCACGAGCCGCGTGCTGTCCGAGATGCCTCGCGCCCGTCGCCATGCGCGCCGGCGCACATCGTGCGGGTCGGGCTCGACGATCCGTGGAACCGGTGGATGCAGCACGCGCACGCGCATCGGCGGCCATCCCCTCGCACAGACCCGGTCCGCGCAGGCCTCACCCACGCACAGCAGCTCCGCATCAAAGGCGATCGGGCCAGCTTCGGGCGCGTCATCGAGGACCAGCATGCGATCGGCGGCATCGCGCGCGCGCACCGCGACCTCCGCGGCGCGCGAACCCCATGCCATCACGCCTTCGACACCCCAGTCCTCGCTGAGCCGTTCCAGCGCGCGCGCCGCCAGCGCCGCCGAGCCCGCCGGCACGGGAACACGGGCCCGCGCCCATGGCGCCGGACGGCTTCCAAGCGCGACGACCGGCGCGCTGGCGAAGGTCCGTGCCAGTTCGCAGAGCCAGCGTGACGCGCCCGGGCCATCCGGATCCACCAGGTGCAGCGCCGGCGCCACGGGATTCACTTGCGTACGCCCACGCCCTTGCCGAGCTCGTTCTTCTCGTGCTTGTAGAAGAGCTTGCCGATGCGATCGCCGAGGTCCGTGGCCAGCTGCTCCTCGATGGAACGGCGACCGGTCGTGCTGTTGTACAGGTCCAGGCCGACCTCGCGCATGTCGCTCGTCACCTCCACGCCGGGATCGCCCGCGTCCGTCGGGAAGAGGCGCTGGCGATTCGTGGCGTCGATCACGCGCACGCGCGCCATCGCGTTGGGAAGCGGATTGCCGCCGGGCTCGGCCAGGTTGAAGCTGATCACGCGCACGTAGATCACGACCTCGGCGCCGACCTTCTCGCCGATCTCCGAGGTCGAGATCGTGTTGCCCGCGGATTCGTCCCTGCGGGCGACCGCGAGCGCGTCACGCGACGCGATCGCCTCGGGCACCAGCTCCTTGGCCAGAAGATCGCTGGCGACCTTGTCGCCGATCACCGTGCGCAGCTGCGTCCGGCTGAGCAGGTTCTTCCGGTCGTCCACGAACACCACGACTTTCCGATCCGGCAGCGTGTACTGCGCGTCGTTGGCCGGTGGACCCTCCAGGATGTACGCCGCCGGAATGCCGATGTTGCAACCGGCGACCGTCAGCGCGGCGAGTCCCAGCAGCAGTCCGAGGATCCGGGGCGCCACCGTGGTCACTTTCGAAGATCCGGGTACTTGTCCTCGATGTGGTCGTAGAAGACCCACGCGCAGTTGCGCACGAAGGTCGAGACCAGGCCGTTCTGGACCAGCACCTGGCTGAGCTGGTCGCGGGCCGTGCCCTCCTGCGGCGGGAACTTCGCGGTCACGTTCCACTGCTCGATCATCTCGTCAGGCTCCAGGCCGTCGCGCTCGACCACCCCGACATGCGCACCACAGACGCCCTCCCACATCCACCGGTTGCCCGGCGGATTCAGGCGGTACTCGTAGATGTCGACCACCACGATGCGATCCACGTCGAGCTCCTCGGCGACCTGACCCAGCGGCATGGCGGCCCACGAGGGGCGCTGGTACTGGAAGTTCAGCACCGTCCGCGGATCGAGCACCTTGATGCCCGACACGTTCTCGTGCAGGCGCTGCGACAGGTTGGCGGAAACGTTGGGCATCAGCGTGGGGTGCTCGTACAGCACGCCCATGTCGGCCTTCACCATGATCGCCACGCGCTTGTTGTCCAGGCCGGCGTACTTCGCGAGAACCTCGATCTTCTTCTCGCGCTCGATGTTGTGCCCCACCGCGCCGACGATGCCCGGCAGCTGGCAGGCGGCCAGCACGAACAGCGTCACGATGGAGAGGGCTCGCGCGATCATGCCGTGCCTCCGCGAACGACGAGGATCTTCCAGCCCCACGCCACCACCAGCATCGCGACCGCGATCGCGGCCGTGCGTCCGCGCGCCAGCGGCCGCACGAGCCGGTGCACCGGCTGGCCCAGGATGGCGCACCACCCGGCGACCACGGTCGCCAGCGCGCACAGCAGCGCCAGCAGGAATCCCCCTGGCTGCGCCCACAGCGCGGCCAGCCACTCGCCGCGCACCGCATGGGCGAACGAGGTGGTCATTCCGCAGGTGAAGCAAGGGATGCCGAAGAACATGGGCCAGGTGCAGGAAGGCAATCCCAGTTGCCGGTGGGTGCCCATGCCTGCCGCCGCGGGCACCAGCGTGGTGGCCACCACCAGCGGCGTGACGCTCGTCAACGCCACCATCAGCGCAGCCATTCGTTGCATCGGAGGCACGGTCGCGTCGGCGGACATCGAGGTGCGGAGTCTACCCCATCCCTGCCGACGACCACGCGTCAGGCACGAAGCGTCCCCATTCGACACAATCCACCCATGGCTCCCCACGCGCACCCCTGGATCGACGGCCACCTGGACCTGGCGTACCTGTCGCAGCACGGCGTGGATCTGTGCGCGGCCAGCGCGCACCCGGACCGATTCGGCGTGAATCTTCCGGCGCTGACGACGGGCGGCGTGCGGCTGGTCCTTGGCACGATCTTCACCGAGCGAGGAAGCGCGGATGCGTGGGGCTACCCCGCGGAGGACGATGGAAGCGCGGCATCGCGCGCTGGAAAGCTTCAGCTCGAGATCTACGAGCGGCTCGAGGCCCACGGCCACATCCGCATCGTGCGACGTCGCGGTGAACTCGATGGCCTCGACGACGGCGGCCCACTGCGCGTGGTCATCCTGATGGAATGCGCGGACCCGATCCGAGCGCCGGACGACGCGCAATGGTGGTTCGACCGCGGCGTGCGCGTGGTTGGCATGGCCTGGGCACACGGCTCGCGCTTCTGCGGCGGCAATGCGCAGGATGGCCCACTCAACGCGCAGGGCCGGGCGCTGGTGCAGGCCTTCGACGCGCTGGGCGTGCTGCACGATGCCAGCCACCTGAGTCGGCAGAGCTTCGACGACCTGATGCAGGCCACGGACCGCCGCGTGGTGGCGAGTCACTCGAACTGCGCGATGATCACCGGCGACGTGCCTCGACACCTGACCGACGCGCAGATCCGCGCCATCGGCGCGCGCGGCGGACTGTGCGGACTGAACCTCTATGGCAAGTTCCTGGCGAGGGACCGACCCGCCACGCTCGACGATGCCGTGCGCCACGTGCTGCATGTGCGCTCGCTGGCCGGCGACGGCGCCATCGCGCTCGGCAGCGACTTCGACGGCGGCTTCACGCCGCTCGACTGCCCGGTGGGCGCGCAGCGGCCCGACGACCTGCCCAAGCTGGCACGCGCCGTGCAGCAGGCTGGCGTGACGGGCACCGCGTTGGAGGGATTCCGCGGCGCAAACTGGCTTCGGGTGCTTGGCGAGGCCCTGCCGGCCTGAGCGGCTCGGTCGGCGTCTCAGGGCTGCATGGACCGCTCGTCATTGAGCGGAACGTGCATCCAGCCCGCGGCGGCACGGACCAGCAGATCCAGCCGGATAGCCGTATGGTGCCACTCGATCGCGCGGGTGGCGTCGGTGAAGACCAGGCGCTCGACCAGTGGAAGCGGGTCGGCGGCCAGCCCCGGGAAGCCGGCACGCAGGATCGCCGCGTGCCGCTGCGCCCACGCGCGAGCCGGTCGCAGCGAGGCTGCCTGTTCGATCCATGCGAGCAGATGCAGGCGACCGGCCTCGTCGGTGGCGAACTCGACCTGCGGATGACCTGGACATCGGATCGCCACGGGCCACAGCCCGGGAATGCAGGGCGCGATCGTTTCGGGCAATCCCGCCGCCACCAGCGGGGCCGAAACCGCTGGGAGCACAGGCGCCGGCGCCGAGGCGGCGACGGAAGGCGTCGCCTCGGCGAAAGTCGGCAAGGGTGCGGCGACCGCGCGCGCCATCGTCGGGGCGGCCGGCCTGGGCACTGCCTGAGGCTGCGGCGCACCGGGCGCTGCGCCTCGAGCCCACGCAGCGGCACCGGCTGTGCGGATGGCCGCGAGCAGTTCCGCCGGTTGCACCAGCTCGCCGTAGAAGCGCTGCTCGCTGACCGCCGTGCGCTCCAGACGCGGGAATGCACCAGCCAAGGGAACAGGCTGCTGCAGAAATGCCTGCGACGCGGTGCTCACGGTGGCGGCAGCCTCCTTGGCGGCGCCATCCTCGCACCCCACGATCGCGATCGGCGTGAGCGGCGCGCTGCGGCCCGCGTTCTTCGCCGACTCCACCAGGCGGCGCACCCACTGGTACGCCGCCACCGTTGCGGCCTCGTCGCCACCCGACACCACCACGGCCTCGTCAGCCTCGAGCGCCGACACCGTGTCGATCTCACCACCCGATCGCGGAACCACGAACCAGCGGCGCGCAACGGTGGCGGCCTGCAACAGCCACGCAGCCAGGTCACCACATGCACTCTCGGCGGGGCCCGTCGCGTTGAGCATGGCCACCTGCACGCCGTCGCCGGCCATGCGGATGAGCGCGCTCGGTCGCGCGTCCAGGCGCGCCGCCACATGCCAGATCCACGGATGCGCGAGCACCGGCAGGTTGCCCGGCACCAGTGGCGTGATCACGGCGGCGCCCTCCCTCGACGCCGACGAGGCCGCGCGACTGATGACGGCTTCCATGCCGCCCGTGGAGGTCGGCTCATGATCGCCCAGGAAGAGCGAGGCGAGCCGATCGAAACGATCGTCGATCATGCGTGCCCCTCCGCCTTCGCGGGCTCGGAGGGGGTGTCCTGCGGCGGTGCCGATGGATCGATCTCGGCACTGAAGCCCGCGTGCGCACGCATGCGCGCAAGCAGGTCGGCGACGCGCGGACTCGGCGCCTCGGCAGGATCGGTCGCGAGCGACTGCACCGGCATCGCCACCGTGTTGCCATCGGCTGCGCGCGTGCACGCGCTCGGATGATCCATCAGCCAGTCGACCAGCCGAACGAAGTCCTCGCAGGCGGGGCTGCCGGGCGCGTATTCGGTGATCGGCTGACCGAATCCCGCGGCCTCGCGCAGCACCTCGTGCTCGCGGATCGAGAGCGGAAGCGTGGTCGCGCCGTGCCGACGCTGGATCGCCGCGTGCAGGTCGCTCGCCAGCTTGGCATCGGGCCGGTGCAGCGTGGGAAGGATGTGCAACGGAAGCGGGCGGCCCAGGCGCGCTGCCATCGCCTCGATGGTGGCCACCTGTCGCTCGGATCCCTTCAGCGCGAAGTAGCCGGTCTCGACGGGGACCAACGCCTCGTCGGCGGCACGCAGGGCGTTGAAGGTGAGCAGGCCGATGGTCGGCGGGCAGTCGATGATGCACCAGTCGAACCGGTCGACCAGTCGATCGAGCAGCTTGGACAGGCGCGCGTCGCGATCGGCGACGATCGCCAGTCCGCCGCGCGCGGCCTCGAGTCCTGCCAGGGCCACGGTGCTCGGGGCCAGACGCAGGTTGCGCGCGACCTCCCAGAGCATTCGCTCGGGGTTCTCGCCACCCACCGGCTCGGCAAGCAGCGCCTCGGCGATGCCGGTCTCGATGCGATCCTCGGGAACCCCCAGACCTGCGGCGCAGTGGCTCTGCGGATCGAGGTCGACCAGCAACGTGCGCAATCCCCTGGCGGCCAAGGTGGCCGCCAGGTTGATGCTGGTGGTGGTCTTGCCGCAGCCACCCTTCTGGTTGACGATCGCGACCGTCCGCATCCGTGCGTCCGCTGGCCTCATGCGACCCCATCCGGGGGTCTCGGCGCGTCCCCGCGCGCCTCCGGCGCGCACCCACAGGGACGCCTCGTCATCGGCTTGAGCAGGTGCCCGACTTCTCTATTCGGGGGCGGGTTCTTCAGGCGCCGACCGCGGACCAGCCGGCATCGACCACCGCGTCCGACGCGTCATCGAACACACCCGGCTGACCAGGACCGCGAAGCAGCACGAGCCGCCGGCGGCCGCCCTCGGACTTCTTGTCGAATCCCATGGCCGCATGAAGCGCCGCCCGATCCACCTGCACCGGAACCTTCGTGGGCAGGCCGACTTGCGCGAGCACGGCGGCCACGTCGGCCGGATCGGCGCCCGGCCACC
>JBIIOC010000176.1:0-2848 GCA_044337135.1 Phycisphaerales bacterium | reverse complement strand
AGGACGACGTGATCGACGCCGAGTACGAGGTGAAGGACGGGAACTGATCTTCCCCTTGAACCGTGAAACCACGCGGCCTCCGGATCGAAAGCGATCCGGAGGCCGCTTTCTTCGTGGGAGCGCCCGAATCCTCTCCTTAACCCTGAACCCAATCATGCGAACGCTCCTCCTGGCCTGCCTGTCCGCCCTGCTTCTGGCCGCGGGCGATCCACCTGCGCAACCGACACGGGTCGGGTTCGCATGGCCTCTTCCGACCTGCGTGGTCAGCGGCGAACCGCTGGGTGCCAAGCCCGTGGTGCGGGTGCTCGAGGATGCCAAGGATCCCTCGATCAATGGCCGCGAGGTGCGCTTCTGCTGCGAGAAGTGCGTCGCCACCTTCGAGGCCAACCGTGCCAAGTATCTCGAGGCCGCGGACACGGCGATCGCGCAGCGCGAGCAGGCCGTGTACCCGACGCGAACCTGCGTGATCATGGCCGACGAGACGCTTGCGGCGCCGGGCACACCCGAGGCCTCGGAGGTTCGCGAAGTCGTCGTGGGCAACCAGCTTGTCCGCCTCTGCTGCGCTTCCTGCGAACGGAAGGTGCGTCGCAACCCCGCCGGCGCGATCGCCAAGGTGCAGCGCGCCGCGATCGAGGCGCAGGCCAGGGACTATCCGCTGAAGGCATGCCCGGTGAGCGGACGCGCGCTGCCGGCGGAGCCGGCGGACACGCTGCTCGCCGGGCGACTCGTTCGACTGTGCTGCAAGGACTGCCAGGCCAGGGCGGAGCAGGACGTCGCGGCCACGCTCGCGAAGCTCGATGCCGCGCGCGCGGCGAAATCCGGCTGACACGCGCGCTCAGCGGGCGCGTCGAGCCGGGGTTGCGCGGAAGAGCGCCGCGAACAGACCCGGTCCTGCCGTCTTGGCCTCGGGCGGCAGCTCGCGGTGCCGCGCCAGCTGCACGCCGGCCGATCGCGCCATCTGCTCCAGCTCGCCACGCGAGAAGCCCATGTGCAGGTGACCCATGCTCGCCGCGTAGGCGCGGCGATCGTGGGGAACCAGATCCACCACCAGCGTGCCGCCGCCCGCGCGCACGCCACGCACCGCCTCCTTCAGCACGGCGGCCGGATCCGGCACGTGATGCAGCACCAGCATGATCACGGCTGCATCCGCCTCGCCATCCTTCAGTGGAAGCGACTCGAGCGCGCCCTGACGGAACTCCACGTTGTCGCACCCAGCGAGCCGCCTGCGCGCGGCATCGAGCATGGAGCGCTCGCGATCGATCGCGATCACGCGCCGCACGCAGGGCGCGAGCAGCTGCGACGCCTCGCCGGTGCCGCAGCCTAGGTCCGCCACGCTCCACTCGGGATCCAGCAGGTCGAGCAGCGCGAGCGCGGTCACGCGATCACCGAACAGGTCGCGCCGCACCTCGCTCCACTCGCCACCCAGACGCCCGAAGAACGAGCGGCTGTCCACCTTCCGATCGGCCAGCACGCTGGCCAGGCGCTTGAGATCCTGCGAGGCCTCGGGATGTCGCTCGAGCGCGGGGCGCGCGAGATCCCACAGCAACCGGGCCTGCGCGGGCATGGCCGGACCCGCAAGGCGATACAGCCCCGCCGGACCCTCGCTGCGGCGCGCGATCCAGCCGCCATCCAGCAACGCCTTCAGGTGACGGCTCGCGGTGCTCTGCGGCACCTGCAGCGTGCGGGCGACTTCTCCAACGCCCAGCTCCTCGCGCTCCAGCAATGCCAGCACGCGCCAGCGCGCAAGGTCGCCCATCGCGGCCAGGCGATCCAGCAACTCGGCCGGATCACCGGCCGATCCATCCTGGCTGGAAGCCCGCGCCACGCGCGCTCAGCTGCCGCGAGGCAGCCCCAGCGTGGGACCCAGGATCTGTCCGCGCTGCTGCAAGGCCTCGCGCACGCGCGGATCCTCGGGGTTGATGCCGTAGGCCTGGCGCAGGCGGCGCACGGCCTCGTCCTCGTTGCCGAGCTTCTCCTGGAGCATCGCCATGCGGTAGTAGGGTTCGGTGCTCTTGGCGATGTCGTAGCCCTGGTCGAACTCGATCGCGCTGTCGAGCGCCTGCTTGGCGGAGTCGAGATCGTTGGTCTGCTCCGCGATGGTCGCCAGGCGGCAGTAGGCCTCGGGACTTCGGAGTTCCGCGCCCGTGTTGCGCAGCAGCAGATAGATCTGCGGAATGTCGTTCTGCTTCTCCATGCAGTCCGCGAGCGCGAAGACGACGTCCAGGTCGTTCGGGTTGCGTGCCACCGCGACCTCGAGCGCGCGACGGCCTTCCTTCAGGTCTCCAAGGCACACCATCGCGCGCCCGTAGGCGTACTGCGCCCCCCAGCTGCCGGGATTCGCCTCGACGACGGGCTTGATCATGTCCGCGGCCTCCTGGCAGCGGTCATGGCGCACAAGGAAGTCGGCCTTGTCGACCGTGCTCTCCGTGGGCGGTGGACCCTGGCATGCGGCCAGAAGAAGGGCTGCGGGAGCGGCGACGGCGCGAAGGATCGTGGTGGCTCGGACGATTCGGGACATGGGGGGAAATGATAGGGTTCGGCGTGGCCGGTTGCAGCCCTCCTGCCGATGCGCTCCCGATGGCGATCCTGCGCCACGAAACCCCTGATGGGGGCGCGCATTTCGACCTGCTGCTGTCGGATTCGACCACCGTGGCCGACGACGCCCGGTCGGTGCCGACGTGGCGCTGCGAGCGGGATCCCTTCACGCTGGCGCCCGGCGCGCGTGCGCGCGTCGAGTCGATCGCGCCACATCGCGGCCTCTACCTTCGACTGGAGGGCTCGCGGATGCTCGATGGCGATCGCGGGCGCGTGACGAGCGCGCATCGCGGCTGGCATCGTGCGCAAGGGG
>JBIIOC010000175.1:0-2853 GCA_044337135.1 Phycisphaerales bacterium | reverse complement strand
TGTGCCGACCCGAGTCGACGGCCACGCGGACATCCGCCCAGACGAGCGGGTCAAACGGCGTGGGCGCGATCTCGTCCTGCGCAAGCGCGCACGAGGCGGCAAGGGCGAGTGACAGCGACGCGATGCCGTGGGACCGGATCTGCATGGGCACATTGTGCCCCGACCATGCGGACGGACAACCCACACGCAGCAAAAGGTGGCAACCGCCGCAAAATCCGCCGTCCCGGAGGGTCGGAGGTGGTTATCAGACGTCAATCAGAAATCAAGCAGGATCAGCGACACGTCGCCGGCATCCACCGAGCCGCTCTCATCGACATCCTCGGGACAGCAAGCGCACTCGCCGAAGCTCAAGAGCAGCAGGGAGATGTCGCCTCCGTTCACGGAGCCATCGCCGTCCACGTCGGTCGAGGGCGCGACGGTGAAGCTGTTGATCGCGGTCGACCAGGACGAGAGGGCTCGGTTCTCGCCGATGCCCCAGAACGTGCAGTCATTCACCGGGTCCACGCAGCAGGCGAAGTAGTCACCCCAGCGCTGGGTTCCGGTTCCGCTCGGACTCGAGACGCTGGTCGCCAGCGTGATGGCCGCGCCCAGGGTGCCGGAAGGATCGCTTGCCCGCCGAGTCGCCACCCGGACCTCCGGGAAGATCGCGGTCGAGCTGGCTGCATGCACCACGGCCACGTCGCCGCGCGCGTTCACGTTGATCGCCGGGAAGAAGGAGGACTCGGTCGTGCTGGCCGCCGCGATGTTGCCGCTCATCGTCAGGGTGGGCGAGGCCGTCGACGTGGCTGGCCAGCCGTTGAGGTTGATCTGGTACCAGCGGGCCAGCGCGCGCGTGCTGCCCGACACGGTATGGCACGTGTACAGCGAGCCGTTCCGGATCACGGCGTTCATGATGCGAGTGTCGATCGTGTCCAGCAGCGCAGTCGTGCCCCGGGCGCCCGCATCCGGTGGGGTGGAGTTCGAGGGCACCGCGACGGTCTTCACCACCGCGGTGGGCGTGGTGAAAGGATTGTTGATCGCCGTCAGCGCCAGCAGCGTCGAGGAGTTTCGGTGGACCAGCACGCAGCGGCTGTCCGGCCACGCATCGGCCACCTGGTAGCTCGAGCCACTGGAAAGGTTCAGGTCGGCGTACGAGGCCGTTCCGCCCGAAAGAACCGAGGATTTCTGGATGCAGCGCACCCAGCCACCGCCAAACCCCGAGGCGAACCCGAACAGGTTGCCCGTCACGTAGATGCCGGTGTCGTCCACGCCCACGCCGGGATAGTCGACCCAGTAATTCGTGGTGCCGATCGTCACGAGGGAACTGGTTCGATACTTGTACCAGACACCGTTCGGGTCGCTGTCATCGCTGATCGCGATGTCCACGTACGAGGTCTGGCTCGCGTCGTACTGCTCCAGCACCACCATGATGAAGCGCCCGGTGCGCTGGTCGTAGATCACCTTCGGATCGAACACGAAGTTGCTCGCGCCCTGCGGCTCGAAGAAGCCGGGAGCGCCGGTGTTGTCCAGCGGAACCTGGAACTGCTTGGCGCCCGTCTTGGTGAAGAACGCGATGCTGCTGTTCACCGTGCAGACCACGTGGTCGGGGCCGGCGGCCACGGTGCAGTCGGGCGGATTCCATCCGGTGTTCGTGATGCCCGTGAAGAGCGACTGGATGTTCGCGCGCGAGGGGCCTTCCTCCTCGACGGCGACAAGATCGTTGGCCGGACCGATCACGTTCGACTCGGGGGTGCGATGCGGCGTGAGCATCATGCCCTTGCGCACTGCCACCAGCCCCGGATCGGGTTCCTGGATCTGCTGCGCGAAGGTTCGGGTGTCGATGATCGTGGCTTCGCAGGTGCCTCGCCCGACGCCGTCCTCGAGCACCATCGGCACCGCCTCCCGTGGGCGGGGGTCCGTGATGCGCAAGCGCACCACCTGATCGGGCGGAATGGGGCCACGACGCGCCGGCGAGTCAGGAAGCAGGCTCGGAGTCAGGACAAGGCACGTGCCGGTGAGCGTGACGAAGGCGATGGTCCGCATGAGCGCAACATAGCCCAAGGCCCCTCGACGGCCGCCTCGAATCCCTCAGATTGAGGGTCCGAACCGGGCGTCTCAGGCCGCCTCGGGTCTGGTCCTGGCTTCGATCCGGCGGGCGACTTCCGGGAAGAGTTCGGCGAGACTCGGATCGAAGTGCCGTCCGGACTCGCTTCGGATCGCATCGAGCGCCTCCTCGCTGGACCACGCCTTCTTGTAGCTGCGGGGCGAGATCAGCGCGTCGTAGACATCGGCGATCGCCACGATGCGGGCGAACAGCGGAATGTCCGCTCCGCGCGGCTCGATGTCGGGCCCCGCCAGTCCCGGATGCTCGCTGCGCAGTCGCTGCACCTCCGCGCGCGTGGGGTAGCCGGCGCCGTCCCAGCGCGCATGGTGGTACAGCACCACGTCGCGGGCGTGGCGATCGAAGCGCGTCTGCACGTCGTCGAACAGCTTGATGCCCAGGATCACGTGCTGCCGCACCTGGCTCATCTCCTCGGGGGTGAGCCGCGCGGGCTTCTTCAGGATCGCGTCGCTGATGCCGAGCTTGCCGATGTCATGCAGCATCGCCGCGATGCGAAGGTGGTCGGCGCCGCGGGCGATCTCCTCGGGATGCACCGCGTTGGCGGTCGCGTGCGCGACCCACAGTTCAACGCTCAGGTCGGCAACGCGAGAGGCGTGGGCACCGGTCTCGTGCGGATCCCGCAGCTCCACGCTGCGGATCATGCGCGTGATGATGGATCGCGTCAGCCGTGCCCGCTCCATCGACACGCTGGCGATGCCCGCGAAGTGGCGCATGAGCATCTGGTCGTCCTCGTCGAAGTCGACCGTGGTCTT
>JBIIOC010000012.1:0-34185 GCA_044337135.1 Phycisphaerales bacterium | reverse complement strand
CCCACCTTTGCCCCGGACTACGCGCGCACCGTCGACATTCATCGCAAGCCCGGCTACGACCCCTGCGAACTGCTTCTTGATGCCGGGCCGCTTGCAACCTCGGCCAAGGTGGGCTGGTTCATGCTTCGAAGGAGACTCGGCATGCGCGCGCTTCTGAAGTGCACGCCGCTCGACGCATCGCTGGTGCGCGGCACGCATGGGCGCGTGGATCTGGAGCCGGAACTCGAGCCGGTGCTGCTGGCCGAGGGCGCGTTCCTTCCGCAGGAGGGCCGGCTGCCGATGCACGCCGTTCACGAGGTGATCCTGCGTCATCTGACCGGTGAACCCGCATGAAGCTGGTCTGGGCCGTGCTGGTCGCGGTGCTTGTGGCCGGCGTGGCCGCACTGGTGTGGCCAGCCTCGGAGCGCCCCGTCACGCCACCTGAGCTGGCGGAGACAAGGCCTCAAGCGCCTTCGCTGACCGACTCGCGTCCACCTTCCGCGCGCATCGAGCGAAAGTCCGACGGCTCCATCGAGCTGGATGGTCGCTTCGTGGTGACGGGTGCAGGCACCGAGCAGGATCCCTTCGTGATCTCATGGCCCATGGTGTTCAGCGCCAGCGAGACGATCGACGCAGCGGCCGGCAAGCTCGCCACGCCGTCACACATCGATTTCCTGAACGGGCAGTGGGTGCAGATCAGCGGGTATCTGGCACCGCCACTCTGGGGCGAGCAGACCAGCGAGCTTCTGGTCATGAAGAATCGCTGGGACGGCTGCTGCATCGGCCTGCCGCCCACACCCTTCGACTGCATCGAGGCGTCGCTCGCCGCGCCCCTGAAGCTTGGCGCGCAGCACGCGATCAGCTTCGGCACGGTGCGCGGCCGCCTGGTGGTGGAGCCCTTCAAGGCCGGCGCGTTCCTGCTCGGTCTGTACCGGCTTCAGGACGCGTCGATCGCCGAGATGAAGTCGCCGTGAGCGCGGCGTGGAATCAGGGAAGCGGATCCGCGGTGCGCGCCACGCGGAAGCCGATGTTCCCGAATCGGCCGGCGGGACCGTACACGCCGCGATTCGAGGCACGAAGCGTGTCGATTCCATAGCCCCAGTGGCAGCCGCGCTGCACGCGGTAGCTGCCGCTGGTGGCGCCCTTGGGATCCGTCGTGGATGAGGCCGAGTAGTCGCCGTAGCGATCCGCGGTCCATTCCCAGACGTTGCCGAGCATGTCATGGAAGCCCCACGCGTTCGCCAGCTTGCCGCCGACCGCGTGCGTGGTGCCGCCCGAATTCAGCGCATACCAGGCGATGTCATCGAGCTCGCCGTACCGAGGCGTGGTGCTCCCACCGCGGCAGGCGTACTCCCACTCCGCCTCGCTCGGCAGGCGCATGCCGTGCGCGTCGCAGAAGGTCTTTGCGTCCTCCCAGCTCACCGACTCCACGGGCAGCGTGGTTGGGCCCTTGAAGTAGCTCGGATTGCGACCAGCGCGGCTCGTCCACTGCTCCTGCGTGACCTCGCAGCGACCCAGATAGAAGGGCGACGACAGCGCGACCGGGTGTGCCGGAATCTCGTCGGGGTAGGCCTGCGTGTCGCCGGGGCTCTGTCCCATGCTGAAGGATCCGGCCGGAACGAGCAGCATCTCGATGCCGGTCACGTTGTCCTTCACGCGCCACGGATGACCGCTGGCGACGATCCGCGCGCGCGCATCCGCATCGGTGACCACGGCCGGATCCGGAAGCTGCTCGATCACGGTGTACCACGATCCCGGCGGCGTGTCCGGGCACGGGCCCCACGCCAGCAGCACCAGCGCAAGATCACCACCGCCCACTTCGCCGTCGCCGTCGAGGTCTTCCACGCAGTTCGACTGCGCGTGGGCGGCGAGCGTCATCGCCAAGGCGGCCAGGCATGTGAACAGGCGGTGACGAGGACGATGCGGGCCAGACGAGGCGGCGTGCTGCGGATTTGTCATGGGAGTGCTCCAGGCGTTCAAGGGGACGATCATTGTCACGCCGCAGCGGGGGGGCGATCAAGGGGAATTCCTGACTTCCTGCCGCCCCCAAGGCCCGAGTGGTGGCGTTCCCGACCGCCTGGTGCTCGTGATTTCGGGCCATCCATGCGTGGAAATAGACTGGTCGAATGCTGCGCATCGGTGCCGTCACGCTGGAAACCCCCCTGCTGCTCGCGCCGATCGCGGGGCACTGCGACCTTGCCTTCCGCATTCTCTGCCGCGAACAGGGCGGGGTCGGCATCGCCTACACCGACCTGTTGAACTGTCACGCGCTCCTGCGCGGCACGCCGCGCAGCATGGAACTGGCCGCGACCAACGGCCTGGACCAGCCGTGCGGCATGCAGCTCTACGGCAACTGGACCGATCCACTCCCCGAGGCCGCCATCTGGGCCATCGAGCATGGCGCCCGCGTGATCGACATCAACATGGGCTGCCCCGTGGACAAGGTGGCCAAGCGCAACGGCGGGTCGCTGCTGCTGTGCCAACCCTGCGACACCGTGAAGCTGGCGGAGCGGATCGTGCAGGCGGTGGAACGACACTCGAATGGTCGCGTACCCGTGACCGCGAAGATCCGACTGGGCTGGGATCCCGACCATTTCGTCGGTCCGCAGCTGGCGCGCGATCTCGAGCGTGCGGGCATCGCGGCGGTGACCGTGCACGGCCGGTTCACATGCCAGCTCTTCAGTGGCGAGGCCGACTGGAACCGGATCGGCGAGGTGGTCGCCGCGGTCGAGCGCATTCCCGTCATCGGCAATGGAGACATCACCGAGCCGCAGCACGCGCGCGATCGCATGCGGCAGACCGGATGCAGCGGCGTGATGATCGGTCGCGGCGCCCTGCGCACGCCGTGGCTCTTCCGGCAAGCGTGGCACGAGATCCGCACAGGCGAGCCTCTGCCCGAGCCATCCTTCAATCAGAAGTGTCAGGTGATTCTGCGGCACCTCGCCCTGCTGGACCGCTACGTGCCCCCCGCCCAGGCCGTGGACTGCATGCGCAAGCGAATCAGTTGGTACGGCAAGACCATGGGGCACATCAAGCCCTTGAAGGAGGCGGTCCGAGTGGCGGAATCGACGGAGACCATGCGGCAGGCCATTCAGGCCTGGATCAAGCCCGAACGTGAGCAGGCTCCGCAGGCCGGTTTCCGGACTCACGAAGCGGCTTTTTGAATTTTCCGAGGGGTATGCAACACCCCCTCCCCCCGCTCCGTATTCGAACCTGAAGAGTCGCGTTTCGGCTTCGGCCGGGGGGCGCATCGCATGGACATGGTTCTGACCGGCCGGTGCCGATCAGACGAGAGAGGGAAAGGGCTCAGGCGCTGTTGTTGTGCGCCATGAGGAGGAAGACGGCATGAACTTGGAAAAGGGAAAGGGCCTTGGAGCCACATGGCTCCTCGGTTGCGGTCTTGCGGCGCTTGGTGCTTCGGCACCGACCGAAGCTGCGCTGGTCACGCTGTCCGGGGTCTTCACGAACACCACGGGCGCGGCCGTAGAGAAGGAATTCTCGCACAAGATCACCGTCACCGAGACCATCGCGAACGTCGGCGCGTTCGGCAGTCTGTCGCTCGTCGTCACCGACTTCAACCGCAACGGAGCCTTTGTCACGGCAGAGCCGGGCGCTCTGTATTCCGGCTGGATCAACGGTGTCCAGGCGAAGTCCTTTGCGCCAGCCAATGCGCCAGGTGGCGGATTTGCGCTCACCGCGGCGGCTCGATCGCTGGCGACGTTCGACTCCAGTTACGGCTCATCCAGCGCACCGCAGGCCATCGCCTCGGTCCTGAACGCCAACGACGAGATCGAGGTCCGGCTGAAGTTCACCATCTCTGCCGGTGATCAGGTCGCCTACAGCGCCACGTTCAATCTGGTCGCCGTGCCAGGACCCAGCGCTGCCTTCGCGGCCCTGCTGGCGCCTTGGATCGGTCTGCACCGCCGGCGCAGGACCGAGAACGACTCTTGATGCGCCGAAGTCTTGAATCACGCTTGCACACTGAATTCCGGGATCTGACCGTCTGATCACTCGCCTGAGACCACCCAAACGTCCGGGGGCCAGGCGCACAAGGAGAGGGAAAAGAGATGAACAAGTTCGCTGTTTTGGCCAGTGCCACCGCCGCCATCGCGACCGCCGCCACGACCATGGCCGGCCCGCTTCTGACGATTTCGGCGAACGTGGGTGGCTACGCGCCAGTCACGAGCACCTCCAACGGAGTCGCCACCTCGACCGCCGGCAGCTACAGCTACGTCGGCGGCGTGGTCAGCGGATTCCCGATGGACTGGATGATCAGCTGGGACATGCTCGGCGAGGACACCTCGGTGTACCCCACGAGCACCTTCGTGACCAACGGATTCCGTGTGCAGAACCTGACGAACAGCGCAAAGACCTTCGACATCACCGTCGCCCTCGCGTCGCCGGCTGGCTCGAACCTGAACCTTCTGTGCACTGCGCTCCTTGGTGGCACGCTGACCTCCGACGCGCCAGGCGCCACGGCGTCGCTGACGAGTTCGGGGGCGCTGTGGAGCGGGCAGATCAACGGCATCTCGCGGTCCACGTCGGACCTGATGAACAACGCCAACCTGAGCACGGGCGCGTCGACCTCGTTCGGTCCGCTGACGAGCAGCTGGACCGGCACCGTCACGGGCGCGCTCTCCACCGTCGGCTACCGCATGCAGTTCACCCTTGGCGCAAAGAGCACAGCGGTGTTCACGGGCTACTGGGAAGGCGTCGTGGTGCCCACCCCTGGCGCGCTTGCCACGCTGGCCGTGGCTGGCGGCCTGGCGAACCGTCGTCGCCGGACGAGCTGAATTTCAGAGACCTCGATCGCGTGTGCCGGGAGCACCGCGGTCGGAAGTGAACCACTCCCCGTTGCGACGCGAGCCCTCTTCGGAAGGCTCGCGTCGTTTTTCAGGCGTTCGGGTTGCGGAGTTCCTTGGCCTGGGGCAGGTCCTCGATCCGCGAGAGACCGAACACCTTCAGGAACTCCGTCGTGGTGCCGTAGAGCATGGGTCGACCAAGTTCCTCGGCACGTCCGGTGATGCGCACCAGTCGCCGCTCCAGAAGGCTCTTGAGCACTTCGCCACACGCGACGCCGCGGATCGCCTCGAGCTCGCTGCGGAGGATCGGCTGCCGGTACGCGATGATCGCGAGCGTCTCGAGCGCCGCGGGCGTCAGGCGGCCCTGCTGACGCAGGCCGCGCACGCGCGCAAGCAGGGGCGCGAACGTCGAGATGGTGAGCAGCTGGTACCCGCCGGCCAGCCGCTCGGCCCGGAACGAGCGCTGCTGCGACTCGTAGGTGGCGTTCAGTTCGGCGATCGCGTCACGAACCTGCGCGGCCGCGCCGTCCTTCGCCTTGCCGGTCGACTTCAGGCCGAGCATCTCGACCAGCTTCTGCTCGGTCACAGGACGGTCGTTCGTCAGCAGCACCGCCTCGATGCGAAGCGTGAGCGGAAGGTCCGCGCATGGCGGACCAGCGACCGGCTCCAGTTCAGGAGTGGTCTCGATCGAGTCGGTGGGTTCGGTGGCGCCCATGCAGGCGATCAGTTGCGGGTGCCGCGGGTGCGGGCGGCGGCGACCTTGGCGTGCGCAACCGCTTGCGCGCGCTCGGCCGCGTTGCGTGCGGATTCGGTGGTGCCTGCGCCACTCAACGCGGCGGCATTGGCCTTCTGCAGTTCATCCGAGGCGGCCTTGGCGTCGATCGAGTCGGCGGGCACCGCCGAATCGGCCAGCAGGGTGAGCGCGTCGCCCTGCATCTGCGCGAAACCTCCATCCACCACCAGCGTGGTGTTGCCCGAGGGGCCGTTCAGCGTGAACAGTCCCGTGCCAAGCCGCGTGAGGAACGGGCTCGCGCCGGGCATCACGCCCTTCTGGCCGTCGAAGGCCTGGAAGCTCACGTAGGTGGCATCCTGGGTCAGGCTGACCGAACTTGGGGTGACGACCGAGCAGCGGAAGGTGGTGGCCATGGGGTCTCCGAGGGGTCGAATGGTAGCAGAGACCGCGGAAACCCCGGGAATCAGCCCGAAACGCCCGGCGGGCCCTGCACCGCCAGCGCGAAATTGCGCCATCGGGGGTCCTGGGTGACCTCGGGACCCAGCACCAGCCGCAGCCACGCGGGAATCGGGACCTCGGTCTGGGCCGTCGGCAACTCGACCTCGGCCATCCAGAGCGGCCAGTCCAGGAACTCATCGACCTCCCACACGAGCGCGCCCTCGCGCACGCGATGCCGAATCTTGCGCACGCGTCGACCCTGGGTGCGCGGCCACTGGGCGTGGAACTCCGCCTCGGTGATCCCGCGCTCGGTCTCCTGTCGCACCAGACCCGCGCCGCGCTTGACCGTGTGCAGGCACTCCACGCGACCATCCGGATGCTCGATGCGGCGAAGGCGGCCCTCGGCGAATTCGGGATCGTCGGCGGCGTGCTCGGGCAGGTAGCCCTGCTCGATCCTCCAGATGGAGGCGCCCTGCGGCAGCGCGGGCGCGCCCCGAAGCACCCACACGCGCTCGATCTCGAGCGGTGCCGCGCTCATCGCGCCATCGCCACGCGGCTCGCGTCGGTCCACTCGGCCACCAGCGCGGCCAGCGCGAGCTTGGGGTTCACGTTGCCGCGCACGTTGTCCTCGAAGCGCTCGATCGAGGCCGTGCACGAAAGGCTCGCGGCGATCTCCTCGGCGGCGGCGCGATCGCACGCGCCACGAAGCCGCTCGCGAAGGTGCAG
Source organism: Phycisphaerales bacterium (assembly GCA_044337135.1). Classification (GTDB taxonomy): domain Bacteria; phylum Planctomycetota; class Phycisphaerae; order Phycisphaerales; family SM1A02; genus SYAC01. The sequence goes on along the minus strand of JBIIOC010000012.1, from coordinate 27,507 downwards.
GCCACAGAGCCGCGCGAGCATGGAAAGGCCGAGTCGGTTCGCGGCCTCCTTGCTGGCGTACTCGTTCTCCTTCACGATCGATTCCGCGAGCTCGTTCGCGCGCTCGTGCATGCGCTCGGCAAGGTCGCCCGGCAACTTGCCCTGATCCATGTGCTGGAACCCCTTCTGGAAGTCGCTCCACCAGGCGTGCAGTCCGCGCTGCTGGGCGGACACCGCGGCGCCAGGGCTTCCCTCGGCGAAGCGCAGCAGCCACTCGCGTTCGGCGCCGGTGGCGGACAGTCCGCCGGCATCGAGCCATGTCTTCATCGACGCGGCATCCAGTGGCCCGAAGGCGACCTGCTGGCAGCGACTTCGGATCGTCGGCAGCAGGCGATCCAGCCGCGTGGTCAGCAGCATCAGGTACGTGCGTGGAGGCGGCTCCTCGAGCGTCTTCAGCAGCGCGTTCTGCGCCTCGGCCTCGAGCAGTTCCGCCTCGTCGATCACGAACACCTTGCCATGACCTCGCACGGCGGTGCGGAACGCGGCGCTGTCGTGATGACGGCCTTCCCCGTCGGTGCCGCCCAGCAGCGTCTCGCGCAGCAGGTCGAGCGGAATGTTGAGCTGCTTTCGCTCGCGCAGCTCGCGGTTGGCGCTGTGACGCGAGAGTTCCTTGCGGATCACCGTGAAATCGGGATGCGTGCCGGCGTCGAGCAGTCGTGACTCCTCGGTGCCGACGGGAGCCTGGAAGGCCTTGCGCTGGGCAAGGTTGGCCGCCGGATCCAGCACCAGGCCCGCGAAGATGCGCGCGGCGAGCATCTTGCCGGTGCCCATGGGGCCGTGCAGGATCCACGCGTGGTGCAGGCGGTCGCGTTCGAGCGCCGCCGTGAAGGCTCGCGCGGCGCCCGGCTGGCCGAGCAGCCGTGCACTCACTTGGGAACCTCGATCAGCACGCAGGTCTGCGGGGCCGGAGGCGTGCCAGGCGTGGCGCCCTTGGGTGGCGGCACCAGAAGTTCCTCGCCGTTGACCTGCATCACCGGAAACTGCTTGAACAGCTTCTCGACCGCGGGACTGAAGAGCGTGCTGCGCGGGTCATAGGCGGTGCTGTCGAACACGCCGACGGTCACGATGCTCATGTGCTTGTCGAGATCGTGGTGCACGTAGGCCTCGACGCCGCGACCGCGCAGCGAGCGGCAGTGATCCTCGGCCCGCTGCTCGATCTCGTCCTGCGAGAGCGTCTTGCTGTCGAAGTCGCTCCACATGGCCACCTGAAAGGTGAAGACAGGCTCCACGCCCGGCAACTTGCGGCGCGCAGCCGTGCGCAGGTCGTGCGCCGAGCGAGATCGATCCGAGGACGAGGTGGCGCGGCTCAGATAGGCGCGGCCGAAGGGCCGAACCCGGCCATCGGGCGAGATGGTCTTGACCATCTCCAGCGCGGCACGGGCGTCTTCCGCCTTGGGACCGGTGAACTGCCCGAAGAACACGACCGAGCCACGGTCGGTGGAGCGCACGTAGCAGCCCTTGAGCGCGGGATAGGTCTCGGCGAGGCGCTCGCACGCGGCCTTGGCCATCTGCTGATGTCCATCGTCGGCGAAGGTGACCAGCACGACACCCCACCGGGGCGGTTCCGCGGCGGCCTGCGAAGCCTCGGTGGCTTTCGTCGGCTTGGCCGCCCGCCCGGGAATGCCCACACCCGGCACCGTTCGACCGCGCTGCTCGATGGCGTTGCCGTCGACCTCGTCGCCCGGCTCCATCAGTTCCTGACCGGTCGGCGAAGGTGCCGGCTTGGGGGCCTGTGCCAGCGCCCATCCGGTCACCATGGCGAAGGCCGCCAGCGCGCTGCAAAGGCGCCCCGGAACCGGCCCTAAACGCCGCTGCCGGATGGCCTTCGGAAATCTGTGGTTGAGCGTGGAATCGTTCAAGGACAGAACCCTCGATTTCCGATGCTACCCAGCGGTCGCGGCTGTTCGCGGCCACCCGAATTTCGACCCTTGCCGCAGGACGCGGAAGGCCAGTTGCCCAGGGGCCCGGACCAATGGATTTGGACCGAGCCAGGCACGGAGTTTCCCATGTCTGAAGTCCATCCAATCTCTGGCCCGACCGGCGCCCCCCTTTCGGGTGCGGTCCAGCGGACCCAACTCGACGCGGCGTCGATGGCACCCGGTGCCTCCGCCACGCAGGGGGCACCGCGCGCCCAGGTGCACGACCGGGTCGAACTGTCGGAGCACGCCCGGCACCTTGACCGCCTGCGCCAGCTGCCGGATGTGCGCCAGTCCAAGGTCGAGGCAGCCCGCAACGCGATCGCGGATGGGGTGTTCGAGACCCCGGACCGCTTGCGCGCGGCTCTCCTGAAGATGCTCGACGAGATCGAGCCGGGCTGACGAAAGCCCTGAAACAGCACTAAGGGGCGTAACAGGGGCCTCTGTTTGGGCCCCTGTTCGCGTTTTCCAGGGCCAAAGGCGCGCCCGGGGCGCATCCGCGATTTACGATCGCGGTTCCACGGAGGCCCCATGCGCTGCACACCTTCCATCGCTCTTGCCACGTTCGCCTGCGCAGCCCTTGCACAGGATCCGCCGCCGGTCGCCATGCGCCCGGCAGACCTTCGCCGCGACCTGATCGAGCATGCCACCGTGGTGGTGAAGCCCGGCGATCGGATCGAGGATGGCGCGATCCTGCTCGAGAACGGCTGGATCACCAAGGTCGGCAAGTCTGGCGACGTGAAGGCGCCTGCCGGAACGGCCGTGCACGATGCGCGCGGCAAGACGATCTATCCCGGACTGATCGATGCGGGCCTGGTGATCGACAGTGGCGCGGCCGCTCGCGATCTTGCGGACGAGGCAAGCGCGCACTGGAACCGCAAGGTGGTGCCGCAGCTCCGCGTGGTCGACATGCCCGTGCTGCCCGCGGCGACACGCAAGGAACTGCGCGATCTTGGATTCACGATCGCGGCGGCGCATCCGAACACCGGCATCTTCCGCGGTCAGTCCGCGGTGATGCTGCTGGCCGAGGAGGACCGCAAGGCCGAGGCCCTGGTGCCCGAGGCTGCGCAGGTGATCGCGTTCGCGTTCGTGGGGGATGACGGTCCATCCGATTCGCGCTATCCGAGCGCGCTCATGGGCGCCATGGCGCTGGTGCGTCAGACCCTGCACGACGCCTCGTGGATGGCGGCGTGCCAGCGTGTCTGGAACGCGAATCCGCAGGGCAACGATCCGCCGGAGGCCAGCGCGCCGCTGGCTTCGCTGGCGCGGGCGATCGACGGCTCGCAGCCGGTGGTTTTCGAGTCCAACGACGAGCAGGAACTGCTTCGCAACGTGCGCGTGGCGCGCGAATTCGGCCTGGATGCGCGCGTGCTGGGATCGGGCCTGGAGTTCCGCAGGCTCGCGGAAGTGGCCGCCGCGAAGGTGCCGGTCGTGGTGCCGCTTGAATTCCCCAAGACGCCCGACGTGTCCGATCCTCGCAAGGACGACTCCGTGAGCCTGCGCGAGCTCGCCACGTGGGCGCTCGCGCCCCGCAACCTGAAGGAGCTGCTCGACGCGGGCGTGGACTGCAGCGTCGGCACGCATCGCCTGAAGAACCGCGCCGACCTTCCGGCGCGCGCGCGACGCGCCATGAACGAGGGGCTGAGCGAGGATCGCCTGCTCTCGTGCCTGACCGTGAACCCGGCGCGACAGCTCGGGTTGTCCAAGGTCACCGGCACGATCGAGCCCGGTCGCATGGCCAACCTGCTCGTGACCGACGGACCGCTGTTCGGCGAGAAGACGCACGTGGTGGCGACCTGGGTCGCGGGCACGCCGAGCTTCGGCTACGAGCCCGTGAAGTTCGCCCTCTCGGGTCCCTTCACGCTGAAGGCCGAGGGTGTGGAACTGACCGGCACCATCGACACCGACGCCAAGTCCATCGCCTTCGAGAAGCAGCCCCCCGCGCCGCCGGCGCCAGCCGCGGCCGCGCCGGCGCCCGATGGAAAGACCGAACAGGGCGCTCCCGCCGCGGCGAAGCCGGCGGACGCGCCCAAGGCCCCTGAACCCCAGAAGTTCGCCGCCGAGCGCGTGGACTTCGACACCGACCGCGTGGGCTTCACCCTGAAGGGCGAGGCCTTCGGCGTGAAGGGCCTGCTGCGCTGCACGGCCGTGGTGGTGGGTGATCGAGTGCAGGGCACCGCCGAGACCGGCGAGGGCAGGGAGATCGCATTCACGCTGGAGAAGCGCGACGTGCCGAAGCCCGCCGACGCCAAGCCCGCGGAACCCGCCAAGCCCGAGCCCGCGAAGACCGTGGATCCACTGGCCTTCATTCCGCGCACCGTGCCGTTGGGTGAATACGGCCTCGACGCGCCCGTGAAGGCGCAGACCGTGCTGGTCCGCAACGCGACCATCTGGACCTGCGGCGGCGACGGCATCGTGACCGGCGGCGACATGCTGATCGAGGACGGCAAGGTGAAGTCCGTTGGCCGTGGACTGAAGGCGCCCGAGGGCGCGCTGGTGATCGACGCGACCGGCAAGCACGTCACGCCTGGGCTGATCGACTGCCACAGCCACACCGGCATCAACGGCGGCGTGAACGAGTGGACCAAGAACAACACCGCCGAGTGCCGCATCGACGACTGCATCGATCCCAACACGCAGGGCTGGTATCGGGAACTCGCGGGCGGCCTGACCGTGGCGAACCAGCTGCACGGCAGCGCGAATCCGATCGGTGGGCAGAACAGCGTGGTCAAGCTGAAGTGGGGTGGAAGCGCCGACGACTTCCGCTTCCCGGGCGCGATCGGCGGCATCAAGTTCGCGCTGGGCGAGAACGTGGTGCGGCCGCGCGGGCGCTATCCCAACACCCGCATGGGCGTCGAGGCGCTGCTGCGCGACAGCTTCCGCGCGGCACGCGAGTACGCGGCCGAACGCGCGGCATACGAGGCGCTGCCTGCCGACGCCAAGGCGCGCACCATGCCGCCGCGCCGCGATCTGCAGCTGGACACGCTCGTCGAGATCCTGGTCGGCAAGCGCATCATCCACTGCCACAGCTACCGCCAGGACGAGATCCTGATGCTGCTGCGGCTGGCCGACGAGTTCGGGTTCCGCATCGGCACCCTGCAGCACGTGCTCGAGGGCTACAAGGTGGCCGACGAGATCGCTCGACATGGCGCGGGCGCGAGCAGCTTCAGCGACTGGTGGGCCTACAAGATCGAGGTGATGGACGCGATCCCGAGCAACGGATCGCTCATGCGCGACGTGGGCGTGCTCGTGAGCTTCAACAGCGACAGCGACGAGATGGCTCGCCGCATGAACATGGAGGCCGCCAAGGCGGTGAAGTACGGCGACTGCCCGCCCGAGGAGGCGCTGAAGTTCGTCACCCTGAACCCGGCCAAGCAGCTGCGCATCGATCATCGCGTGGGCAGCCTGGAGCCCGGCAAGGACGCCGACTTCGTGATCTGGAACGGTGATCCGCTCTCGAGCTTCTCGCTGGCGGACAGCACCTGGATCGAGGGCGCCTGCCTGTTCGACCGCGCGAAGGCCGATGCCATGCGTGCGCGCGACCGCGCGGCCCGTGCCCGGCTGCTCGAGCTTGCGGTGACGGAAGGCGAGAAGGCCGGTGCGCTCAAGGCGCCCGAGCCGGCGAAGGAGTCCAAGCCGGCCCCCGGCATGCTTGCGCGCATGCTGGAGACGCGTCGCGAGACGCTGCTCGACGAAGTGCGGCGTGGTCGCGATCCGGACTCGATCGGTCCCGGTGACTGTGGATGCGGTGGAAGCGCCGAAGGCTGGCGCCTGATGCTGGAGGATGCCCGATGAAGCGCTTCATGACCATGCTGCCCCTGCTCGCCGCCTCGATCGCGCTGGCGCAGAGCGAGATGCCGGCCGCGCCCCCCCAGGAGGGCTCGATCGCGATCGTGAATGCGCGCATCGATCAGGCGGTGTCTGGCACCGCGCCGATCGCGCGTGGACATGTCGTCTTCGACAAGGGGGTGATCGTGTCGGTCGGCCAGGGCGATCCGGCCTCGCTGCCGGCGAACTGCCAGACGATCGATGGCGCAGGCCTGACCGTGCTGCCGGGCTTCGTGAACACCGGCAGCGTGCTGGGACTCGTGGAGACCCTGCAGGTGCAGGCCACCGACGACCGCACCGAGTTCGGTGCATGGCGCCCCGAGATCCGCGCCTGCGTGGCCGTGAATCCCGACAGCAACCTGATCCCCGTGGCCCGCGCCGGTGGCGTGCTGACCAGCTGCCTGTTCCCGCAGGGTGGCGTGGCGAGCGGCCATGCCAGCGTGATGCGGCTCGACGGCTGGACCAGCGAGGACCAGACCGTTTCGCCCCGCGCAGGGCTTGTGGTGCAGTGGCCCGTCACCGAGCCCATCACCGCGCCGTGGATGGACAAGAGCGTCGAGGACCAGAAGCGCGACGCGCAGAAGAACATGAAGGAGATCGACCGCTTCTTCGACCAGGCGAAGGCGTGGGCCGATGCCCACGAGGCCGACCCCAAGGGAACGCCCGGCGACCTTCGCTTCCAGAACATGGTCGAGGTGGTGCGTGGACGCGAGCCGGTCATCCTGACCGCGAATTCGCCCGGCAGCATCGAGAGCGCCGTGCTGTGGGCCGTGCGCCGCGGGCTGAAACCCGTGATCTGGGGTGGCATGGGGGCCGACCAGTGCATTCCGCTCCTGAAGAAGCACGGCGTGCCGGTGCTCATCGCGGGCACCCACCGTCTTCCACGCCGCTCGGCCGGCGCGATCGACGACGCGTACCGGCTGCCGGCCAGGCTCTACGCCGAGGGCGTTCCCTTCGCCATCGCGACGGGAAGCGATCCCTCGAATGAGCGGCACCTGCCGGACCATGCGGCGACCGCCGTGGCCTATGGCCTGCCTCCCGACGCGGCCCTTCGCTCGATCACGCGCGACGCCGCCACGATCATGGGTGTGGGCTCCAGGCTCGGCACCCTCGAGCCAGGCAAGGCAGCCACCCTTCAGCTGGTCTCGGGCACGCCGCTGGAGATGACCTGCGAGCCGCTGGTCGCCTTCATCGATGGTCGACGCGTGGACCTGGGCAATCACCAGACCCGTCTGGACGCGAAGTACCGCGAGAAGTACCGCCGCATGGGCAAGCTGCCTCCCGTTGCCAAGCCTGCGCCCTGAGTCGCTCGGACCACCGGAGAACCGGCCACACGCGCTAGGCTTGCGCGCGTGAACGCATTCGAAGCTCTCGGCGCCGATCCCCTGCTCATGCCCTCGCTTGGGCGGCGAGGCATCGTGCAGCCCACCGCCGTGCAGGAAGGAACGCTTCCCGCGGCGCACGAGGGCCGGGACATCGTGGCGGTGGCTCCCACCGGAAGCGGCAAGACGCTCGCCTTCCTGCTGCCGATCGCCCGTCGCCTGCGGGCGGAACCGCCCCCGCGGGCCCGGGGTGGGCGCGTGGATCCGATGCATCGCCTGCGCGCGGTGGTTCTGGCACCAACGCGTGAACTGGCGCAGCAGATCGCGCGCGAGGCCGAGTGGCTCTTCGGCGGCACCGTGCTTCGCGCACTGGCGGCCTATGGCAAGACGGCGATCTCGCCGCAGGTGCGGGCTCTGCGTTCGGGGGTGGATCTGCTCGTGGCCACACCGGGGCGCATGCGCGAGCTTCTCGAGGCCGACGCATGCTCGCTGGCTTGGTTGCGCGTGCTCGTCGTCGACGAGGCGGACCGCATGCTCGACATGGGCTTCCTGCCGCAGGTGCAGGCGATCGCGGATCGCTGTCCGACCCAGCGCCAGACGCTGCTCTACACCGCCACGCTGCCCAAGCCGGTCGAGGAACTTGCCCGCACGCTGGTGCGCGAGCCACTGCGCTTCGGCGAGCGCGTCACGGCGGCGCGCGCGGAACCCAAGGCGTTCGACGTCGCCGACGAGCTCAAGACGCCCCTGCTGCTGCACCTGCTGCAGGACACGCAGCGCACTGGCGTGCTGGTGTTCGTGCGCACGCGACGACGCGCCGGCTGGGTGGCCGAGGCGTTGCACCGCAACGGCATCGCCGTGGGAAGCCTTCATGGCGACCGCTCGCAGAAGCAGCGCGAGGCGGCGCTGGATGGCGTGACGACGGGCCGGCTTCGCGTGCTGGTCGCGACAGACGTTGCCGCACGCGGACTGCACGTGCCCGCGCTGCGAAGCGTGGTGAACTACGACCTGCCGCTGGTGGACCAGGACCTGGTGCACAGGCTGGGCCGCGCGGGCCACGGCCATGCCGGCTTCGCCGAGGCCTTCGCCTTCGTGGATCCGGCCGAGAGCGATCGATGGCGGCGCCTGGCCAAGCTCTGCGAACTCGACGCGCGGCTTGCGCGGGTTCCCGAGAGCGTGGCGCCCCGGACCACGCGCGCGCGCGCCGAGCCTCGCTCGGCCGTTTCCAAGGATGCCGCCAAGCGCGAACGCGCCCGCACCGAGAAGCGCGCACGTCGCGATCGCGCCGAGGCGATGCGCAAGCTGCGTGACCAGCAGGCAGCCTCGCGCGGAAGGCTGCGGGGCAAGCAGGCAGGAAAGCCGTTGGACACGTCGATGCGTCCCGGCAAGGGCGTCCGCGGATGAGTCGCTCGCTGGGCTGGGCCCTGGATTCGCTCCTCTCGGTGGTTGGTGGCGTGCTGTCGGCCACGGCGCTCGCCGCGGGACTGGTTCAGGCCTGCCTGGGACTTCGGATCGAGAGCATCGATGTCTGGATGTGCGACCGGAACGTGCCGTGGTGGATCTCGCGCCACGACGCGGTCGGGGTGCGATGGATCAACGGACACCAGAACCTGATCCCCTTGCTGGGCGAGACGCCGCTGCAGCCGGCGGACACCTCGGAACCGCTTGCGGACGGCGAGCCTCCGGCGTCCTGGGCTCTCACGCAGCTGCCCGGACTGGCGGGGCTGCCCATCGACAGCCGCTTCGCCGCGCTGGGCGTGGGTTGGCCGTTGCCCGCGTTCGTGCGCACCTGGGTGGTGCTGGATCCGCAGAACGCCTTCCCGATTCCGGCGGAGCTCGACCAGAGCACCTTCGCCATCGAGAGCGCGATCGCGCGGCTTGGTTCCGAGGACCTTGGCCGCGTTCGGATTCAGGCCAAGGCGCTCGCGGTCGATGCACTGCCGTGGAGCGCGGCGTGGCTGGGCGCGCTTCGATGGATGCGCGCGCGCAGGCTCAATCGGCCGGCAGCAGCGGCAACACCACCCGCACCAGCAGCATGAGTCCGGCCGCCAGCGCGGCCATTCCAACGAGCAGCTGGCCACTCATGCGAAGCACGTCGTGCCAGTAGCGATCCAGCGTCCGCACGCGGATCGCCTTCCAGACCACGCTGACGCCCACGACCATGGGCACGATCCATGCCCACCACCAGTGAATGCCGCCGGGCAGCGGCTCGACCAGCGGGATCCATGCGAGCAGGTTCATGCGCGTGCGCTCCGGGGCCCGCGAAGCGCATCCAGGAACGCGACGACGTTCATCAGGCCGGCCATCGCGGTGAAGAGAATGCCGACGTCGTTGGCCACCCCGACCGACTTCAGTGAGCTGACCGTGGTCATGGCCCCGTTCGGCAGCGTCATGGGAAGCAATTCGCCCACCCGCCCGGACTTCAGCAGGTAGGCATTGGCGGCATCGGCCAGGAAGGCCAGCGGACCAGCCCCACCCTGCGCAAGAAACCACAGACCGTCCTCTCTTCGATCCACGCAATCCAGCCCACCGACCAGCAAGCCGGTCAGGAACAGGCCGACCACCCCCAGCATGACCAGCCAGCCCCGCCTGGAATCGCCGTTTTTCAGGTGCCCAAGACCCGGCCAGACCCAACCAAGGGTGCCGGAGGCCAGATGGAGAGTTTGGGTGTCCTGATCTTGGCTCATGTTCCTGCACGGGCGCGATCCCGCGCGCTGCTAGAGTGTAATGGTGGCGCAGGCCGGATGAACCGGTCCACCACGGAGACCCCCGCCATGACAGCCGACGCCAACGAACCAAGCAAGCAACCCTCACTCGCGCACGGCGAGGTGGTCGATCGGCGCATGGGGATCGATCGCCGAGGCCTGGCGGCGCCCTCGGCCACCAATCTGGAGCGCCGCCGCGGCCCCGGCCGACGACTGACCGACTTCGTGAAGAGCGCCGAGGAAGGCGAGATGAACAAGGAGCAGTTCCTGTTCCTGCTCGCCATCGACGCCTTCAAGCGCGTGAATCACAAGACCTTCCCGACCTGGACCGACGTGCTCGAGATCATCCGGAAGCTCGGCTACCGGAAGACCATGAACTCGGAGCTGAAGCTGGGTCCCCGCGCCAACGACTGGACGGAGAAGGCCGACGCCCCGGCGGGCGTTCACAAGATGGCCGAGAAGCGCGAGGAGTGAGGCCTTTTCAGGCCTTCTTCTTGTACCAGTCGGCGTTGATCTGGATGTACTTCTTCCACTCTTCCGGCAGGTCCTCGCCGGGGAAGATCGCCCGAACCGGGCACTCGTCGACGCAGAGTCCGCAGTCGATGCAGGTGTCCGGGTCGATGTAGAGCTGCGTGGCCTCCGCGAAGGTGCCCTCACCCTTGGTCGGGTGGATGCAGTCGACGGGGCAGACCTCGACGCACGAGGCGTCCTTGGTTCCGATGCAGGGTTCAGCGATGACGTGGGCCATGTGGGCGATTCCGTGGAAGAGGGTGGCGATCCTAGCCAAGGCACGCGGTCGGCATCAACCCTAAAAACCATCGGAGCCGGCCAGGTGGCCGGCTCCGATGGGACTGTTCGATACGACTGCTGAAGTCAGCGCGACTTCTTCTTGGTCGCCTTCTTCTTCGCAGCCTTCTTCTTCTTGGCCATTGGATGGCTCCTCTGTACGTCACGCAGGTGTCGGAGAGAGGAGGCGCGGCGTGACGGAACGCGACTCCAACGGTACTTGTACCTTTATCGGCACGACTTGTGAAGGGCCTCCACCAAAAAACCAATCAAGTCGATCCGACACCCCTCGCCATGACCTTGAGCACCCCCACCGAACGCGCGCATGTGGTGATCGTGGGAGCGCGCGGACGCATGGGTCGCGCCGTGATCGAGGCGATCGAAGCGCATGATTCATGTAGCGTCGCGGCGCGACTGGATCGTGGTGACGCGCTCCCGGATGAAGGCGACCTGGTCATCGATTTCTCGAGCGACGATGGTGCAAAAATGGCCTTGGCGGCCTCAGAACGGCGTTCTGCACCCCTCTTCGTGGGCACGACGGCACTCTCCATGCGCACGCTCGAAGCGCTCGAGACGCGTTCGCGCCAGGTGCCGGTGATGATCGCGAGCAACGCCTCGCTGGGTGTCGCGGCGATGCATCGGATGGTCACGATCGCGATGCAGGCGCTCGGACCATCCTGGAAGGTTCGACTGACGGAAACGCATCACACCCGCAAGGTGGATGCCCCTTCCGGAACGGCGCTGGCCCTGGCCGAGACGGTCCGGCATGCCGGCGGAGAGCTCTCGGCCGAGTCGATCCGCTCGATCCGCGAGGGCGACGTGGTGGGTCACCATGTGCTCGAGCTCGAGGGCCAGGGCGAGACCCTTCGCCTGTCGCATGAGGCGCACGATCGATCGCTGTTCGCGCGAGGCGCGCTCACGCTCGCGCTCTGGTTGCGCACGCAGCCTCCTGGCATGCACTCCGTGCAGGCATGGCTGAACGAGCGCATTCAGGGCAGAATGCGCCCATGAGTGCCATCCACACGGAAACGCTCGCAAACGGTCTGAAAGTCTCGATCGAGCGGATTCCGGGCATGTCCACGGCGAGTCTCTGCTGGCTCGTGCCGGTCGGCACCGCCGGCGATTCTCCCGAGGCCGAGGGCGCCACCACGCTGCTGAGCGAACTGATCCTGCGAGGCGCCGGCACGCGGGACAGCCGAACCTGGAGCGATGCGCTCGACGCGCTCGGCTGCGAGCGACGCACCACCGCGAATCCGTTCCACACCCTCCTGACGGCCACGCTGATGGGCAACCGGCTGGGCGAAGCCTTTCCGCTTCTTGCGGACGCGATCCTGCGGCCTCGACTGGATCCGGAGCACCTGGATCCGGTTCAGAAGCTGGCCCTGCAGGCGCTGGACGGGCTCTCCGACGACCCGCAGCACCTGGTCATGCTTCGACTGGCGCAGCGGTTCCTTCCGACGCCGTACAACCGGATCGGCTACGGCACGCACGAGGGTCTTCGCGGCGCGACCATGGACGGCCTTCGCGCATCCTGGGCTGGTCGAGCCGTCCCAACCGGCAGCATCCTGGTGATGGCGGGCGCGGTCGAGCCAGGCGCGGCGATGGATGTGGTCCGGCGCTCGCTGGGGTCGTGGGCCGGCGCCACGAAGGAACCTCCCGTCGTGGCCGCGCCGATCGGCGGCGTGGATCATCTGATCCAGGACTCCTCGCAGACGCATCTGGCGATCGCGCTTCATGCGCCGGTCGACGCGGATCCCGATTCCAACGCGCTTCGGCTGGCGAGCATGGTGCTCGGTGGCGAATCGAGCAGTCGTCTTTTCACCGAAGTGCGCGAGAAGCGTGGCCTGTGCTACAGCGTGGGCGCGAGCGTTTCGCTGGGGCGCGATCGCGGCATGATGCAGGTCTACGCGGGCAGCACGCCGGAGCGCGCGGGCCAGACCCTGTCCTGCATCCGCACGGAACTGGAGCGATTCGGCGGCGGCATCACGGCGGACGAGTTCGAGCGCGCACGCACCGGCCTGAAGGCACGCGTGGTGATGCAGGGCGAAAGCGCGGCCGCGCGGGCGAGCAGCGTGGCCGGCGACCTTTTCCGGATGGGCCGGGCGCGCACGCTGGGCGACATGGCGGCCGCGTTCGACGCGCTCACGCTGGATGGCGTGAACGCCGCGATCGCCCGGCATTGGGGCCCCGGCTGGACCGATCGGATGGTGCTCGCTTCCATCGGCCCCGCCCCGCTCGAGGTGGGCCGCTAGACTTTCACGCTGCCATGGCACTCGAGATCAACGCCTTCGCTCCCGGCACCCGCGTACGCGTGACGCAGCAGATGCCGCAGACCCACACCGTCTGGTCCACTCGCGTGGAGGGAACGGTGGTTCGCTGGCGGCAGGACCGGACCGGCAGCTGGTTCGCGCATGGCAAGGACGACAAGGTCTGGCTGGATCGCCTGGAACTCCGTCGCGACGACGGAGAACTGGTGACGCTGAACCTGGATCAGTGGAGCATGATCGAGCCCTTGGGCTGATCAGCGCCGCGACTGGATCACCGTGAACCTGGGGAGGCCGGGGGCTGGGCCGTGCTCGACTGCTTGTTGAGCTGCTGCAGCTGCTTCTCGATCCGATCGAGCCGGTCCATCACGGGCTGCATGCCTGGATCGGTCGGCTGGCTGTCGGCGGCCTGACCCAGTCCGGGCTTGGCGAAGGTGCCAGCGTGGATCGGACGCACCATGTGCTCGGCCTTCCACGCGTCGGCCTGCAGCGTGACGGTCCTGGACTCGGCGCCCCGACGAATCGTGAACGTGATCGAATCGCCGGCCTTCATGGCGCGAAGCTTGCGACGAATGTCGTGGGGACCGGCATCCTTGGAGCCGTCCACGGCGATCACCAGGTCGTGATCCTCAAGGCCTGCCTTCGCTGCGGGAAGGCCGGGGATCACGTCGACCAGCAGCGTGCTGCGCGCGGGATTGATTCCCATGTGCTTCACCAACGCGGCGCCGGGCTGCTCCATGGTCACGCCCAGCATGACCGGTGGCGGCGTGAGCACGTTGCCCTGCGCGTCCACATAGGTGCCGTCCGCACGAGGTTCCATGAACGCGGGCCGGCCCGGTGCACCTGCTGGCGGGGTCGCATGACCCTGCGTCATGGCGGCGCGCTGCGCGTCGCTCGGGGTGGAAGAGGCCTTGGCCGCGGTGGGCTCGGAACTGCAGGCCTGCATCAGGAACGCGCAGGCGGACGAGACAAGGGCGACACGGCGGATCGCGAAGCTCATGCCCGAATGCTACCGCAGGCGGTGATCCTTCACGGCGAATATGCTGCGCGCGTGGGTCGCTGCGCAGCGCTCATCCTGGTGTGCACCGCGGCAGCGTTCCTGTGCGCGTGCCAGCCCTCCTCCAGGGGCGCACGTTCCGGAACGTCGCCGTCGACGGAGCTTTCCGTGAACGACTGGCCGTTCGTGCCGGCCTCGATCCGCGTGCATCCCCTGAGCCGCATCACGGTCGACGCCGCCGGGCGCAGGCGCGTGGAACTTCGGATCGAGTGCCGGGATGTCGAGGGCGACTCCGTTCGGACCATCGGTCTGGTGTCGATTCGCGTCGGTGAAGCCGAAGCGATCGAGGAAGCGCTTGACCTGAGCAGCCTGCGCGTGAACCAGGAGTCGTGGGATCGAGTCACGCGGACCTATCGGCAGACGCTCGATGTTCCCGAGGGGTTCGTGTGCAAGCCGGGCGGCAAGATGCCGGTCAAGCTGGACCTTCGCCTGTCCGAAGACCGCGTCCTCTCCGCGACGGGCGACATCACGTGCCAGTGACCGGCGGCATGCGCGCGCTCCGCGCGGATGCGTGGATGCTGCTGGCTTCGGCGATCTGGGGCGCGGCGTTCGTCGCGCAGCGGGAGGTCGCCGACAAGCTCGATGCCGCTTCCATCGCGGCCCTGCGTTTCCTTGCGGGTGGCCTGCTGCTGCTTCCGATCGTGATCGTGCGTCGGCGGTCGGTCCGAGCGACCTCATCCCTTCGGACCGTCGTGTCCGGGGGTGTGGCCTGCGGCATCGTGATGTTCGCCGCCTTCATGCTGCAGCAACGCGGCATCGAGGCTGGCAGCACGGCGAGCGCGGCGGGCTTCATCACGGGGCTCTATGTGCTCTTCGTGCCGGTGCTGGGACTCTGCGTCGGGCTGCGGACGCATCCGGCGCTGTGGATGGGTGCCGTGCTCGCCGCGGCCGGCCTGTATCTGCTCAGCGTGGGCGTGGAGCTGCGAATGTCGTGGGGAGACCGACTGGTGCTGTTGTGCGCGGTGGCTTGGGCCGCGCATGTGCTTCTGATCGGACGGTTCTCGCCGAAGTGCGACGCCATCGAGCTGGCGACGGCGCAGTTCCTGGTCACGGGGATCGTGGCCACGCTCAACCTGCAGCAGATGCCCACGATGGAAGCGATCCAGGCGAGCGTGTGGCCCTTGCTCTACCTCGGCCCGGTCGCGGTGGGAGTCGCCTTCACCCTGCAGGTGGTGGGGCAGCGAACCGCGCCACCCGCCCATGCAGCCGTGATTTTGAGCCTGGAAGGGCTCTTTGCGGCGATTTTCGGGGCCTGGCTGGGGGGCGAACGCCTGTTCACGGCCCAATATGTGGGCTGCGGCCTGATGCTGGTCGGGATCCTGCTTGCCCAGTGGCCGGAATTCGTCCGCAGGCAGGCCCCGCCGGAATCGTGCTAGAATCCTCGCCCGCTTTGGGGATTAGTGTAACGGTAGCACAACTGACTCTGACTCAGTTAGTCCTAGTTCAAATCTAGGATCCCCAGTTTTCAGTGCCGCCCTCCGGCGGCACTGATTGTTTTTGCAAGGTGTGCGCGGGGTTGTGCGGCCGCCCTCCGGCGGCACTGATTGTTTTTGCAAGGCGTGCGCGGGGGGAGAACCACGGCTGCGCGCGGACGGTGCCATGGCCGTGCATGTCATCGAAGCGATGCGTGTGCGTGCGAATCCATCAAGCGCATCGCGGGAACACTCTAGGATTCGCGCGTGCGCGTCGTCAGCCTGCTTCCGTCGGCCACCGAGTTGCTCTGTCGAATTGGCGGAGCGGGCTCGCTCGTGGGTCGAAGCCATGAATGCGACTTCCCTGCGGAGATCGCGGATCGGCCGGTGTTGACCAGTCAGGTCACGCATGCGGCGACGAGTGCCGAGATCGACCAGCAGGTGCGCGAGGCCCTGAAGGATGGCAGCGGTGGCGCCGGGCTCTATCGACTCGACGCCGCGGGTCTTCGCACGCTCAAGCCCGACGTGATCCTGACCCAGGATCTCTGCGAGGTCTGCTCGATCGACCTTCGCACGGTGCAGCGCCTGGCCGCGGAGATGAGCCCAGCCCCGAGGATCGTGAACCTGAATCCGGCCTCGATAATGGCGGTGTTCGATGATCTGCTGCGCGTGGGCGAGGCGGTCGGGCTGGAAGATGGCGCGCAACGCGCCATGGTCGAGTTGCGGGAGCGCTACTGGAGCGCGGTGGACTTCGTGAACCCGTACGTGCCGGGACCGGAGGTGCTGTTCCTGGAGTGGTGCGACCCGCCGTTTGGTGGTGGTCATTGGACGCCCGAACTCGTGCGCGCCGCAGGTGGAAGGCATTCGCTGGGCGAGCCCGGGTCGAAGAGCCGGCAGCTGTCGCCCGAGGAGATCATCGAGGCGGCGCCCGAGCGCATCGTCATCTGCCCGTGCGGCTATGGGATGGATCGTGCGTGGCAGGAACTCGAGGTGCTGCGAAGAACGCGTTGGTGGCCCCTGCTGCCTGCTGTGATGGAAGGCAAGCCGAACGCGATCGCGGTGGTGGATGGCAATCAGATGTTCAACCGGCCTGGGCCGCGCCTCGTGGATGCGTTTCGCTGGCTCGTGGGTTGGCTGAACGATCGGCCTGAGGTGGTGCCGGACGGCTTTCCGGTGCGCTACGCCTGCTGACTTGGCAGCCGGGACGGGAGGGTCGGAGGTCGTTATGGCACCCTGACCATCGGTGCTGCGGGACTGACTACCGACACCGCCGACTCCAAGCCTGCATGAAGAGCGTGATTTGGCGTCCTAGAACGACCTCCGACCCTCCTCCTCGATCGTTTGCGGCGGCAGAATGGCACGCGGATTGCCAACCGATTTGCGAAGAGGAAACACCCCATGCGACTCGACCGATTCACCCAACCCGCGCAGGAAGCCATCACCGGAGCCCAGAGCAAGGCGAATCTCGCCGGCCACGGAGAGTTGAGCCCCCTTCACCTGCTCAGCGCGATGCTTGATGAGCGCAACGGCCTTGCGGCAAGCCTGCTGCAGCGGTGCGGCGTGGAACCCGCACGCGCACACGACGCGGTCGAGGCCGAGCTTCGCCGCCTGCCCAAGGTGCAGGGCGCGCAGGCGTCTCCCGGCCAGGCCTTCATGCAGGTGCTGACCGAGGCCGAGCGCGAGTCGCAGCGCATGAAGGATGCGTACGTGAGCACCGAGCACCTGCTGCTCGCGCTGGTCGACACGAAGACCGTGGCCAAGGAGGCGCTGAGCACGCTGGGGCTCTCGAAGTCGCGCGTGCAGGGCGCCATCGATGCGCTTCGCAAGGCAAGCGGCGTGGGCAACGTGAACGATCCGAACGCCGAAGGCGCGATGGAGGCGCTGAAGAAGTACGCCATCGACCTGACCGAGCGCGCGCAGAGCGGCAAGCTGGATCCCGTGATCGGCCGCGACGAGGAGATTCGCCGTTGCATGCAGGTGCTGAGTCGACGCAGCAAGAACAATCCGGTGCTGATCGGCGAGCCGGGCGTGGGCAAGACCGCCATTGCCGAAGGCCTGGCTCTCCGCATCATCAACGGTGACTGCCCTGAGGGAATGAAGGGGTCGCGCATCATGGCGCTGGACGTGGGCCAGCTGCTCGCCGGCGCCAAGTTCCGCGGCGAGTTCGAGGAGCGCCTGAAGGCGGTGCTGCGCGAGGTGGCCGCCAGCGAAGGCAGCGTGATCCTGTTCATCGACGAGCTGCACACCATCGTGGGTGCGGGCCAGACCGAGGGCAGCCCCAGCGCGGGCAACCTGCTCAAGCCCGCCCTTTCGCGCGGTGAGCTGCGCTGCATCGGCGCCACCACGCTGAACGAGTACCGCAAGCACATCGAGAAGGATCCCGCCTTCGAGCGCCGCTTCCAGCCCGTGTTCGTGGGCGAGCCCAGCGTGGAGGACACGATCGCCATCCTGCGCGGCCTGAAAGAGCGCTACGAGAAACACCATGGTGGCCTACGAATCGCCGACGCCGCCATTATCGCAGCGGCAAACCTGAGTAAGCGGTACATCGCGGATCGATTTCTGCCTGACAAGGCGATCGATTTGATCGACGAAGCCGCTAGTCGGGTACGCATTGAGAACGACAGCCTCCCAAGTGAGATCGATGATGTACGCAAGCGCGAAATGCGCATCGAGATTGAGCGAGCTGCGCTCAAGGGCGAGAAAGGCGGACATGTAAAGGGGCGCCTGAAGCAGATCGAAGCAGAACTTGCTGACTTGAAGGAGAGCAATCGCGCCTTGACTGCACAGTGGGAGTTGGAAAGGAAGGACCTCGACGAACTTCGCGCCTGCAAGGATGCCCTCATCAAGAAAACCGATGCGCTTGAGCACGCCAAGCGCATCGGAAACTTCGATCTCGCTGCTGCACTGCAAAACGGCGAGATTCCACAGTTAAAAGCTCGAGAGCATGAGATCGCAACTGCGCTTGAGCAGAAGACGCGGATGAACAATTCGCTCATTCGAATTGAGGTTGGTACAGAAGAAGTCGCTCAGATCGTGTGCCGATGGACCGGAATTCCTGTGCGCCGTCTCATTGAAAGCGAACGCGAAAAGCTCCTCCACATGGAAGAACAACTGCGTCACCGACTGGTGGGCCAATCCGATGCGGTCAAGTCCGTCAGCGAGGCCGTGCGCCGCAGTCGCGCAGGACTTGGCGAGGCGCATCGACCGATCGGCAGCTTCCTGTTCATGGGGCCGACGGGTGTGGGCAAGACCGAGCTGTGCAAGGCGCTGGCCGAGTTCCTGTTCGACACCGAGGATGCGATGGT
The DNA here is from genome assembly GCA_044337135.1 of Phycisphaerales bacterium. Classification (GTDB taxonomy): domain Bacteria; phylum Planctomycetota; class Phycisphaerae; order Phycisphaerales; family SM1A02; genus SYAC01. The sequence continues at coordinate 8,876 of JBIIOC010000012.1, read as the reverse complement.
GCGCATCGACATGAGCGAGTTCATGGAGCAGCACAGCGTGGCACGACTCATCGGCGCGCCTCCGGGCTACGTGGGCTACGAGGAAGGCGGCCGCCTGACCGAGGCCGTGCGTCGTCGCCCCTATGCGGTGGTGCTGTTCGACGAGATGGAGAAGGCGCACCCCGACGTGAGCAACGTGCTGCTGCAGGTGCTCGACGATGGCCGCCTGACCGATGGTCAGGGCCGCACGGTGGACTTCACCAACACCATCATCGTGATGACCAGCAACATCGGTGCGCAGGCCATCCTGGAGATGACCGAGAAGGGCGAGCCCGAGGAGATGATCGGCGCCCACGTGCGCTCGCTGCTGAAGAAGCACCTGCGCCCCGAACTGCTGAACCGCATCGACGAGACGGTGGTGTTCCACCAGCTTGGTCGCAAGGATCTCGCGGGCATCGTGGAGATCCAGGTTGGCAGCCTGCGCAAGCGCCTGAAGGCGCGTGGGCTGGATCTGGAACTGACGCCGGCGGCCGTGCAGGCGCTGGCCGACGAGGGCTACGACCCGACCTTCGGTGCGCGTCCGCTGAAGCGCGTGATCCAGCAGCGGCTGGAGAACGCGATCGCGGGCAAGATCCTGGAAGGCGTGTACACCGAGGGCGACACCGTGAAGGTCGACTTCGCGGGCAAGTCGTTCGCGTTCGGCAAGAGCGCCGCCGCCGATTCTGCCTCAATGCGCCTCTGAGAGACAAAACCGGGACCGACCGGCCAATGCAAACACGGCCCACGAACTTCCCCATTGCGTAGCCTGGTGCCTGTCACGACAGGCGCTCTTCGGGCACGCAAATCGACGTGAGAAAGCTGGCTCTTCTCTCCGACGGGGTGGCCCCGGCGAGAGGTGCAGGAAGCGTCGCACGTCTCGAAATCCACTGGTCGGGCATGTAAAGCGCGCTAGATAAAAAGCTTCACGACTCTGGCGGCGCAAGATCCATGTCTTCGCCTGGACGCCCAGCACCAAAACGCATGCCGATCCGATGTCGCCATGACCAGCCCGGCAACCTCTTGTGCAAAGACTCAAGCCACCGCGGCAATCGGAAGGGAAGCTGGGGAGGTCGATGTCGATTGTTGGAGAGGAACGTTCGAGCATCACAATCGTCCCTCCAACCGAGTGTGCTCGGATGCCGCAGCGGGAACTCGATGCCTGCTGCCTGCTGCTTGAACCAGCTCGGAACCCTGACCGTGTTTGTGGCATCGGATTCGAAGCCGATGTTTTCGACAAGATTCGCGTCCGGCGACAAGGCAATTCCAGAATGAATCATGTGAGCAAAGGTCCATTGAAAGGCCCAACTGTTGATCTTCCCTTCATGCACTTCATCGAAGATCCTCTCCCAGAACTCGCGGTAACCAGGCAGGGAAAGCCAAGGCAGATCGCCGGATCGCTTTACTGCAGGCCAACTACACATCGACTCGTCATACCGTTCCCACGCCCTTCGCCAGGATGCCCAGCCCCAGACGTGGGCAAATCGTGATCCGAAGTAGCTGGAGCCCGTTCGCCAACCATATTGAAAGTTCGCGCCACTGATCGACATCACCCGATCGTCATTGCGATACCGTTCAAGCAGTTCGTCGCAGAAGCGAAAGAAGGAGGGGTGAGGCAGGCAATCGTCCTCAAGAAAGATGGCCTCGGGCACCGCTCGAAAGACTTCGGCGATACCCGAGGAAACGCGCTTCCGACAGCCCATGTTCTTGTCGGCGTAAATTGTTCGCACGTCGCCACACCAGTCAATGCTCGCAATCTGATCGCGCACGGAACGGCATCTTTCGAAATCGTCCCGCACATGGTCACGTGGAGCGTCTGCTATGACGAAGAGTGTGTCTGGACGAGCTGCCGCAATGCGCTCAAGGACTCGCCGGGTTCGCGTGGGCCGGTTAAACACAATGAGCGCGACCGGCGTTCGCACCTTTACGCTTTCGCTCATGCGGCTGTTTCCAAGTGACGAAGCTTGCGACAAATGACGATCATGCACCTTGCCAACATCGCGCAATTTGATCTTGGCCGATGGACCGGGCCCGCTTGAACGGCGAACTCATGTATCTGCCATGTTCTGGCGATTTTCCGCAACACCCTCGCACTACGCACAAAGGAGTCTGCCGGACTCCGCGCGTCCACATCCTTCCGAAATCGCGCGGCAATCGTGTTGAAAGAGCGCCGCAAACTCCATCCGAATCGTGAAGATGCGAAGACATGGGGCCCGATCGCTTCCTTCACCGCGATGCGTCCTGAAGCGATCTGGCATCAATCTCGACAAGAGACGGTCGACGCGGAAAATGCCTTCTCAATCGCCGTCCCCAGCGACCCAGCGCAAGTGCGTGCAGCCAAGGCCTGACCTTGGCACGGGTCAGAACATGAAGGTTCCGGCCATTCGTCAACAGACGCACATCACACGCCCGCGCAAGTTCCTCGAGGGCGCCCCTGGAAAAGAGCGACACGTGTTGACCATGCTCCAAACCGTAATAGTGCCAAGTACCAGGCGTGGGCGTGGGATCAGGCAGCAATACGGTCGAGCACAGAAGCGTGTCGGTGCAGGACATGATTTGACGTATCTGCGGGAGAGGATCCACAAGATGCTCAAGCAGCTCGAATGCAGTGACAAGTTCCCACCGACACTCATCAATTCCATGGATCGCGGCAGAATATGCAAAAAGATTTTCGCAGTGCGGATCGTAATGGTGGAAATCAAGGCCACGATCCCGAAGCAGCCGGGTCAGAAGTCCATATCCGCCGCCAAAGTCGAGAAATCTGGAATTGGCGTCATGACAAAGACGAACGACCGCCTCGGTTCTCTCGGCAAATTCCAGATTTCTTGCGACGAGTCCCACATCCTGCAAGGTGATCGCCCTGCTGTAGGAACGGTCCAGCCAGTCCGGCTCTTCTGTCTGCACAAATCCGCAGTTTTCACAGCGAAAGTAGCGCACCAGTCGGTCACCGAGCACGGTTGCCTCGCCGAATCCGGCGACATGTGCATCGCAGATTGCGCAGTTCGTTGATCGATCCGTCTTGGAACCGTCCTTGGACATCATCGGTGCGTCAAGCATAGGGCCAAGGTCGCCGCGCATCGGTACGGCGTCCGCTGTTCCGAGTCCCATTTCGCCTACCGTCCTTCCAGCGCAGAGTTGTAGGCATCAAGCGTCGCACGCGCCGTGTCATCCCAGGTGAACCGCGCACAGCGAAGATGCCCTCGATCAATCATCTCACAATGTGCCGCACGGCCCTCCATCAGCCATCGCAGCGCCTCGTCCTGACGATCCGGATCATCTGGGTCGAAAATGTGCGCCGCGTCACCAACCACTTCCGGCAGCGAGCCCCGATTCGAGCACGCGACAGGACATCCATGCGACATCGCCTCAAGCGGTGTCAGCCCAAATCCCTCGTACAGCGATGCCGTTACATGACCGAGGGCCTGTTGATAGCAGGCCGCGAGGTCTGCATCCGAGCCGGAGACGAAACAAACCGTCTCGTGCAGGCCCAACCGATCAATGCTCTGTGATTCTTCTGGCTCTGGTGCACCGCCACCAAAGCAGAGAATTCGGACTCCACTGCCAGGCAGAATTCGCGCCGCACTCGAGAGAAGGCTCAGGAAGTTCTTGTATCCACCACGTCGACCGACATGCAGCAGGAACGGTCCTAGTCGCGAAACCCAGTCCGTGGGCGCAGGCTCAACTTTCGTGACTCCGAGGGGCGTGACACTTATCCGATCCAGCGGCAGGCCCCAGAGGCGATGCAGGTCCTTTCGCGTCGTCTCAGAAATCGCGCAGATGATGTCCGCACTCTCACAGTCCCTCCTCTTCACCAAGCTTTCACGCGTGACGGGTTGCGTAGCTTCGGCAAAAAGCTCCGGAATCATGTCGTAGACGGTTGTTGCACGGATGCGGCATCGTGGCCGAAAGCATGATCCGTGAAACGTGCGGTGGAATACGCCTCCGCCGGCCGCAATCCGGTTGAAGAGTTCATTGCAGCGCCGGATGCGACGGGGGACTCTGGTTGCCCGGGTTCGGAAGCCGAGGACCCCGGGACATTGCTCGAGATAGCGGTTGATGTGAGCGCCGGCCAGGATGCGCGAATCCATGCCCAGCCTCCAAAACGCGCGATGAAGCTCCACGACATACCGGGACACGCCCCCGACCTCCTGAAGGCCGAAGACGTCGTGACTGAAACGAATGCGAGGGGCCAATCGCGAGTCCTCCCGCTTAATGTCGTACCGGGTTGGCACCTCAGGATCCAACGGAAACCTGAATGGGACGAAGCCGGAGGGGATCGAGCCGATCCTGACTTCTCAACCGCATGATCTGTGCGTCAACCATCTCGCCCATCATGGCCTCGAACCCCATTGTTGGCACCCATGCAAGCAGCTTTCGCGCCTTCGAGGCATCCGCCACCGTCGCGGTCGTTTCCCAGGGACGCAGGAGTCTCGGATCGGTCCGGACGTGATCCTTCCAATCGAGGTTGACGTGGCGATAGGCAACCTCACACAGGTCCCTGACACTTCTGACGACCCCGGTTCCGATCACGAAGTCGCTCGGCTCCTGAATCTGGAGCATCTTCCACATCGCTTCGACGTAATCGCGGGCGGAACCCCAGTCCCGTCTTGCCTCAAGATTGCCAAGCGTGAGCTTGCCGTCTCGCACAACTGGCTCCCCCTGCTCGTTGATGTCCGGGGACTCCCGGATTCCGAGTGAGGCACATGCGACCCCGTGAGCAACTTTCTGGGTCAGGAACCTTCGGCCCCGAAGCGGACTCTCGTGATTGAAGAGGATGCCGCAACTGATGAACAATCCGAAGCTCCGGCGGTAGATGGCGGCCAGATGATGCGCGTAAACCTTCGCTGCACCGTAAGGGCTTGTGGGGCAGAAGGGCGTCGTCTCGTTCTGCGGCGACTCCCGGACCTCGCCAAACATCTCGGATGAACTCGCGTGATACACCCTGGACTGGGTCGAGAATCTGCGAACCGCCTCGAAGATCCGATGGGCACCCAGCGCGGTGACATCGCCGGTCTCGATTGACCTGGCCCAGGATGAACTCACGTCTGACTGCGATGCGAGGTTGTAAATCTCATCTGGCTGGATGTGCTGGATGGCATCCACAACATCCAGTGACTCCGAGATGTCACCGTACACCAACTCGATGCCCTCTAGAAACTGACGGAGATCGAGGCGAGTCACAATGGATTCCCGCCGTCCAAATCCAATGACCCGATACCCGCGTCGAATCAGGGACGAGCCGAGCAGCACCCCGTCCTGGCCGGTGATGCCGACGATCAGGGCCGTGCGTGTCTTGTGGGAGCTTGCGTCCGGACCAGTCTTGTTCATGGGATCGAGATCCAAGAGTCGCGAAATTGAAATCTGTGCAGACCGACAGGGTGTCCGCGAGATGCTGGATTCGGCATGCTGGATTCATGCCGCCCACCGGATTCGCTGCAGCGTGCGGACCTCGACCAAAGTCTAGCGAAAACATGGGGCGAATTCGCCCTATGTCCAGAGACCTGGATTTGAACACGGCGGCATCACTCGAGGTTGGACGGCACGTCGGATCCGCGACCCGGCACCTCGTACAGTGCATGAATATCGAGTCCCCTCTGGTACGGGGGTACGAATATGGTGGCCTTTTGCCAGAAGAAGCGCAGCGCCTTCCACGATGTGGGGCGCTCCCTGACTTCGCTGCAGCCCGCGAATCGGGAGCGGATCCGACTCGACTCCTCGTGTCCCGCCGAGGCGCCCAGGTTGGTCTTGGTCTCGGCGTGCTTTCGGTATGCCGAAAGAAACTTTGGCAGAAGCCTGGGTACTACATCCTGCTCCGCCATGCGGGCAAAAAAATCCTGATCCATACACAGTCGGAACGTCTCGTCCAGAAATCCGACTTTCCCGAAGAGGCTCCGCCTCCAGAAAACGGAGGGCTGAAACAAGACGCTGTGAGCACGCAACTGGGCCGCATCAGGCTGACCAAAAACCCAACGTCGTCGAACGTGGCCAGACTCTGACATCATCACGCCCCATCCACAGATCACCTGAACCGCCGGATCCCTGAAGGCCTTCGCAACTCGATGCAGGCATCCCGGCAGGAGCATGTCATCGCTGTTCACCCAGCCCACGATTTCCCCCGTGGCGCGACGGAAGCCCTTGTTGATGGCTTGAGTCTGTCCTCCGTCCGGCTCGCTGCACCACCATGACAGTCGAGACTCGTGATTTCGGATCACTTCCACGCTACCGTCGGTACTTCCACCATCCACCACGAAATACTCAAGATCCTCATACCCCTGTCCCAGCACACTGCGAATGGTCCAGGGAAGGAACCGTGCCTGCTGGTAGCTAGGTGTCACGATTGAGATTCGGGGCCACTCGGAGATCATGGAATCGCTCCGTGGGACCGTTTGTCTCGCAGGCGGTCTTCATACGATCGCAGAATCTGGTCGATGCAACCCATCCAATCTCCATGACGAATTTCAGGGTCCTCATTGCGCTCCGCTGGATCCGCGTACCGTGACAGGGGCAGATCTTGCAGGGCCTTGGCGATGACCTCAGGAGACGCATCAGCCGGCACGATCCGCCCCGGCTTCCGAACCACGTCCTTCACACCCATTTGGTCGCTCACTATCACCGGAAGTCCCGCAGCCATCGCCTCCAAGACGACCATTCCAAAAGTCTCGAACTCGCTCAACAGCGCGAATGCGTCTGCCGCACTGTAGTAGTGCTCGATGCCTGTGGCCTGCGGAGAGACGAAGATCACTTCCCTGTCGATCCCAAGCTTCGAGGCCTTCGCACTGAATTCTGCGACCGGACCACGCCCGATCGCCACCAGTCGCGCACGAACGCGCGTCTCGCGCCGCCGGAAGTTGGCGAATCCCTCCATCAGGCGTCCGAGACCCTTGGGGCCGAAGTTCATGCCAACGAAGAGAATGACGAATTCATCATCCTGGATCCCGAGCCGCGAGCGAATCTCGGTTCGGGCGACGGGGTCGCGCGCGAACTTCTCCACGTCGACGCCCGGATGGACCACCTTCCAGTCGCCAGGCAGCGCCCCGAAGACCTCCGTGTAACGATCCTGCAGGAAAGTGCTGACCGGCATGAAAGTCGACTTTCCACCGCCCTCGATCATCCGTCGATCAATCCGCATCATCACCCGGTCAAAGAGATTCGGCCGACGCTTCAGCACATGCTTGATCCAGTAGGCATGGGGCGCCGTATGCACACTGAACACATCGGCCTTGAAGGTTGGCCAGTGCGAGTGAACCAGGTCAAACCCGCCACGGGCGATGCACCGTTGGGCCATGACCTTGAAGAACCACGGTCGAAGGAACCTCGGAAACTTGATGCTCGGAATCTTGTGGAAGGCGATGTCGGGCCGCCCCGCCTCCCAACGATTCGCGAAGACATGGAACTCGTACCGCCCAGTCGCCGCGAGGCGCTCCGTGACCTCCTTGGCAAAGCGTTCGCTGCCCCCGATGCCACCATACTTCTCGGCGAGGATTGCGATCCGAGGCTTCTTCACTCGACGGTCACGCTCTTGGCCAGGTTGCGCGGCTTGTCCACGTCCTTGCCGCGCATCACGGCCGCGTGGTACGCGAGCAACTGCAGCGGCACGACCGTGACCAGGGGCTGCAGCATCTCCGGCACGTCGGGCACGTAGAACACGTCCTCGGCCAGGCTCTTGATGTGCTCGTCGCCCTCGGTCGCCACCGCGATCACGCTGCCGCCGCGGCTGCGCACTTCCTCGATGTTGCTCAGCACCTTCTCGTACTGGCTGTTGCGCGTGGCCACGAACACCACCGGCATGCCCTTGTCGATCAGCGCGATCGGGCCGTGCTTCATCTCGGCCGCGGGCATGCCCTCGGCGTGGATGTAGCTGATCTCCTTCAGCTTCAGCGCGCCCTCGAGCGCCACCGGCCAGTTCAGGCCGCGGCCCAGGAACAGCCAGTTCTCGCGCTCGATGTACTTGGCCGTGGCCTTCCTGATGTGGTCGCTGAGCTGCAGCGTGCGCTCGATGGCCGCGGGAATGCGCTCGAGGTTCTGCAGGAAGTTGTTCACGTAGTCCGTGCTCAGGTAGCGACGGCGACCCACGAACAGCGCCAGCATGCTGGCCACCATCACCTGGCCCACGAACGCCTTGGTGCTGGCCACGCCGATCTCGGGGCCCACGCGCAGGTACACGCCCGCGTCGGTCTCGCGCGAGATGCTGCTGCCCACCACGTTCACGATGCCCAGCGCCAGCGCGCCGCGGCTCTTGGCTTCCTGCAGCGCGGCCAGCGTGTCGGCGGTCTCGCCGCTCTGGCTGACCGCCACGACCACGGTGCCTTCCTCGACGATCGGGTTGCGGTAGCGGAACTCGCTCGCGTAGTCCCAGTCGCTCGGAATCTTGCCGAGCTCCTCCATGAGGTAGGTGCCGATCATGCACGCGTGCAGCGCGGTGCCCTGGCCCACGAACACCAGGCGCCGCGCCGTGGCCAGTTGCCGCGCCATCTGCGACACGCCGCCAAGCACGATCTGCCCGCCGCGCGTGTCCACGCGGCCCTGCAGGGTCATGCGCAGCGCGCGCGGCTGCTCATGGATCTCCTTGAGCATGTAGTGCTCGAAGTTGCCCAGCTCGATCTCGGCCAGGTCGAACTCGAGCTCCTTCACCTGCGCGTCGACCGGCACGTCGTCGACGGTGCTGGTGCGGAAGCTGTCGCGGGTGAGCTTGGCCACCGTGTAGTCGGCGAGCGTGAACGCCTGCGTGGTGTGCGCCACGATCGCGCTCGAGTCGCTGGCCACCACGTACTCGTCCTTGCCCACGCCCACCATGAGCGGGCTGCCCTTGCGGGCCACCACGAGCACGTCGGGCTCCTTCTCGCAGATCACGCCGATGGCGT
>JBIIOC010000011.1:0-34431 GCA_044337135.1 Phycisphaerales bacterium | reverse complement strand
CGCTGAGCGACATGATCTTGAGCGGGATCACCGGCAGCACGCAGGGGGTGAAATTCAGCAGCGCACCACCCACGAAGGCAACGAGCAGCACCAGCAGCAGGCCGGTTCCGCGCGGGTCCACGTCGAAGTTCGCGCCGAAGAAGTCGAATCGGATCGAGCCGTCGGTCGCTTCGGCGGTCGCATCGGCGTCGCTGCCAGAGGCCGCAACCATGCGCGCGGGATCCAGGCCGGCGAAGGCGGAGCCGGGAGCGGCCACGGCCGCGCCCGCCTGCACGCGCACGCGCACCGGCACGCGAACGTCCCCGGGCTGGATGCAGCTCGTCGCGTTGCACGCCTGCACCGCGAGCACGAGTTCCGTGGCGAAGTCGCCCGAGGCCTGCGCCGAGGCCTGCAGTCGCGCGAAGATCGTGCCGCTTCCCTCGTAGACGGCATAGGACTGCGGGCCCTCACCCACGTCAGCCTTCGCGGTGTGCGGCGCGGGCCACTGCACCCCCGTGATGCGAAGCGCGCTGGTGTCGGGTGCAAGCGTGAGCGTGGTGAACAGCGCTCCCTCGAAGACCGCCACGTCCGGCAGCGCGCGCGCCTGCGTCTCGTTCACCCAGATGTGCCATCCCGCCGGGATCGTGAACGCGATCGCGACGTCCACCGAGGCCCCGGGAGCCACCGTGGTTGCCGAAAGGGTCGCCGAAACCTGCACCAGTTCCGAGGATTCGCTCGGTTCGCGGGGGGGCTGCGCCGCCGTCGCGCCGCCCCTGGGCAGGCTGAAACCCTTCGCGCCCACCTGTGCAGGGGCCGCGCAGGCCAGCAGCAGGGCCGCCACGGCCCCGATCCAAGCGCCAAGGAACCTGCGTCGCATGAGCCGAGCGTAGCAATGGCGTTCCATCGCTTTACGAAACGCGCTCGAAGCCGGCTTGGCTTGAAAAAATCCGCAAAATCGGCTAGCCTTCCTCCCTCGGTCGGCTGTGCGACCGTTTCCGTCCGTTTCTCGATCGAATCGAATGCTTCAAGCCATGAACATCGCTTCGTCCAGCACCCTCGTCCGATGACGCGCTTCCGCGTCCAGGTCGTGGCTGGAGTTTCCGTCGGCACGCCGACGGGTCTCGAGAGGCGCCCGAAGGAGGCCCGCCTGTAGGCGGCTTTCGACAGGGCGTCCGGCGGCACCCTCGGGTGCGGCCCTCGGACGGGTCACGCAGGGCTCGGTGCCCGGCGTGACCCGCGCTCTTTTTCGGTCACTGACATTCCAACATCCCACCATCCCAGGCAGACACGAACATGAACAGCGAAACTCTCCGAATCCTCGACAGCATCGCCCGCGACCGCAACATCGACCGCGAGATCCTCATCACCGATCTCGAGCAGGCGATGGTCAGCGCGGCGCGCAAGCACTTCAACAGCCTCGACCTCGAGGAGTTCGGCTGCTCGATGGACCGCCTGAGTGGTGCGCTTCGAATCTGGCGCAACCTGCCCGATGGCGCGCAGGAAGAGGTCTCGCTCGCCAGCATGGGCCGCATTCCGGCGCAGACGGCCAAGCAGGTGATGATCCAGAAGTTCCGCGAGGAGGAGCGCAACAGCCTGCTCGAGGAGTTCGTGAAGCGCCAGGGCGAGCTGGTCACCGGCACCGCGCAGCGCTACGAGGGCGGCGCGCTCGTCGTGCAGGTCGATCGTGCCGAGGGCTTCATGCCGCGCAGCGAGCAGATCCCCGGCGAGCAGTTCCAGCCGGGCGACCGTGTGCGCTGCCTGATCCTCGACGTTCGCGACGCGGGCCACCAGGTCAAGATCGTCCTCAGCCGCGCCCATCCCGACTTCATCCGCCGGCTCTTCGAGGCCGAGGTGCCCGAGGTCGCGGATCGCGTGATCGAGATCAAGGCCATGAGCCGCGAGCCGGGCTTCCGAACCAAGCTCGCCGTGAGCAGCGTGGACAGCAAGGTCGACGCGGTCGGCGCGTGCGTGGGTGTGCGCGGCAGCCGCATCCGCAACATCGTCGACGAGCTCGGTGGCGAGAAGATCGACATCGTGCGCTGGAACGAGTCGAGCCAGGTGCTGATCGCCAACGCGCTCAAGCCCGCCGAGGTCGAGGAAGTGAGCCTGTGCTTCGAGCTCGGTCGCGCCACGATCATCGTGCGCGACGACCAGCTGAGCCTGGCGATCGGTCGCCGCGGCCAGAACGTGCGGCTCGCCGCGCGCCTGACCGGCTGGGACGTGGACATCCTCACGCCCGACGAGTTCAGCAAGGGTCTGGCGATCCTCGAGGAGACCGTGCGTCCGGTCGAGGGCGTCACCGACGACATGCTCGACAAGATGGGCGCGCTGGGCCTCATCAGCGTCTTCGACGTGGAGGAAGTCGGCCCCGAGATGCTGGAGAACGAACTGCAGGCCACTCCCGAGATCGCCGACGCGATCGTGCAGGCCTGCAGCGAGAAGGCCAAGGTCGTCGCCGAGCAGCAGGCCAAGGACCGCGAGGAGGCCGATCGCCTTGCGGCCGAGGAGTCGAGCGCGGCCGATGCGCTGCTGGGTGGCGGCGAGGGCGGCGCAGCGCAGACCGACGAAGCGTCCGAGGCCGCGGCCGACGACATTCTTGGAGGCGGCAAGGCCTGACGGCCTGAAGCCCCCATCACGACCACACAGGAGAACCCGTGAGCAAGATCGCGAAAGTACGAGTCTCGCAGCTGGCCAAGGAACTGGGCGTCCCGTCCAAGGACATCGTTGCCCGGTGCACCACGGAAGGCATCGAGGACGTGAAGCAGCCGCAGTCGACCGTTTCGGCCGGCCTTGCGGCGACGATTCGCGAGTGGTTCGCGGGTGCTGGTGGCGTGGCGGTCGCGGAAGCTCCCGAGGTCGAGAAGGCAGCGGCCGAGACCTCCGAGAGCGAGGCACCGAAGAAGGCGCGCAAGGGTGTCGCCAAGCAGACCATCGAGGCCCCCAAGCCCGAGCCGGTGCCTGTCGCGAAGCCCGTCGAGCCCAAGCCCGTCGAAGTGAAGCCGATCGAGGCCAAGCCCGTCGAGCCGAAGCCAGTCGAGGCCAAGCCCGTCGAGGCCAAGCCTGCGCCCGTGATCGCGCCGCCGCCAGCCGCCCCCGTGGCGGTCAAGCCGGTCGCGCCCCAGCCGCCGCCGCGACAGGGTGGAGATGGTGGAGCGCCAGCCAGGCCCACGACGCCCGCGCCCACGCGAGGTCCGGTGCTGAAGCCGGGACCGCCACCGGTGATCAACGTTCCGTCGCGACCGAAGGAAGTCCGTCCGGTCGGTCCGCGTCTTGAGCAGCCGGTCAAGACCGCGATGAGCGGCCCCAAGCTGATTCGCGTCGAGCAACCCGAGAACCTTCCTGCACCGCGGCCTCGAACGGGTCCGCCGATGTCGCGTGGCCCGCGATTCGGTGGTGCGGGTGCTGGTGGTGGCGCAGGTGCTGCGCCTCCGCCGGGTGGAAGGACTTTCGGAGGTGACCGTCGTGGCGGCGCCGGCGCGCGTCGCGCGAAGGCGGGCGAGACCGGACGTCCTCGCGAGGAGGGCGGCGGTGGCGGCGGCGGCGCGGAGCCGTGGCGCGCACAGGATCTGGCCGAGCGCGAGGATCGTCTCAACCGATCCGGTGGCTTCTTCCGCTCGCACAAGCGAACCCCAGACAGGCGAGGCCCCGTGCCGGCGCAGAAGCCCTCGGGCCCGCCGCAGGGACCGGTCAAGATCGCCGAGCCCATCCACATCAAGGAACTCAGCGCAGTCACCGGCGTGAAGGCCGGCGACATCCTGAAGAAGCTCTTCCTGCAGGGCACTGTGGCCACGATCAACAGCGTGATCACCGCGGACCAGGCCCTGGAGACCATGCTGGAGTTCGGCGTGGAGCTCGAGATCGAGGAGGCCAAGAGCGCCGCCGAGATCATCGAGGCTGGCTTCAAGGAGCGCGTGCGCACCGACGAGCGTCCGCGCAGCCCCGTGGTCACCATCATGGGCCACGTCGACCACGGCAAGACGAGCCTGCTCGACAGGATCCGCAACACCAACGTGGCCGCTGGCGAGGCCGGCGGCATCACGCAGGCCACGCGGGCCTTCCAGACGCCGGTGAAGGCCGGCGACAACGAGCGTGTGGTCACCTTCATCGACACCCCGGGCCACGAGGCCTTCACCAACATGCGCTCGCGCGGCGCCAAGGTGACGGACATCGTGGTGCTGGTGGTGGCGGCCGACGACGGCGTGATGCCGCAGACTGTCGAGAGCATCAATCACGCGAAGGCCGCCGGCGTTCCGATCGTGGTGGCGCTGAACAAGATCGACAAGCCCGAGGCCACCGAGAACAACATCCAGCGGATCTTCGGCCAGCTCGCCGAGCACGGGCTGAACCCGGTGCCGTGGGGTGGAACGACCGAAGTCATCAAGACCAGCGCGACCAGCGGCACCGGCATCCAGGAACTGCTCGACGTGCTCGACTACCAGGCCGAGCTGCTGGGACTTCAGGCCGACTTCAAGGGCATCGCGCAGGGCACCGTGCTCGAGGCGCAGGTCGAGGAGGGCCGCGGCCCCGTGGCGCGCCTGATCGTCCAGGAAGGCCTGCTGAAGCGCGGCGACTTCGTGGTGATCGGCCGCGCCTTCGGACGCGTGCGCGACATCGTGAACGACCGCGGCCAGCGCGTCGACGAGGCGGGTCCGAGCACCCCGGTGGCGATCAGCGGCATCGACCTGCTGCCCGACGCCGGTGACAGCTTCTTCTGCACCAAGAGCGTGAAGGAGGCCGAGGAGGCCGCCGAGGAACGCCGACGCATCGAGCGTGAGCGAGAGCTGGCGGCGCCGAAGATCACCCTGGACAACATCTTCGAGCACATGGGCAAGGCCCAGGTGAAGGAGCTGTCGCTCGTGGTGAAGGCCGACGTGCAGGGCAGCGCCGAGGCGCTGCGCAGCGAGTTGGCGAAGATCAAGACCGACGAGGTCGCGGTCAGCGTGAAGCACTGCGCCGTGGGCGGCATCAACGAGAGCGACGTGGCGTTGGCCAGCGCGACGGGCGCGATCATCGTGGGCTTCAACGTGACGAGCAGCGGCAAGGCCCGCACGCAGGCCGAGCAGAAGGGCATCGAGATCCGTCTCTACGAGGTGATCTACGACCTCGTCGACGACGTCACCAAGGCGGCGTCGGGCCTGCTGGCTCCCGAGATCAAGCTCGAGGTGCTGGGCCATGCCGAAGTGCGCCAGGTGTTCAAGATCAGCAAGGTCGGCATGATCGCCGGCTGCTACGTGACCGACGGCGTCATCGAGCGCAACGCGCAGATCCGCGTGACCCGCAACGGCATCGTGGTCGAGAAGGACCGCCGGCTGGAGCAGCTCAAGCGCTTCAAGGACGACGCCAAGGAAGTGCGCTCCGGCAACGAGTGCGGCATGAAGATCGTGGGCTATGACGACATCAAGGAAGGCGACGTGCTCGAGTGCTACCGCACCACGACGGTCAGCCGTTCGCTGCCGGAGAAGCGGCCCGAGAAGCGATGAGGCACCACCGCGACGAGTCCGGCCACGAACGCGCCGACGGGCGCGTGATCAGCGCGCTGACCCGCGCGCTGCGGCAGGTGCTGGTCGAGGGCCTTGCCGATCCGCGCCTTGACGGCGCGCTCGTCACGGTGACCGGCGGCAGCCTGTCGCCCGACGGCCAGTCGTTCACCGCGGGCATCTCGGTGCTGCCCGAGACCTCGGGCACGCTGGCGCTGCAGGCGCTGCGCCACGCGGCGGGCCACCTGAAGCAGGGCATGTCGCGGCACATCGAGATTCGTCGCATGCCTCGACTGGAATTCCGCCTGGACGACTCGTTGAAGCGCCAGGCCGCGCTGGACGCATCGCTGTCCGGGGATGCCCCGGAAGCAACGCACGAAGGAACCCCATGACCGCATCCGCCATGAAGAGCGATCTCGCCATCGGAAAGTTCAAGGAGCTGCTCAAGTCCCACGCCTCGGCGCCGCCGACGCCGCGTACCGACCTCGTGGAGCTGCTCATCGAGAGCTTCATGATGGCCGATGCCACCGACGAGCAGGGCTCGAACGCCTTCGACAAGCTCATGCGCGGCAGCGTGGACGTGAACGACCTTCGCGCCATGCTGGTGAAGGAACAGGTCAGCCTGATCGGCGTGCGCTATCCGCTGGCCTGGGACCGCTGCGTGCTCATGCGCCGCACCCTGATGGACATCTACAAGCGCGAGCACAAGGTCAGCCTGGAGCGCCTCCGCAACCTCTCCAAGAAGGAGGCGAAGGCGTACATCGAGGGGCTCGCGGGCATCACGCCGTTCGTGGCGGCGCGCACGCTGCTGCTCGGCCTGAGCATCCACGCCGTGCCCGTGGATCAGGCCACCGTGGACGTGCTCAGCGAGGCCGAGGTGCTCTCGGACGCGTCCGAGCCGGTGGAGGTCGCCGCGCTGCTCTCGCGCCACGTGCTGGCCGAGGACGCGCTCGAGGCCCACGCCGCGCTGCGCAAGGCGACCGACCGCTTCCTGGCGAGCGGCCGCGTGCCGCGGCTCGGCAAGAAGCGAAAGTGACGCGCCGCGCCATGCCGGTCGGGCTGCTTCGCATCGTCGCGGTCGTCGGGGCCGCGTGGTGCGCGCTGGCGCAGGCCGCGGCGCAGGCTCCCGCGACACCGGATCCGAAGATGAAGTCGGCCGCCGGGCCGGCCCTCGTGCCGCCAGGTGCGCTGCGTCCGTTGCAGGCGGGTGATCCCGCCCTCATGAATCGAACGCTCGAGCAGGTCGCCGAGGCGATCGCGCCACTGCGCGGCGAGGCACCGCCGCTGGATGCGCCTGCACCGAACGCGCAGGTGCGCGAGGCGCGTCGGCTGGTCTCGGCAGGGCAGGTGGAGGCGGCGGTGCAGTTCCTCGCCGAGCACCTGCGGCGCGACAACGGGGATCTTCAGGCGTGGCGCGAGCTGGGCCGCGTGCTCGACGCCGCGGGGCGGCGAGACCTCGCCAACGAGGCGTGGGACCGTGTGCTGGCGCTTCAGCCGCTCGATCCCGAGGCGCTCGCATCGGGAGGCGTGGATGCGGCGAGCGCACGGAAGCCCCTGGCCGCGGTGGAACGACTGCTGCGGCTTCGACAGATGGTCCGCGTCGGCGAGGCCCCGCAGCCCGAGCCCCGTGAGGCGATCGGACACGCGGTCGCGCTGGGGCTCTCGCTGCGGGAGCTCGGCTACCTGCGCGCGGCTGCGCAGTGCCTGGACGAGGCATGGCGCGCGAGCCAGTCCTGGAAGGGGCCCGAGGCGGTGGCTCTGAAGCGTCAGGCGGCGGACCTGATGCGCATCGCTGGCGAGTGCGCGCTGGCCTCGGGAGATCCTGCCGCCGCTGCCGGGGCCTTCGAGTCCGCGCTGGAGGCGGCACCGGTCGAGGATCGCGTTTCGCTCGGACGACTCGTCTGGGCGCTGGTGCAGTCCGAGCAGGTGGCGAAGGCATCCGAGATCATGACCCGATCGTTCGCGCAGTCCACCGCCCCCGGACGCGCCGGACTGCCGACCGCGCTTGCCGCGCTTCCGGACGCGGCGCGCGAGGCCTCCGATGCCGCGGATCCAGCCAGCCAGGATCTTCTTGCCCTGCGGGCGCGCGTGCCATCGGGGCTCGTCGCGTTCGCCACCGAGCTTCTCGCCCGTGGCACGGATCGCATCCACTTCGGCCCGGCACTCGCGTGGCTTGCCGAGCGCATGGGCACCGGCAAGGCCGTCGAGATGGCGAGCCGTCGTGCGCAGGAAGCGCCCTGGCTCGCCGCCGAGCTGGCCGCAGGTCTTCGCGCGACCGCCGCCACGCCGGCGTCGTTGCGCGCGCAGTTCGCCTCGCGCCCCGACGATGCTTCGCGCCTGCTTCGTGCCCACTTCGAGCTGCTCGGCGGCGAGGCGCAGCTGGCGTCCGAAGCGGTCGGCAATGCGGACGCATCGAACGAATTCACCGCACCGCTGCGTGTGGTGCAGGTGCTCGTTGCCGGAGCCCTCGAGGATGGCGCCAGCCTCCAGCGCATCGCCAGCGAGCCTGTTTCCGACGCGCGCGTGGCGGCCGCGCTGGCGGACGCCTTCGTGGCGCTCGGGGATCGCGATGCCGCGAACACTTGGGCGGAGCGGGCGATCGAGCTGGACGAGGAGAGTCCCGAGGCGTGGCTCGCGCGCACGCGCGCGGATCTCATGACACCCGCGCAGAAGGAGCGCCCCGATGGTCCGCAGGCGCGGCTCGCCGAGGCGCGCCTGGCCGCCGAGCGTGCCTGGGAGGCCGCGCCCTCGCGGTCCGACGTCACGCGCACGCTGCTGCAGCTGCTTGCGCCCGATTCGGCGCAACGCACCGAGATCGTGGAGCTGTTGCGAGGGGCCACGCAGGCGGACGCAGCGCTGCGCGAACTGGACCGGTCCGAGGCCCTCCGCCGTTCGCAGGCGGGGCAGGGGGAGCCGGCCCTCGATCCGCTTCGAACCCTGCTGCTCGAGGATCCGCTCGATGCAGAGGTCGCGCGAGGCATGGTCTCGGCGGGCGCCGCGGCGGAGCAGATCGATTCGGTCGAACGCCTGCTGCAGGATCTGTGCAAGCGTCGCCCCGCGTCGGCCGTGCCGTTGGAGGCGCTCTTCAGCGTGCTTGCCAAGCGAGGGCGAATCGACGCGGGTGTGCTGCTGCTCCGGCAGGCCGCGCTCGACGAGCCCGAGAGCCTTGCCCGACGGCTCGCGTGGGCGCGTGCCCTCGCGATCGCGGGTCGCGCCGACGAGGCATGGGCCGCGTTCGAATCGCTGCCGAAGGTCGAGGTCTCGCCTCGACTCATGCTGGAGCGGGCGGAGTTCGCCTTGCGAGCCAAGCGCGAGGACGCCGCCATGACGGCGCTGCGCGAGGTCGAGGCGCTGCGCCACCTCAGTGCGGCGCAGCGGCTCACGGCCTTGGCGCTGGTGCTGCGGCTGTCGCCGGATCTGCCGGGCCGTCGCGAGATGGCTGGCATGCTCGGGCGTTCGGCGCTCGAGTCGCCCGATGCGGGACCCTTGGCGCTGGGGGCCGCCATGCTGGCCGATGACGATGCTGCCGCCGAGGCGCTTGCGCACGCGCGCGCGCGGGCGTGGGGCGTGGCGGCGGTCACGGAGGCGGCCCAGCGACTGATCGACGAGGACGAGTCCGACCGGGCGGCCGCGTTGCTCGATGCCTCGTCGCAGCGGGCGGCACAGCCTGACCGCATTCCGCTCGTGCGTGCGGCGGTGGCGGCGCATGCGGCGGCGGATCGGTGGGAGCCGGCTCTCGAGCTGCTCCGTCGCGAGCTCGCGGCCCGCAAGGCGCCCGTCCTGCTCGACACGACGACAGCCGACGAGGCCGCCGAGATCAATGAACTCGCCGGCATGTTCCTGATGGCAGGTCGCGACGCGTCGGCCGCCAGGCTCTTCGAGGCCGCGATCGACCTGCGCCCGGCGATGGGCGAAGCGCTCAACAATCTCGCCTGGATGCGCATCGTCGCGGGTCAACTCGATGCCGCCACCGCAGAGCTGGTCCGCCGTGCGCTCGAGGCCGGCCCCGACGAGCGCAGCACGCTCGACACCGCCGGTTGGTGGTCCTATCTCTCGGGTGCGCCGATCGCCGAGGCCCTCGATCGCCTGCGCCGCGCGACCGACGGCGCCGATGCCGGACTCGAGCCGCTCGACCATCTGGGGGATGCGCTCTGGGCGTCGAACCTTCGCGAGGAAGCCACCACGGCCTGGCGACTGGTCGTCGAGCGTGGCCGAGGCAGCGCCTCGCGCGCCGCGGCGATCCAGGCGTTCGACCGGATGCAGTCCCGCCGCACCGGCCTTCGTGCATGGAGCGCGGCTTCCTTCTACGATGCCCGCGACGGCGCCGCGATTGCGCGTGCGCAGGCGAAGTTGCAGGCGATCGCGGAGGGGCGCGAGCCCCCGATCGCGCCGCGACCGCCCGCCACGCCAGCACCCGCCTCCGTTCCCTGACCATGGCTGGACACAGCGCCTGGAAGAACATCAAGCACCGCAAGGCAGCGGTCGACGCCAAGCGAGGCCGCATCTGGAGCAAGCTGAGCCGAGCGATCATCGTGGCCGCGCGCAACGGCGGCAGCGACCCAAAGTTCAACGCCGTGCTGCGCCTGGCGATCCTCGACGCCAAGGCGGGCAACATGCCGCGCGAGACCATCGAGAAGGCGGTCAAGAAGGGAGCGGGCGAGACCGATGGCGAGCGGTTCGAGCCGGTGCGTTACGAGGGCTACGGACCGGGCGGCGTGGCCGTGATCGTCGAGGGGCTCACCAGCAACGTGAACCGCACGGCGCCCGAGATCCGCGCCATCTTCGACAAGAATGACGGCAAGCTCGGCGTGCCGGGCAGTGTCGCCTTCTCCTTCCAGCAGCGCGGCGTGCTGCTGGTCTCGGCGGCCGCCGTCACCGAGGACAAGCTCATGGAGATCGCCATCGAGGCCGGCGCCGACGACGTCTCAAGCATGGACGAGGGCTTCCAGGTCCTCACCGAGCCGGCGCAGTTCGGTGCCGTGCGCGAGACGCTCGAGGCTCGCGGCATCGCCACCGAGAGCGCCGAGGTAGCCTTCGTGCCCGTGAGCACCGTGGAGATCGACGACGCGACGCGAGCCCGGCTGGAGAAGCTGGTCGACGCGCTCGAGGAGCACGACGACGTGCAGAAGGTGCACACCAGTGCGGCGTGAGGTTCGCATGATCCTTCGATTCCTGGCCGGCTGCCTGCCCGCGCTGCTCGCGGCGTGCGGTTCGATGGAGCGCGAGTTTCCGGGCCACAGCCGCGACCAGGTCTGGAAGGCCATGGTCGAGACCGCCGAGGATCCGCGTTATCCCGACTGGATCGTGGTCGACAACGAGGTGTTCCGTGACGACGCGTCCGCGACGGTCGAGATTCGCCGCGATCTGCGTCGCGACGTGGTGATCGTGGGGCAGAAGCCGCGGCGCGAGGAGCGCGAGTGGCGCTTCACCGCGAACGTGACCTCCACCGAGCCGCCTTCGCTCATCTTCGCCAGCCGCTCGCCAAGCATTCCAGCGCACTTCTGGATGCAGGGCCAGCAGTTCATGAACGAGGTCGAGCGGCGACTTGCCGGAATGTCGCTCCCGCCCGCCCGGACGGCCAAGCCGATCGAGCGTCCGGAAGCCGTCAGCGTGGAGCCTGCCCAACCGCTGGTGCAGACGGCGCGCGGCACCGAGGTGCGCGTGCCCGGCTCCGAGCCTGCCGTGCCCGCCGACATTCCCGAGGCCACGATGCGTCCATCGCGTGCGGTCGCACCGATGCCCGCGCGCGCGCCCGCTGCGACTGCGGAGCCGGCGCCCAAGCCGGAGCCTGTCGCGGAGCCGGCGCCCGTTCCTGCTTCGCAGCCTGTGGTGCAGCCTGCCGCCGAGTCGAAGCCCGAACCTGCGCCCGAACCCGCGCCCGCGCCGGAACCTGCGCCTGAGCCGGTGCCGGAACCTGCACCCGCGCCTGCACCTGAGCCGGTTCAAGAACCCGCGCCCGCGCCGGAACCTGCGCCTGAGCCGGTGCCGGAACCTGCACCCGCACCTGCACCTGAGCCGGTTCAAGAACCCGCACCCGCGCCGGAACCTGCACCCGCACCCGCACCTGAGCCGGTTCAAGAACCCGCACCCGCGCCGGAACCTGCGCCCGAAACCGCGCCTGAGCCGGTTCCAGAACCTTCCCCTGCGCCCGCGGCCGCTCCGCCCCCATTCGAGCCGCCACCGGAACCCTCGCGCGAGCCCGCGCCCGCGCCTGCACCCGCGCCCGCACCGTCAAGGAAGCCGTCTTCCGAGCCGCCGTACGAGCCTCCGCCAGAGCCGGATCAGCCCAAGGCCAGTCCCTCCGACGCGCGGGCCTGAATCGGGGCGGGGTTACACTTGCCCCTCCAAATCCACTCGCCAGAAAGAAGGAGATCGACCCATGGCTTCTCGCATCACCATGTCCAAGTCCGGCCTGCAGATTCCCGACGAGCCCATCGTTCCGTTCATCGAGGGTGACGGCACCGGCCCCGACATCTGGAAGGCGAGCGTGCGCGTGCTCGATGGTGCTGTCGAGAAGGCCTACGGTGGCAAGCGCCGCATCCACTGGCACGAGGTGCTTGCCGGCGAGAAGGCCTTCAACAAGACCGGCAACTGGCTGCCCGAGGAGACGCTGCAGGCCTTCCGCGACATGCTGGTGGGCATCAAGGGCCCGCTCACCACGCCGGTGGGCGGCGGCATCCGCTCGCTCAACGTGGCGCTGCGACAGATCCTGGATCTGTACGTGTGCCTGCGCCCCGTGCGCTGGTTCAACGGCGTGCCGAGCCCGGTGAAGAAGCCCGGCGACTGCAACATGGTGATCTTCCGCGAGAACTGCGAGGACATCTACGCGGGCATCGAGTTCAAGGAAGGCTCCCCCGAGGCGAAGAAGTTCATGGACCTCTTCAAGGAGGCCTTCCCGAAGGAGTTCGGCAAGATCCGCTTCCCGGCGACGAGCGGCATCGGCCTGAAGCCCGTCTCGAAGGAAGGCAGCGAGCGCCTCATCCGCGCCGCGATCGCCTATGCGCTGCGCGAGGGCCGCAAGAGCCTGACCCTGGTGCACAAGGGCAACATCATGAAGTTCACCGAAGGCGCCTTCAAGGACTGGGGCTACGCCCTGGCCGCGCGCGAGTTCCGCGGCGACACGGTGAGCGAGCGCGAGACCTGGATCCTGGGAAACAAGGAGGCCAACAAGGACCTCACCGCCGAGGCCAACGCGCGCATGATCGATCCGGGCTTCGACATGATGACGCCGGAGCAGCAGAACAAGATCGTGGCCGAGGTCGAGACGGCGCTCAAGCTCTGGCCCACGCACGGCGAGGGCAAGTGGAAGGGCAAGCTGCTCATCAAGGACTCGATCGCCGACATCACCCTGCAGCAGGTGCTCACCCGAGGCAAGGACTTCGACGTGATCGCCACCATGAACCTGAACGGCGACTACCTGAGCGACGCGCTCGCGGCGCAGGTGGGCGGCATCGGCATCGCGCCGGGCGCCAACATCAACTACGACACCGGTCACGCCATCTTCGAGGCCACGCATGGCACCGCGCCGAAGTACGCGAACCTCGACCAGGTGAACCCCGGCAGCGTGATCCTGAGTGGCGAGATGATGCTGCGCTACATGGGATGGAACGAGGCCGCGGATCTGATCATCGCCGGCATGGATGGCGCGATCGGCGCCAAGACCGTCACCTACGACTTCCATCGCCTCATGGAAGGTGCCAAGAAGGTGAAGTGCAGCGAGTTCGCCACCGAGATCCTGCGGCACATGGACGCGCGCGTGCCGGTGCCGGCCTGATCCGGTGTCGCTGCCGCGGGAATCGCAGGGCGGCGCCGATGCGTCGCAGATCAAGCCGCCGCCCGGCGTGTACGGGGCGGGGGCGCTGCTTGCGCTGTGGGTGCTGCTGCCGCCGTTCGCGGGCTTCTACCTGCTCAGCCAGATCGCGCCGCTCACGGACTGGTTCCGTGCGGATGGATTCCGGGGGCCGACGCTGTTCGCGCTCGGCTACGCGCTGTGCTGCGGCGGGGGACTGCTGCCCACCTACGCGCCGAGCATCGCGGCGGGGTGGATCTTCGGGCCGTACGTCGGCTTTCCGGTGTGCGTGGCGGGATATCTCGGCGGCAGCACGCTCGGCTACGCGCTGAGCCGGCTCGCCGGCCGCGGCGGTCAGGTCCAGGCGTGGATCGACCACTGGCCGAAGGCGGCGGTGATTCGCCACGCGCTCGTCGAGGAGAAGCCCTCGCGAACGGCGCTGATCGTGGGCCTGCTGCGACTGTCGCCAAGCTGTCCCTTCAGCATCACGAACCTGGCGATGGCCGGGGCGGGCGTGCGGTTCCCGATCTTCCTGGTCGGCACGATGGTCGGCATGGCGCCGCGCACGCTCGCGGCCGTGATCGTGAGCCACCTGGGCGCCGAGCAGGGGGCGAAGGATCTTGTCGAGCTCGCCACGCAGCAGGGGTTCGTGGCGGTGGCGATCGGCGTGGTGCTGCTCGTCGGCTCGCTGCTGCTCATCGGGCACATCGCGCGAGTCGCCCTCGAGCGTGCGCTGGCGGCAGGAAATCGCCCGCCGCAGTAGATTTCCCGATCCACCATGGCCACGAGCACCACAGCAACGAAGCGCGGCAAGAAGGCCCCGAAGGGCTGGCGCACCGCCGCCACCAGCGATCGTCACGACCTCTACGAGGAGAGCGTGCAGAGCCCCGAGGAAGAGAGCGCGTTCATCGATCGCGTCTTCCGCTCGATCCGTGGGCGCACCCCCGCGATCCTGCGCGAGGACTTCTGCGGCACGCACTTCCTGAGCGCCACCTGGGCCAGGAGCCGCAAGGGCAACCGCGCGATCGGCTTCGACCTGCACCGTCCCACCGTGGCCTGGGGCCGCGCGCGCCGCGCCACGCAGCTCACCGCGGAACAGCTCTCCCGCGTCGACATCCGCATCGGCGACGTGCGCACCGCGCGCAGCGAGCCCGTCGACGCGATCGCCGCCTTCAACTTCAGCTACTTCCTGTTCAAGCGGCGCGAGGAGCTGATCGGCTACTTCCGCCACGCGCGCACGCAGCTCAAGCGCGGTGGCGTGATGTTCCTGGACTGCTACGGCGGCTACGAGAGCTTCAGCGAGCAGACCGAGGAGCGCGACCTCGACGGCTTCACCTACCAGTGGCACACCGAGCGTTACGACCCGGTCACGGGCGACGTGCTGAACCACATCCACTTCGTGTTCCCGGACGGCACGAAGATGCGCAAGGCCTTCACCTACGACTGGCGGCTCTGGACGATTCCCGAGATCCGCGAGTGCCTGGCCGAGGCGGGCTTCCGCCGCACCCACGTGTACTGGGAGGGCACCGACCACGCCACCGGCGAGGGGGATGGCATCTTCCGCAAGACCACCGTGGGCGAGGCCTGCGGGGGCTGGATCGCCTACATCGCCGCGGAACGCTGACGCCGGGCCTGCCCACGAGAAAACCTTCAGGACCCCCGCTAGAGTCGCCCCATGGTCCCTCCCTCGATCCTGGCTCCCGTGACCCGAGATCCCGCGCTGGCCGCCGCCATCGTGGGTGGACTCCGCGATGTCGAGGCGACCTTCGCGCAACAGCTCCGCAGCGATCTGCCGGCCGTGAACGAGCTGGCGCAGCATGTCGAACGCTATCGCGGCAAGATGCTGCGGCCCACGCTCCTTCTGCTCAGCGGCATGGCGGCGGTGGGGGCCCGGGACGGCGCGCCGCTGAAGAAGTCGCACCGGATCAGCGCCGCCGTGGCCGAGATGATCCACATGGCCACGCTGGTGCACGACGACGTGCTTGACGAGGCCGATACGCGTCGACGTGGCCGCACCGTGAACAGCCTGCGCGGCAACGAGACCGCGGTGATGCTCGGCGACTGGCTGATCTCGAACTCGTTCCACCTCTGCTCGCTGGTCGGCGATCCGGCGATCAACGTGCTGTTCGGCGAGACCACGAACATTCTCTGCGAGGGAGAACTGCTGCAGTTGAGCCGCCGTGAGGATCCCACGCTCGACGAGAAGACCTACATGGAGATCGTGCGCCGCAAGACGGCCGCGCTGGTCGCCACGTGCTGCTCGCTCGGCGCGCGGCTCTCCGGCGCCTCGGACGAGGTGCAGGCCGCCCTCGGCCTCTATGGCGAGCGCACGGGCTGCGCATTCCAGATCCAGGACGACGTGCTGGATCTGGCCGGCTCGGAGGCGGTGGTGGGCAAGACGCTCGGCCGCGATCTCGAGAAGGGCAAGGCCACGCTTCCGGTGATCCTGCTGCTGCGCGGCGCCAGCCCATGGGAGCGCAGCGAGGTGCTGCAGATCATCCATCGCCGGGATGGTGTGGCGCTGCTCGAGCGCCTTCGCCGGAGCGGCTGCCTGGACGAGGCGAAGGCCACGGCGCAGTCGCTCGTCGATTCGGCGAAGGCTGCGCTCGAGATCGTGCCCACCGGTCCCGCGCGGGATCTTCTGCGCGAGCTCGCCGACGAGGTCGTCCGGCGTCAGGCCTGAGCGGAGGATCAGTACTTGCGGGTTCCGCCGGGGGGGTTCTTTCCCGTCGACGGCGGATTTGCGGCGTTCAGCGACCGTTGCGCGTCCGCGTACCGCTGGAAGACATCCTCGGAAAGCTCGCCGGGGTGGCCCTGCCAGCGCACGACGCCATCGCCCGAGACGATGACGCAGTGCGGAATGCCTCGGATGCCGAAGTAGCTGGACATGGTGCCTGACGGAGAGAGCGCGAGCGCGTAGCGGAAGTCCTTCGGCGTCTTGCCGATCTTGATCATTCCCTGCGCGAAGGCGTCGGGCTGCTCGTTGCTCACGCCCACGAACTGCGCGATGTCACCGAACTTCGTGGCCAGCTGGTTCATGTGCGGAATGCTCGCCACGCAGGGGCCGCACCAGGTCGCCCAGAAGTCGATCACCAGCAGCTTGCCCTCCGGGGCAGGCGGGCGGTCGGTGATCCACTGCTCCACGGTGAACTCCGGCATCTTCTGGCCTCGACGGTCGGTGGCGGACTGGATCGCTCCGCTTGGCGTCGGGAAGGCCTTGTTCGCGACGGGCAGCGGCGTCGTTCCGATCGCTCCGGCGCCGGACATTGGCGCTTGCGCGGCACGCTCCGCGGCCTCGGCAGCCGGCTTCAGGGCATCGGTTCGCAGGCACACGTGGAGCACCTTGCCGGTCGAGTCGACCAGCACGTTCGTCGGGGTCTCGGGAAGGTCCAGCGCGGCGACCCACAGCCCGTCGGTGTCGATGCCGATCGGGCATGGGCGCTTCTGCGCGAACTCCCTCTCCACGCGATCGGCCTTCTTCGAGCTGTGCACGGCGACCAGAAGCACATCCTGCGGCAGCGACTTGCGGATCCTCTCCAGCAGCGCCTTGCCGCCGCTGGCGCCGATCGACTGGATCACCACGATCTGTCCGGGCTGGAATGTCGGCTTCTCGTCGCCGATCCACTGAACGCTGTCCGGGGGCCTCGGCATGGACTGTCCGATCAGCGTGGACATGCGCTCGCGAACCTTCACCTGGATGCGGGTGTCGACCCACTTCGCCTCCGGCTTGTCATCGCCGGCACCAAGCAGGCAGGCGACGAGGACGATGATGGTTGCTCGCGACATGTCGGGGCACTCCTGAGGCGTTTCAAGACCCGGAAACCGGAGTCCTGAAGATACCCGGCGGCACCACGATCAACGCCAGACCGGCATGGCCATGTTGTCGATCAGGCGCACCTCGGGCAGGCGCGCGGCGATCAGCGCGCGGCAGGGGGTCTCGAGCCCCGTCACGGGCATCAGCGTCCGCGCATCGCGCACCGCGCAGTAGTCGATCTCGAATCCGTGCTGCTCCAGCGTCTCGCGCATCAGGGCCTCCGCCGTGGCGGGCCGCTGCGCGCTCATCGCCATCTGCAGCGCGCGGTACACGCCCAGGGCGATGTCGCGACGTTCGGGCGAGAGGTAGCGGTTGCGGCTGCTCATCGCCAGGCCGTCAGGCTCGCGCACCGTGGGGCCGGGCGCGATGCGCAGCGAGCTCCAGCGGCCCTGGCTGCGCTCGACCATCTGCGTGATCACGCGCAACTGCTGGAAATCCTTCTCGCCGAAGTGCGCCTCGGCGGGTCGGCATAGGTCGAAGAGACGAGCCACCACCTGGCAGACGCCGGCGAAGTGGCCTGGGCGCGACGCATCCTCCAGACGCGGTTCGGTGGCCGCGGCAGGCAGCGGCCACGACGCCGCCTCGAGCCGGGCCGCGTCGATCCCGTTCGGATAGATCGCCGATGCATCGGGCACGAACACCGCCGCCGCACCCGCCGCCTCGGCCAGGCGCAGATCCGCCTCGAGCGTGCGCGGATACCTCGAGAAGTCCTCCCGTGGTCCGAACTGCGTGGGGTTCACGAAGATGGTGGCGACGGCCGGGCGTGCGCCTGTCGCCGCGCGCCGGATCAGCGACGCGTGTCCCTCATGCAGCGCGCCCATGGTGGGCACGAGGCTGCAGCCGTGGAAGGCAGCGAGATGCTCGGCGTGTTCGACCAGCTGCATGCAGGCCGAAGCCTAGCGGGCCGCTGTGAGGGCGGGGCCGTCAGGACCCCGGTGCCGACGAGGTGTCGAGATCCGGCTTCGTCGTCCATCGCGGCTTCACCACGCCGGCCTGCGGCTTGCGCTTGCCGCCGCCGCGCTTGGCGGGGAGGCCAGCAGGATGGGTCGGTTGCGCATCAGGATCCCTTTCGAGGCTTGAGGTCGTAGCCGTCCATCACCGTGCCGTTGGCCTCACGCTCGGCGCGGCGGCCCTCGCCTGCACCAATGGAGGCGCGCACGAAGTTCACCGTGGCCTTCTCCGGAGTCACCTGCACGCGCACATGCCCCGGACTTCCCAGGATCGTGCCCGACTTGTACCCGTACTCCTGCGCGCTGCGCGTGCCACCGAGCGCATTGCCGGGCTGCGGCACGCACTGATACGACACGCCGTCCTTCTCGCTGTGCACGTACAGGTGGTCATGGCCATGAAAGACCGCGGTCACGCCGTGCTTCACCAGCAGGTCGTGGATCGGCAGGGGCCAGCCTGGACGACGGTCCTTGAAGCCCTCGCTGCCGTCGGCATTCTTGCCACCCCACTCGAAGTACGGCGCACTCTCCACGCCACCGCGCGCCTCGGTGCCGCCGACCCCGCCAACCAGATGATGCGTGAAGATGAACTTGTACTTCGACTTGCTCCTGGCCAGTGTGTCGGCAAGCCAGTCGTACTGCGCCTTGCCCAACGTGAAGCCCCAACTGGAGTCGTTCGGCGCAAGCGTTTCCTTCGCACCGCCGCCACCGCCGCCACCGCCGCCGCCACGGCCGCCTCGTGTGCGCTCCGTCGTGAAGTCGAATGGATCAAGAACCACCACCAGCGCATCACCCCATTCGAAGGCGTAATAGTTCGCGCCGCGGCCATCCTTGGAGCCGGTTTCGCCGGTGAAGCCGCCCGAGCCGGTGCGTGGCGGCGGAAAGCGCTCCGTGCGCATGCGGTAGCTCCAGGGACCCATGTCCTCCGGCCTGGTTCCGGCCGTGCCCTTCTCGCCATCGTGGTTGCCGAGCACCATGAACAGCGGGGCATCGGCGCACAATTGGCTGAAGTACCAGCGCTGCGCGTCGTATTGCGGCGCCGTTCGTTCGAAGTCACGGCCGCGCTTGTCGGTCATGAAGGTGTCGCCAAGATCCACGTGAAAGTCGGGCTTGTCCGGGAGGGCGTTGGCGAGCGTTCGCTCGTACACCTTGGGATCCATGTTCGCGTCGAGGTGCGAGTCGGCCTGGATCGTGAAGGTGAAGGGCGTGCCCGCGGCGGGGCGGGTCCGGAAGCGATGCTCCGCACCCTTCACCGCGGCGGCGCCATCAGGCTTCATGTCGACGCGGTATCGGTACTCGGTGCCCGGCTTGAGTCCGTCGAGTTCCACCAGCGCCGTCTTGCCCGGCTCCGCGCGCACCGCCGGGGCGACCATCTCGTCCTTCGAGTCGGCGGTCGCGTATCGAACCGTGAGTTCCGCAGGCTTGGAAACCGCGATGCTCACCGTGATCGACCGATCGGTCGGCCGAGCAAGCACGATGTCCAGATCGTGCGCAGGCACCTCGGTATGGAACGCCGTCATCTGCTGCAACAGACCCCCGCGCTGGCCACCGGCCTTGTCGGCGTCGCCACCCCGTGCCTGGTCGCCCTGGCCCGTGCGGGCGTACTTCAGGTCGATCGCCGCGCTGCCAAGCGTGCTGCCCTTGATCGCCTCGAGCAGATCCGCGCGGGTGCCCTTGCCGGCCGAGGCGAGCTTCGGTTCGGCGCCCAGCGCGTACAGCGTTGCCACGTACACCTTCGTTCCGGGGCCCTTGGAGCAGGGCGGGGCGTACTCGGCGCGGCCGTTCACCGTGTTCGTTCCCCACGAGCCCACTCGCTGACCCGCCGCGATCGACTTCGACGTGGCAGGAATCCCCCAGTTCACCGCGTAGACATGCGTGTCGTTGCCCGGAGCCACATGGTGCACCACCAGTGCCAGGCTCTTCGTGCCCTTTGGCAGATCGCTCCACTCGAACGGCGGGCTCAGGCTCTCTCCATCACAGGTGTACTTCGAATCAAGCAGTCCCTGCGCAGTCAGGCCAGTGCAGCGGAAAGGAAAGGCGTTCGGCGTGCGTGCCTCGCTGGCGATGGCATCTTCGCCTTGCGGCCTGTCGTCGCCTTCTTCAGGCGGCGGGGGCGGCCGATCCCCGCCCTGACCCTTGCGACCACCGCCCTCGCGCGGGGGTCGATCGCCCTGGCCGCGTCCGCCACCACCCGGTGTGCGCCGGTCCTTCGCGCTGTAGGTCTCGGTCTTCTTGGTGCCGTCCGGCAGCGTGAAGTTGAATGTCACGCCACCCGAGGCATCGACGGTGTAGTCCACGTGGCCATCCTTGCCGCCCTGCTGATAGGTGAGTGACCACGCCTTCGGGCCCGTCTGCTTGAAGCCCGTGATCTTCGCGCCCTTCAAGGGGCCCGTCGCTGGCCGCATCGGCTGCGCGTGCGCCTGCGGCACGATCTCGTCGCCCTCCACCCTCACCTCGCCGCGCATGCCGCCGTTGATGTACGGATAGGCCTTGCTGGCGTGATAGTGGTAGCCGCGCGTGCCGCCATCGAGCCCCTTGCCGGCAGGCACGATGCAGAAGTGACCGTTCCACTCGTCAAGCGAATCGGTGGAGCCCAGCGGACAGGCACCGTCGCTTCCGGCCTTCGCCTTCGGATCGAAGAGCCCGTAGATCGCGAATCCATCCAGCGCGAAGGCGATCGGCTGGTCCTTGCCGACCACCTTCTGGATCGCCAGAGGCGCAGCGTGGTAGTGGTAGTCGTCGCCTCGGCCGCTGTGGCCCCCGAACTCGTCCAGCTCGCCGATCGAGAAGGAGTCCACGCCGCGGTTGTTGAGCGCGTTGAAGATGGGGATGCCGTTGGCGGCCAGCGCGATCGCACCCTTGCGCAGGTACAGCTTGCCCGACACGGGCTTGTCGGCCAGCTTCGGGTTCAGCGGGATCTGCCACGCGTTCGCCCCGGTGTAGTTCTGTGGCAGCGGCACCTGCTGCTGCCAGGCGGTGATGCCCTTCATCTGCGTGAACTCGAGCGGTGGGTGGGGCATGCCATCCGACTCGACGTAGAGCCACTGGTCATCCGTGCGCGTGCGCACGGACGGCGCGAACAGGTCGAAGATCGTCGATTGCCACACGCGCGCCGGAGGGGCGGGATCCGCCGAGGCCAGCGCCGTGACCGAGGCGAGATGGGCCGTCACGAACGTCGCGGCGTCAGGTGCCTCGGCATGCGGCATGTCATGTGGTGCGGGCGTGTGCGCCAACACCCTGCCGGCGATCAGGGCCGCTGTCAGGGCCATCATCCGGAGCGTCGAGTCACTGCGCATAGGTGCCTCCCTTGTTGCCATCCTTGCCGCCACCCTTCTTGCCGCCACCCTTGCCCCCCTGGGTGGTCGCGTTGCCGCCTGATTGCGGCATGTTCGTCGGATCGCCTGTGCCCGCCTTGGGGTCCGTGTTCCGGGTGGGCATCTGCGCGTTGACCGCCTTCAGGTAGGCGTCAAGGCGCTTCTCGAGTTCCTTCACGCGCTCCGCCTCGTTCGTGGCGAGATCGTTCGACTCGTCGGGATCCTTGGAGACATCGAACAGCATCACCTTGCCCGAGTCGTAGTTGCGCACAAGCTTGCGGTCGCCCAGATACAGCGCACTCGCGGGCCCGCCGTTGTTCAGGTCGTAGTGGGGGAAGTGGATCACGATCTCCTCGTGGCTGCGCTTCACCTCGCCCTTGCCTTCGCCCCTGAGCACGGGCACCAGGCTGCCGCCCTCGATCTCGGTGCGTGCATCGGGATTGGCTGGCTTCGGCACGGGATGCCCGGCCAGATCCAGCATCGTTGGAAGAAGATCCATTCCCGTGGCGCGGACATGGCTCACCGTCCCGGCCTGGATGCCCGGGCCGGCTGCGATCAGCGGCACGCGGATGCCGCCCTCTCGCACGCTGCCCTTGCCGCCGCTGAAGGGGGGATTGGCCTGCGATCTACCACCGCCACCACCACCCTGGGCACCATGATCCGCGCTGTAGAAGATGTAGGTGTTGTCGGCAACGCCCATCTCCTTCAGTGCGGCCACCACGCGACCCACCTGCGTGTCCACATCGTGCGCACCGGCGATCGCTCCCAAGGGCTTGCCGCTCACGCCCGGCACGAGCCTCTTCGCGACCGCGAGCGCCTCGGGCGTGGCCTCCTCCTCGCTGCCGAAACCGTAGTGCGAGATCTGCACGAAGAAGGGCTTGCCGGCCTTCACCTGCTCGCGCATGAACGCGATGCCCTTGTCGGTGATCACCGTGGCCTGCTTGGGATTGGGCGCCACGCCGCGTTCGGGGCCCTGGTTGCTGTTGGCGCCATCGCAGCGATCGAAACCGACCTTGCTGGGTTCGGCGCGACCCGCGTGCCACTTGCCGAAGTGCGCAGTGCCGTAGCCGAGTTCGCCGAGCCTCGCGCCGCTGGTCTTCACGCCTGGGGGCAGGTCCGGTTCGATCTGGGGAGGGATCATGCGCATGAGGCGGTACTTCGACGCATCCTCGACGCCCTCGCCGCCATCGTTCGCCTTGCCACCACCCTTGGCCCCGCCTTCGCGTCGCGAAGCTCCACCCTCGTTCTGATAGGTCATGTGCAGCTTGGCCGGGCTGATGCCGGTCACGAAACTCGCCCGCGAGGGGGTGCAGCGCGGGCAGCTGGCGTAGAAGTCGCTGAACCGCATCCCGTTGGACGCGAGCTTCTCCAGGTTGGGAGTCAGGCCCGATGGTCTGGACGGACTTGCGGGATCGCCGTCCATGTCCACCGAGATGCTGCTGGGGCCCTGCGCCTCACCCTGGATGAAGACGAAGTTGGGTGGGCGCTGCGACGGAGGTGCGGCGGCTGGCGCGAGAGCCAGCATGCCCAAGGTGCTTGCGAGGCGTGCGGTCCAGCCCAGCCTTGCCTTCATGACGTGTGCTCCACAATCAAGGTTCCAGTCAGCGGAGCCAGCCAGCGCCCGCATGGTCCGTGGAACGGCGGCAGGATCGGCTGAATTGCACCCAATCGCTGCCTTTGTTGTCGCTGCGCAGGTTTCGGAAGGGTCCTCCGCAAGCTCATGCGCCCGGCAGCGCGATTTGGGCAACGCACTTGCACTTGCGAGCCATGCAGCCGGAAGGATCGTTGTGGTTACCCTACGGGCATGAACTTTCGACGACTTCGGTTCGATGGGTTCGCGCTCGCGCTCGCGATGGTTGTCGGCTGCACCAGCGTCGAGCGGATGCCGCCGACGCCGAACGTCCATCGCGACGGTTCCGGTTCAAGGATGCTCGCGGCGCTGCCTGTCGATCAGCAGCGGCCCGAGATGGACATCCTGTACGTGACCGATCGATCCGAGGTGGGGCGAAGCGAACGTGGCCCCGAATATGGCTACGGTCGAGCCACGTCGATGAACTTTGGAACCGCGACGGTGTCGCTGGATCCCAAGCCGAGCTGGGACGAGCTGGTGAAGCTCTGCGGTCAGGGGGAGGACTACTGCGCGTTCGGGCTCGACATGACCAAGGTCGAGGAGGTCGGCAAGGTCGAACTCACCCCGTACTCGCTCATGGTGGTCGATGGCCAGCTCAAGCGAACGCCTGAATCGCAGGCGGATCTTGAGAAGGAGAAGGCGAAGTTCATCGAGCTGGTGAAGTCCCGGCTGGACAAGTGCGCGCAGAAGGATCTCTACCTGTACGTGCACGGCTTCAACAACAGCTTCTACGACGCCGTCGCGCGCTCGGCGATCCTGTGGCACTCGATCGGCCGGCAGGGGGTGTTCATGGCCTACACCTGGCCTGCGGGCTACGGCGGGCCGTTCGGTTACTTCTACGACCGCGAGTCGGGCGAATTCACCATCTTCCACCTGCGCGAGATGATCAAGGTGCTCGTCGAGGTTCCTGGCCTGGATCGCCTGCACATTATCGCGCACAGCCGCGGAACCGACGTGGCCACCACGGCGTTGCGCGAGCTGAACATCGGCCTTCGATCGCAGGGCAAGAAGGTGCAGGAGTCGTTGAAGCTCGAGACGCTCATGCTCGCGGCACCCGATCTGGACCTGGAGGTCTTCTCGCAGCGCTTCTGGATGGAGAACCTGGGCGCAGCCGCCAAGCGCACCGTGGTCTACTTCAGCAGCGAGGACGAGGCGATCGGGCTGTCGAACTGGCTCTTCGGCAGCAAGACCCGCATCGGCACCCTGTCGCAGATCCCGTTCTCGCCGCAGCAGGTCAGGTTGATCGAGCAGATGCCGCAGATCCAGCTGGTCGAGTGCCAGGTCAAGGGATTCGCGTCGTCGCACGCGTACGTGTTCGGCAATCCCGCCGCCATGAGCGATGTGGTGGCCGTGCTGCGTGACCGCAAGGACGTGGGCGCCGCGAACGGCCGTCCACTCGAGTCGCACGGCAACGGCACCTGGCTGCTCACCAACGAGTACTTCGCGAACATCGGAAAGCCCGAGCCGTGAAAGGCCCCCTCCGGTTCGCATGGTGGGGCGCCCTGGCGGCGCTCCTCCTTCCCGTGGTCTGGTCGGCGCTCGTGATGGAATTCTGCCTGCCGGGCCCTGCGCCACTTCGCCGCGTCATGGCGCTGGCCATCCCCGCCGCTTTCCTGCTAGCGGTCTGGCGCCTGCGCCGTCGACGGCAGGTGCTCGCGGTCGCCGCGGGCGCCTTCGCCCTTGGTCTCGCCGTGTTCTGGGCGCAGGCGGCCCGCAATGACCGCATCTGGAGCCCCGATGTCGCGGTCCTGCCATGGGCCGAGATCGATGGCGACCGACTGGTCGTGCACAACATCCGCTGCTGCGACTATCGCAGCGAGACCGACTTCACCGTGCGCCATCGAGACGACACCTTCGATCTTTCCCGCCTGACCGGCGTGGACCTCTTCCACGTGTACTGGGGCAGCCCGAGCATCGCGCACACCATGCTGAGTTTCGGCTTCGACGATGGCCGTCAGCTCTGCCTGTCGGTCGAGACGCGCCGGGAGCAGGGCGAGGTGTACGACGCGCTGAAGGGCTTCTTCCGGCAGTACGAGCTGATGTACGTGTTCGCCGACGAGACCGACCTGGTGAAGCTGCGCACCAACCACCGCGGCGAGACCGTCTACATGTATCCGCTCATGGTCCCGATCGAGGGGGCGCGCGCCGTGCTGGTCGAGTACCTGAACGCCGCCACCGACCTGCGCGAGAATCCGCAGTGGTACAACGCGCTCACCGACAACTGCACGACCACGCTGATCGGTCACTCTCGCCGGACCGCCACCCCGGAGGCGAGGTTCGACTGGCGCTGGATCCTCAACGGCCACCTTCACGAGGTGATGCACGAGCGGGGGACCATCGACAACTCGGTTCCACTTGAGGAACTGCGCAGCCGTTGCCTGATCAACGACCGGGCGGTGGCCTGCCCGGATGGGGCGGATTTCTCGCGGCACATCCGCACGCCGTGAGACGCGGAATCCCGCGCGGCGGTCCGCTCGAACTCCCCCACGGACCGCGACCTCCGGAATCGCGGACAACTCTTCCTTGAAAGGGCCCGCGCGCCTATACTCGCCCGGCTTTCCGCGATTTTCTTTTCCAAGAGGAACTGCATGGCCGCCAAGACACCGATCTACATGGACAACGCCGCCACCACCCGATGCGACCCGCGCGTCGTGGAGGCGATGCTTCCCTACTTCACCGAGAAGTACGGCAACAGCGCCAGCCGCAACCACAAGTTCGGCTGGGAAGGCGAGGAGGCCGTCGAGCACGCCCGCGAGCAGGCCGCCGCGCTGATCGGCGCCACCGCGAAGGAGATCATCTGGACCAGCGGCGCCACCGAGGGCAACAACCTTGCCATCAAGGGCGCCGCGCACATGTACGCCAAGGCCCCCGAGGGCCAGCCCAACCGCGGTCACATCATCACTGCCGTGCACGAGCACAAGGCCGTGCTGGACCCGTGCAAGCGCCTGCAGCGCGAGGGCTTCGACGTCACCTTCCTGGAGCCGCGCGCCGATGGCGTGATCACCGCCGCGCAGGTGAAGGCCGCCATGCGCCCGGACACGATCCTGGTCAGCATCATGTGGGCCAACAACGAGATCGGCACCATCAACGAGGTGCCCGAGATCGGCAAGCTTTGCCACGAGCGCGAGGTGATCTTCCACACCGACGCCACGCAGTGGGTCGGCAAGATGCCCACCGACGTGGAGCGTGACCACGTGGATCTGCTCAGCTGGAGCGGTCACAAGATCTACGGCCCCAAGGGGGTGGGCGCGCTCTTCGTGCGTCGCCGCAAGCCGCGCGTGCGCCTGGAGGCGATCCTTGACGGCGGCGGCCACGAGCGCGGCATGCGCAGCGGCACGCTGAACGTGACGGGCATCGTGGGCTTCGGCAAGGCCTGCGAGCTCTGCAAGGCCGAGATGGACCGCGATGGCGAGCGCCTGCTCAAGCTGCGCCGAAAGCTCGAGGGCGAGCTGTCGAGGCGCATCGAGGTCACGCAGGTGAACGGCCATGCCGAGAAGCGCCTGCCGCACATCTGCAACATCAGCTTCGGATTCGTCGAGGGCGAGAGCCTGCTCATGGGCATCAAGGACATCGCCTGCTCGAGTGGCAGCGCCTGCACCAGCGCCAGCCTGGAGCCGAGCTACGTGCTCAAGAGCCTCGGCGTGGGTGACGAACTGGCGCACAGCAGCCTGCGCCTGTCGCTCGGCCGCTGGACGACCGAGGAGGAAGTGGACTACGCGATCGAGAAGATCGCGAAGGCCGTGGAACACCTGCGCACCATGAGCCCGCTCTACGACCTGCACAAGGAAGGCGTCGACATCAGCAAGATCCAGTGGCAGACCCACTGACACCCCGGACCCCAAGGACGAACCCATGGCATACAGCGACAAGGTCATCGACCACTACCAGAACCCCCGAAACGTCGGCAGCTTCGGCAACAGCAAGGAAGTCCAGACCCGCACCGACGTCGGAGTTGGCATCGTGGGCGCCCCCGAGTGCGGCGACGTGATGCAGCTTCAGATCAAGGTGAGCCCGCAGGGCGTGATCGAGGACGCCAAGTTCAAGTGCTTCGGCTGCGGCAGCGCCATCGCCAGCAGCAGCCTGGCCACGGAATGGATCAAGGGCAAGTCCGTCGACGAGGCCCTGACCATCAAGAACACCCAGATCGTCGAGGAGCTCAGCCTGCCGCCGGTGAAGATCCACTGCAGCGTGCTGGCCGAGGACTCGATCCGCACCGCGATCGAGGACTGGAAGAAGAAGAACGGCATCGCCAGCGGCACGGCCGCCGGTGCCACCGCAACCGCCCACTGAACCACGAGGGAGACCCACCATGCCCGTGAACGTCACCGAGACCGCCGCCCGTGAGATCGACGCCATCATCCGCCAGCAGGGCCTGGATGCCGAGAAGGTTCGCCTTCGTGTCGGCGTCAAGGGCGGCGGCTGCAGCGGCTTCAGCTACCTGCTCGACCTGACCGAGGTGCAGAAGGAGACCGACGAGGTCTGGTCCTTCACCTATGCCCGTCGCCCGGACCCGAAGGCCACGCAGGCCGCGGGCGAGCAGGGCGGCGTCGCCACCGCGAGCGCCGACACCTTCACCGTCCAGGTGATCTGCGATCCGAAGAGCTATCTGTATCTCAACGGCACCACGATCGACTTCAAGGACGAGATCATGGGCCGCGGCTTCGTGTTCAACAATCCGAACGCGACGACCACCTGCGGCTGCGGCAGCAGCTTCAGCGCCTGATTCAGGCGACATCCCCGCACGCACGACGGGCCGCTCCGGTCGGAGCGGCCCGTTTCATCGTTCGACTTGTCTCGCCGGGTTCGGCGCGATCGGGTCCGGCATCGGCGGGTGCGGCGCCGAGGCGCATGACCGAGCCGAGAAGCAGGTCGGGGCGGTGGGGTGCATCGCACGAACGGTAACTTGCCTGCATGACCATCGCACGGATCGCTGCACGCGCGTCGCTGCTCGCACTTCCATGGCTCGCATGCTGCGTGGCGTTGCCGCCCCCCGCGTCCCCCGAGTTGCCACCCGTGCAGCGTGACGCGCAGGGCAGGCCGACGCCCCCCGTCGCGCGACAGGAGATCTTCGTGGTGAAGAGTCCCTATGGGGAGCGGGTGGACGAGTACTACTGGCTTCGCGACGATCATCCGAAGGCCAAGCGCGCCGACGTGATGGACCACCTTCGCGCGGAGCAGGCCTACACCGAGGCGATGCTCGAGCGCCTCCAGCCGCTGCAGGACGTGCTGGTCAGGGAGATCCGCGCCCGCATCCAGGAGGATGACAGCACGGCGCCCCAGCACGACCGGGGCTGGTGGTACTGGGTCGCCTACCGAACGGGCCAGGAGCACCCGGTGTACATGCGAAGGCAGGGGGGCGTTTCCGGTCCCGAGCGAGCCGCACCCGAGCGCGTGATGATCGACGCGAACGAACTCGCCAAGGGCCACGACTACCTCCGCGTGAGCGCGGTCGCGGTGAGCCCCGACGGCAATCTGGTCGCATGGACGCAGGACACGCAGGGGCGTCGGACCCATGAACTGCTGGTGAAGGACCTTCGCACCGGCGAGATCGTGGATCGCGTGCCCGGCACGTTGGAGCCGGTCGTGTGGGCCAACGATGGCCGCACCCTGTTCTACCTGCGGCAGGATCCGCAGCTTCTGCAGAGCGGGCCGGTGTGCCGGCACGCGCTTGGCACGGCCGCAGCGCAGGATGCGGTCGTCTTCGAGGAACCCGACAAGACGCTCACCACGGGCATCGACGCGACGGCCTCTCGCAAGTGGCTGGCCATCCGCACCGAGGGCTTCAACGAGAACGAGCTGCGGCTGGTGCCGCTGGATGAGCCTTCGGCCACGCCGATGATCGCGTTGCCCAAGGTGGTTGGGGTGCGCAACTACGCGGACCACCTCGATGGCAAGTGGGTGATCCGCACCAACGGGCAAGCCCGCAACTTCCGGCTCGCGGTGGCCTCCGAGCAGGCGCTCTCCAACCCGGCCGCATGGCAGGACGTCGTGGCGCATCGAGCCGACGCGGCCCTGGACGGCTTCGTCCTGTTCAAGCAGGGCATCGCGATCGCCGAGCGTGCCGACGCCAATCCGCGGGTCCGGGTGATTCCATGGAGCGGCGGGCTGGGTCGCGTGGTGCCGGTCCAGGAAAGCGCCTACAGCATGGCGCTTGGCGACAATCCGGATCCATCGAATCCGTTCGTGCGCGTGGGGTTCACCAGCATGATCACGCCGCGCACCGTGATCGACGTGAACCTGGCCAGTGGCGAGCAGACGGTGCGGAAGGTGCAGCCCGTGATCGGCTACGACCGCATGAAGTACGAGACGATCCGGCAGTGGGCCACCAGTCGCGATGGCAAGCGGATCCCGGTCTCGATCAGCTGGCGCAAGGACGCGTGGAAGCGCGACGGCAGCCACCCGATCCTGATCGAGGGCTACGGTTCCTACGGCTACCCGAGCGATGCGGCCTTCGATCTTGCCGGCATTTCGCTGATGGACCGCGGCTTCGCGCTGGCCACGGCGCACGTTCGAGGCGGCGCCGACCTGGGTCAGGACTGGTACGAGGACGGTCGCCTGCTGAACAAGAAGAACACCTTCAACGACTTCGTGGACGTGACCGACTTCCTGGTGCGCGAGAAGTGGAGCGACCCCAGGCGCGTCTTCGCGTCCGGCGGATCCGCGGGCGGACTGCTGATGGGCGCCGTGGCCAACATGGCCGGCGACCGCTACCGGGGCATGGGGGTGCACGTGCCTTTCGTGGATGCGCTCACCACCATGCTTGATCCCACGATCCCCCTGACGACGAACGAGTGGACGCAGTGGGGCAACCCGATCGAGTCGAGGGAGGCCTACGCCTACATCCTGTCGTACTCGCCCTACGACAACCTGCAGGCGAAGGCCTATCCGGCCATGCTGGTCACGACTGGCGTGTGGGACTCGCAGGTGGGCTATTTCGAACCGGCCAAGTACGTGGCACGCATGCGACGACTCAAGACGGACTCGAACCCGCTGCTGATGCACGTGAACATGGCGGCAGGCCACGGCGGCAAGAGCGGACGCTTCGAGCGGCTCGCGCAGGTGGCGCGCGAGCAGGCCTTCTTCCTGGATCTGGCCGGGATCGACCGCTGATCAGGGGGTCGCCGCCGCGGCGGCGAACTGCCCGCGCGCGCGTCGCAGCGCGCCGATCACGCCCGGGAGTTCCGTTCCTTCGACGGGCTTGGCGATGAGCCAGCCCTGCGCGGTGTCGCAGCCCTGCTCCTTGAGCCACGCCCACTGCGCCTCGTTCTCCACGCCCACCGCCGAGGTGCGAAGCTGCATCTGCTGCGCCAGGCGCAGGATCGTCTCCACCGCGAGTCGGTCCTCGGCCATACCAGGCAGGGGGCGAACGAAGCTGCGATCGATCTTGATCTCGCTGATCGGAAGGCGGCGAAGCCCCGCCAGCGTGGCCAGTCCGGCGCCGAAGTCGTCCACAGCCAGCTGCACGCCAAGCGAACGGATCGCCTCGAGCGACGCCGCAAGCGTGTCGGCCCCGCGAAGCAGCGCGACCTCGGTGATCTCGAGCAGCAGACGGTCGCCCGCGAGGCCGCTCTCGGCGATCGCCTGGCGGACCGTCTCGGCGAAATGGGGCTGCATCGCCTGGCGCGGCGCGATGTTCACGGCCACGCGAAGGCCGAGTCCCTGTTCCTCCCACGCGACAGCCTGCCGGCACGCCTCGCGAAGGCTCCAGGCGCCGATATCGTCGATCAGGCCGCTTTCCTCGGCCAGCGCGACGAACCGGTTCGGTGGCACGCTCACGCCATCGGGCAGGTTCCATCGGATCAGCGCCTCCACGCCGAAGGGCTCGGCGCGGTCCATGCGAACCTGCGGCTGGTACACCATGCGGAAATCCGCCTGCTCAACGGCCTGGCGCATGGCGCTCGCGAGCTCCATGTCGCCCAGCAGGCGCGCTCCGAGTTCATCGCACCACGCATGTGGAGCCGTCAGCCCCTGATGGCGGGCCTCCCGCGCGGCCGCCTCGGCCCGCCGCAGCGCCGTCGGGGCGTCAAGCGAGCCTGCTTCCTCGCACTCGATGTAGCCGGCGTGGACGCGGAGGCGGAGTTCCCGCCCGTCGGCATGGAGCGCCTGTCGAGCCTCCCGCAGCAGTCTCTCCGCGACGTCGTGGATCGAGGCCGCGGTGGCATCGAGTGCGGCGATCGCGCCGCCATCGATCATGGAGAGCTCGCTTCCGCGCGGCAGCAGCGGGGACAGGCGCTCGCGCAGATGGCCGCGGAGCGTCAGGGCGCCCTCGTTGCCAAGGGCGGCCGCGAGTTCCGGCATGCGCTCCACGCGCAGCGCGATCACCCCGCGCAGCGAACCTCGGCCGGCGACGGCCTCGACCATGCTGTCGGCGGAACGCCGGCGCGCATCGGTGGCGCCAACCTCGAGCAGCTGTGCCTTGCGATGCAGGCGGCCAAGGACGGCTTCGGCCACCTCGTCCGCCGTCGTGCCGGAACCCATCGCGTGGTCCGCGCCGGCCCGCATGTGCGCCGCGTGCCGGTCGCGAAGCGCCACGGTCACGATCATGCATGCATGCAACGCGGCGTCATGCCGGATCGTCTGGGTCACCTTCAGCGCATCACAGCCTGGCGCGTCGAGCAGCACCATGGCGTCGGCCTGAAGGCTTCGGGCAAGGTGTGCGGCGTCATCGGCATGTGTCGAGAGCGTGACCTGAAGCCCCGCCGCCACGAGCGACGCCTGCACGGCGTCACGGCGTTCGCCGGGGTCACAGGCCAGGATCACGCGAGGCATCGCGCGAGTCTACCCGTGCCTGGCTCGAGATCCCGCGGGCGGTTCAGGCCATCGCGCCGGCGCGGAGCGCGCGCACGCGCGCCTCGGTCGGGGGGTGGCTGGCGAACATCCTCGTGAGCGTCTCGCCAACGAAGGGCTCGACGATGAACATGTTGTTCATGTTCGGGTGCGGGTTGTGCATGGGAATGCGGGCGGCGGCCGCATCCAGCCTTTGCAGCGCGCTGATGAGTCCGTCGGGAGAGCCCGCGATCGCGGCGCCATCCGCGTCGGCCACGAATTCACGGCTGCGACTGATCATCGCCTTCAGCAGGGCTGCGGCGACCGCCGAGAGCAGGATCACCAGCAGACCCGCGAGCGGATGGCCGCCCTCGCGGTCGCGCGAGCCGCCGAACAGGAAGGCCCACTGCGCGACGGTGCTGAAGACGCCGGCGATCGTGGCGGCCACGGAGCTGATCAGCGTGTCGCGGTTGCGCACGTGGGCCAGTTCATGCGCCATCACCCCTCGAAGCTCGCGGTCATCGAGCAGGCGCAGCGCGCCCTGCGTGACGGCCACTGCGGCATGGCTTGGGCTTCGGCCGGTGGCGAAGGCGTTCGGTGCGTCGTGGGGGCAGATGAACACGCGGGGCATCGGCAGCTGGGCACGCTCGGCGAGTTCGCGCACCATGCGCACGAGTTGCGGGGCGCCGGTCTCGTCGACTTCCCGACCCTGCATGGCGGCGATCGCGATTCGGTCGCTGAACCACCAGGCGCCCAGGTTCGTGAGCACGCCAAGGATCGCGGCGAACAGCATGCCGTCGCGCCCCCAGATGGAGCCGACGGCGACGAACAGGGCGAACAGGCCTCCAAGAAGCAGCGCGGTCTTCAGGTTGTTCCACGAGGCGATGAAGCTGTGTCGCATGGTGCGCAGAACGATAGGAGGGGCCCCGGGTTCGTCGCGCGGTCATGTCGATTTCGATTCGATTCCCGGGGCTTGAGCCCGTTCGGGCGCAAGGTCATGTCGTCGCGTGGCTTGCGAAGGACCGCGGTCAGGCCCCTGAATCGGCATGAAAAAAGGCCTTCATCGATCGGCTGCGCGCCTGCCGCATGCACGATGCCTGCATGAGCGTTCGAGTGCACGGGTTCGCGTTGCGCGGCATCGAGGCGGTGCCCTGCGAGGTGGAGGTCGACCTGAGCGGCCAGGGGCTTCCGCGCACCACGCTGGTGGGGCTGCCGGATGTCGCCGTGCGCGAGGCCATCGACCGGGTGCAGACCGCCGTGGCCAATGCGGGGTTCGTGTGGCCGGGCGGACGCATCACGATCAATCTGGCGCCCGCCGATCTGCGCAAGGAGGGACCCGCGTTCGACCTGCCGATGGCACTGTCGGTGCTGGTGGCGGCAGGCGCGTTGCGGCGTGGTCGTGTCAGCCGTGAGGAGCTGGATCGCTGGCTGATCGCTGGAGAGCTTGCGCTCGACGGTCGTGTGCGACCGGTGCGGGGGGCGATCTGCCTGGCGATCCTTGCGCGCGAGGCCGGCTTCCAGCGCGTGATGGTCGCGCGCGAGAATCTCGCCGAGGCGGGCGCGGTGGAGGGGGTGCATGCGGTCGGGGTGGAGTCGCTGCAGCAGGCGCTTGGCGTGCTTGCGGGAACGGACACCGGTCTGGCGCATGGCCCCAGGGCGGCCACGACCGTTGATCCGGAACCCGAGATCGACTTCGAGCGCATCCGCGGTCAACTTGGCGCGCGACGGGCGATGTGCGTCGCTGCCGCGGGCATGCACAACCTGCTCATGATCGGTCCGGCGGGCAGCGGCAAGACGCTCATGGCGCGCGCACTGCCTGGCCTTCTGCCTCCCATGAGTCTGGCCGAGCAGATGGCGGCCACGCGCATCCATTCGTGCGCGGGATCGCTGCCACCGGGGTCGGGCCTGCTCGCGCGCCGGCCCGTCCGATGTCCGCATCACACCGCAAGCGCGGCGGCGATGGTCGGCGGCGGCAGCGTGCCGCGGCCCGGCGAGGTGAGCCTGGCGCATGGCGGCGTGCTCTTCCTGGATGAGGTCGCCGAGTTTCCGCGCAGCGTGCTCGAGGCGCTCCGCGAGCCGCTGGAGGACGGCTTCGTCACGGTGAGCAGGGCACGGGGTGCGGCGAGGTTCCCCGCGCGAGCGCTGCTGGTGGCGGCGATGAATCCAACGGCCCGCGGCGACCTGCGCGTGGGCGGCTCCACCGCGATGGATCGCTATCTGGAGCGCCTCAGCGGTCCCGTGATCGACCGCATCGACCTGCATGTGGAGGTGGCGGCGGTTCCGTTCGAGGCCCTCATGGCGCGCGGGTCGGTGGAGAGCACGGCCACGCTGCGTGCCCGTGTGCTCGAGGCGCGCGAGCGAAGCCAACGAAGGCAAGGAGAGGTCCCGAACGCGGCGCTGTCGGGTGCGGCGCTCGATGCGGCGGCTCCCCTCGATGCGGCGTCGCGCGACCTGCTTCGGCAGGCCATGGCGGAACTCGGGCTCAGTGCACGGGCCTTCGACAAGGTTCGCCGTGTCGCGCGCACCGTGGCGGACCTTGAGGGCAGCGGGGGCATCCGTCCCGAGCATGTGGCCGAGGCGATCGGATATCGATTGCTCGACCGCTTCCGCGGGGCGTGCGGATCACTCGCCGCAGCGGGCGCCGGAGCGCTCCCTGCCCGTTGAGCGAGCGGGGCTTCGTGTTCCGTCCGCGCCCGGGCGGGGCGGTCACTCGAG
>JBIIOC010000010.1:0-34824 GCA_044337135.1 Phycisphaerales bacterium | reverse complement strand
GCTGCTGCTCACCAGGTGTATTCCACCGAGTAGGAAATGGTCTGCACGGCGTTTGGCGCCACATCCACCGGGAACTCGATCGTGCCCGCGTTCACCTTCTCGTACCGCGCCTGCGTGGAGACCTTCCAGTTGCTCCACCGGTAAAGCCGCTCGCGCACCAGCACGGTGACGGGCGCATCCTTTCGGTTTCGGATCTCGATCGTGAACGACTCGTTGATCTGGCGCCGCGCGCGATCCACTCGGAAGTCCGTCTGCTTGCGCTCGCCCACCACGTCGAACGCGCTCCCGAGCCGGATGAGCACCTTCTCGTCACGAGGGGTGTGGCCGATCACGTCCTCGCCGATGAACTCCAGGCTGCCGTCGGCCTCGTCGCGCTGGAAGACGCGCATCTTGCCGGCAGGCAGCGGCATGCCGAGGTTGCTTGCCTTGTCGTTCTTCAGGCGCACGTACACGTCGACCTTCGAGCTGCCGAACTGCCCGAACTCGCGGACATCGATCGGCTGTCCGCCGCCACCCCATTCCATGGCGGCGCCCTCGTACACCAGCAACTTCTCGACCGGAATCCCGGACACCGACGGAAAGAGCGCGATCTGCTGGCTCGCGTTCTGCGGAATGTTCACCGCGCGCGGCAGCGTGTACAGGTGGTATTCGCCGAAGGCCTTTTCCTGGAACCCCTCGGGTGAGGCCGCCTTGTCCATGACCATCGCCACCGGCGCCCCAACGGCACCCCGGAACCGCGGCTGCACCCGCTGCACATCACCCGCGATCAGCTTCAGCTTCGCGTTCTCGAACGCGCGCCCGCACACATTCAGCAGCGTGACCCACGCGGAGAGATCGGCCTTCGTGTTCGCCGTGTCCAGCGTGATGTTGTAGTCCGAGCGCCAGGTGAGGCCGCT
Source organism: Phycisphaerales bacterium (assembly GCA_044337135.1). Lineage (GTDB taxonomy): Bacteria > Planctomycetota > Phycisphaerae > Phycisphaerales > SM1A02 > SYAC01. Next base: position 33,928 of record JBIIOC010000010.1, on the reverse strand, counting down.
GGTCTGGTAGCCAAGACGCACCTGATGCTTGCCGCCTGCCGCGCTCTGCAGATTCCAGAGCAGGGTGGGGCGCGTGCGCAGGCCGCCGGGCAGTGCGCCAAGCGTCACGGTGGCCTGATCCTGTGCCACCAGGTCGACCCCGGTATCGCGCTGGATCACGAGCATGCCGCCGCGCGCCGCGAGCAGCGTTCCGCTGAGCTGCATCGGGCCGCCCTCGATGTCCACCATCGCCTTCACGGGCTGATCCACGTAGCGCTCGAGCAGCTTGTCCGCGCTCACGAGATCGAACTCGAAGCGCTGGTCAAGCACGGCGGTGGAGGGATCGGTCAGGTCATTGAAGCTCACGGTGGTCGGATCGATGAACGCCGCCACATCGGTGAAGGCGATCTCGCCGACGCCCTGAGGCACCTCCACGGAGCGCGTCTCGCGCACCAGCCCGAAGCCTGGCACACCCATGACCATGCTCCAACCGGACTGCTGCTGCTCGAGGAACTGGCGAGGGTCGAACCCCGCCGGATCGGCGCTCGAGTAGACGGTCAGGCTCACGCCCGAGTCGTCGCCTGGCGCGGCGGCAAGGGTCAGGAGGGCGGTGGTCAGGATGACGGTGTTCGCGAAGATCCGCATGCGATCAGCCTACCCCGCTTGCGAGCGAGCGGCGTGGCCACCACACTTGCGTGCGCCTCGCGGAGCCCTGTCCTGACCGACCTTCAAGCCTCCAACCCCGTGCTGTTCGACCTGGCGGTCGTGGTCCTGGCGATCGCGGCGGGGTTCATCGGGTCGCTGATCGGCCTCGGTGGCGGTGCGCTGCTGGTGCCGGGGCTCGTGATGTTCCTTGGTGTGCCGATGAAGACGGCCGTCGCCGCCAGCCTGATGGCGGTGGTCTTCACGAGTTCAGCCGCGGCGATGATTCGCGGCCGCGACGCCTTCACGAACTACCGGGTGGGCCTGCTGCTCGAGACCGTCGCCGGCGTGGCCAGCGTGATCGGCGCCGTCACGGCCTTCATGGTGAGCGCGACGGCGCTGCAGTTCACCTTCGGAGGCGTGCTCCTGGTGATCGCCGCGCTGACGATGCGACGCATGCAGGATGAGGACACGAGCGGCCAGCCATCGCACCCATGGTCGCGCGCGCTGCGACTGGACGGCGTGGAGGACGCCGCCGAGGGCCCGCGCGTCTATCACGTGCAGCGCGTGCCGCTGGGCGTGTCGATCATGGGCGTCGCGGGGGTGATCGCCGGCATGCTGGGCCTTGGCGCGGGCGCCGTGAAGGTGCTCAGCATGGATACCTGCATGAAGATCCCGTTCCGCACCAGCACCGTGACGAGCAACTTCATGATCGGAGCCACTGCGGCGGCGGGATCGGTGGCCTTCCTGCGGCTCGGCCTGATCGACCCGGCGGTCGCGGGACCCGTCGCCGTGGGCATCGTGCCCGGCGCCATGCTGGGAAGCTGGATGGTCTCGCGCATCCGCCTTCGCGCGCTTCGGCTGGTGTTCCTGGCGTTCGTGGCGATCACGGGGATGCAGATGCTGCTGAAGGCCTCGGGGGTGCTGTCATGAAGGACCCGTCCGAAGTGGAGCACCTTCGCGCGCAGCGGCTCGATCCGGCCACGTCGTCGGTCCAGCGGAAGCTGATTCGCGTGCTTGTCTGGGGAAGCGTGGCGATGATCGTGATGGGCCAGTTGATGGCGTGGCGATCGGGTGAGCACGTGCAGGGGCTTGGCGACGTCGCCGGAACGCTGCGCACGCTGCCCTCGGGCCGCTCGCTGATGTTGCTGGGTCTGATGGTCGGGCTCGCCACGCCCGTCGCTCGAAGCCTGCTGCTCGCCGGCTGGTTCGCGCGGCGCGGCGAGCGTGCCATGGCGCTCATCGCGCTCGTGGTCGTCGCGATCGTGCTGAGCGGACTGCTGCTGCGACACTGAGCCGCATGCCGTGACGTCTCAGCGCGCCGTCGCCTCGGCCCGCATCTCGCGCAGAACCGTCACCTTGATCTCGCCCGGGAAGGTCATCTCGGCCTCCACGCGCTTGGCCACTTCCTGCGCGATGGTGAAGCACCGCGCGTCGTCGGCCTTGTTCGCGTCCACGATCACGCGCACCTCGCGTCCAGCCTGGATGGCGAACGCCTCCTGCACGCCGGGCTGCTCCATCGCGATCGACTCGAGCTGCTCGAGCCGCTTGATGTAGTGCTCCATGCTTTCGCGGCGCGCGCCGGGCCGGGCACCGCTCAGCGCGTCGGCCGAGGTCACGATGGGCGTGTAGGGCGTGGTGCAGGGAATGTCGCCGTGGTGCCCGCCGATCGCGTTCAGCACCGCCTCGCTGCTCTCGCCGTGGCGCTTCACGAAGTCGAGGCCGATCGCGGGATGTCCACCCTCGACCTCGTGGTCCATCGCCTTGCCGATGTCATGCAGGAAGCCTGCGCGGCGCGCCGTGGCGCCGTCGAGACCCAGTTGGCTCGCGATGAGCTGGCACAGGAACGCCACCTCGATCGAGTGGCGCAGCACGTTCTGGCCATAGCTGGTGCGGAAGTGCAGGCGGCCCATCATCTCCACGACCTTCGGATGCAGGCCGCGAACATCGGCTTCCATGGCCGCCTCCTGTCCAGCCTGCACGATGCGTGCCTGGATGTCGCGCCGCACCTGCTCCACCACCTCGTCGATGCGGGCGGGATGGATGCGTCCGTCGTTGACAAGCTTCTGCAGAGCCTCGGCGGCGACCGCCTGTCGCACGCGGTCGAAGCAGCTCACGGCGATCACGCCGGGCGTGTCGTCGATCAGCACGTCCACACCGGTGACCTTCTCGAAATGGCGGATGTTGCGGCCCTCGCGGCCGATCACGCGTCCCTTCAGGTCCTCGCTCGGCACCTTCACGCTGCGAACGGTGCTGTCGCTGGCACACTCGCCGGCGTAGCGCTGCATGGAGAGCAGCAGGATCTCGCGGGCCTGCTCGCGCGCCTTGGACTCGGCGTCATGCAGCACCTTCTGCGTCAGCAGTGCCGCGTCGCGTTCGGCTGAGGCGCGGACCTCGGACAGCAGGATCTCGCGCGCCTGCGCTGGCGTCATGCCACTGACCTCGGCAAGCTTGTCGCGCAGGTTCACGCGGTCGCGGGCCAGGCCATCGCGTTCATCGCTGATGCGGCGCTCGGCGTCCTTCAAGGCGGCGTCGCGCTCGTCCAGCCTGCCCTCGCGCTGCCGCAGCTGCTCCATGGAGCGCTCGAGCGCCTCCTCGCGTCGGACCGTGCGCGCCTGGCTCTCCTGGATCTCGGCGAGCGCCTTGGAGACCTTCGCGTCCAGCTCGGCCCGTCGCTCGGCCGCACGGCGTTCGGCCTCGAGCTCGATGGTCCTGGCGCGGGCCTGTGCCTCGGCGGTCGCCGACTCGACCAGACGCGCGCCTTCGCGGCGGCCGTGCGCGAGCATGCGCCCAAGCAGGATGATTCCAACGACAGGAAGGCCGATCGCCACGATGACGGACACGATGGTCCACGTGGTTGTCGAGGCCTGCGCCAGCAGGGGCGCGGGGAAGAGCTGGTTCATGGGCGGTCTTTCGGGCAAACGGCACGCCGGTGATCTGGCGGAGGCCGGGAGGGTGATGGATCCGCAGGCCGAGGCCGGCGGTTGAGGAGTCACGGCATTGTCGAGCCGCAGGGCCGGGGGGTCAATCGGCACGCCGGGGCCGATCCGGGCCATTTAGACTGGCCCGAAGTGTCCGCCTTGCTCCGCACATTCAGCGACCTCCTTCCCACCAACCCGATCGTGGTGCGGCTGGTCTCCGGAGCCGGGCGCCGCACCCGCGACCTTCTCGTGCGCGGTGCCACGCTGGGCGCGCTCATGGTGCTGGTCTTCTTCGCGCTGATCGGCTCGAGCGGCTCGCTGCGGGACATGGCACAGAGCGGCGCCAACGCGTTCACGCTGATCAGCTACGGGCAGGTCGCGGCGATCTGCCTGCTCACCCCGCTCTTCATGGCAGGCGCCATCGCGCAGGAGAGCAATCCGCGCACGTGGGAGATCCTGGTCACGACGCCATTGAGCAGCCTGCAGATCGTGCTCGGCAACCTGTTCGGACGGCTCTTCTTCGCGCTGGCCCTCCTGGCCAGCACGCTTCCGCTCTGCCTCGCCGCGCGCATCTTCGGAGGCGTGCGCGGCAGCAGCGTGGTCGCGAGCATGGCCGTGAGCGGCTGCAGCGCGATCCTTCTGGGAAGTCTGGCCGTGATGTTGAGCGTGACACGCAGCGCCGGCAAGCGCGGCGTGTTCGCCTTCTACGCGGGCACCGTGCTGGTGCTGTTCGCCACGGGCGCCGCGGATCTGGCCGCGCGAACGCCAATCGGCCCGGGCTCGAGCGCGACCTTCACCACCTGGCTCACGCCGCTCAATCCATTCCTGACGCTGCGCAGCGAGCTGGACTCGAACGCCTATCGCCCCTGGCCGATTGGAGTCGAGGAGGCCGGCGCGCTGACGCGCGCGTGGCTTGGGCATCCGCTCGCGTCGATGGTCACCGGGTCGTTGCTGGCCTCGGCGTTCCTGGTCGCGCTTGCGACGCTGCGCGTCCGGCTCGTGGGCTCGCGCGCCGAGGCCGACACGGGCCGCCTGGGCCGATTCATGCGTCGTGTCAGCAGGCGGGGCGAGCGCGCGCCGCGCCGGGTGTGGCACAACCCGGTCGCATGGCGCGAGGCGAGCCTTCGTCTCTCCACGCCGGTTGCGCGCGGCGCACGCTGGGGGCTGTTCATCGTCGGCATCTCCGCGGCGGTGAGCGTTCTGCTGCTGCATCGCGTGGGGGTGCTGGACACCGCGACCGCGCGATTGACCCTCGGCGCGCTCGTGATGGCGGAGGTGGTGCTCGCGATCCTGGTGGCCGTGAGCGCGAGCGCGACCGCCGTGAGCCGCGAGCGCGAGGATGGTTCGCTCGACATCCTGCTGACCACGCCGATCCAGCCAGGTCCCTATCTCAAGGGCAAGTTGCGAGGACTGATCGTGGTGCTGTGGCCCGCCATCGCCACGCCATCGCTCACGCTGGTCCTGGGCGCGCTGTACGGAATGGCGGGGGGACTTGGCGCGGCGCAGGTCATGACCACCGCGCTCGTGAAGACCAACTCGGTGCAGATTCCGCTGGTCCTCGCGCCAGCGGCCTTCGCGTTCCCGTTCGCCTTCACCGGCTTCCTTGCTTTCGCCGTGATGACCGGCCTGCAATGGAGCGTGGGAAGTCGTGGCGTGATCGGCAGCGCGATGGGCGCACTGGGCGTGGTGGCGGGCGCAGGCGCGGTGCTTGGGCTCTGCGCGACCGCCGCCGGCGGCGACATTCCGGGCGTGGGGCCGGCGTTGAGCTGCCTGAGCCCCGTGAATCTGGCGCTCGCGGCCGTGGTGCCCGATCAGGTGGTTCCAGCCTCGATGCTCGATCCGGACTCGCTCGTGCCCGGCTTCGCCATCGGCACCGGCATCGCCGTGGTGGTCGAGGCGGTGGTGACCTACGCGATGCTGGCGGCGATGCGCCGCAGCTTCATGATGACGGTTCGTCGGCTGGCTGGCCTGAAGTGACCGCCTGAGCGGACTCGGCAAGCAACTCGGCCACGCGCGCCGTCAGTCGTCGCTCCGCGATCTCGTCACGCCCGATGGGGGTCCACTGGGTGGGACTGCGCGTGGTGCCGTCGTCGCGTTGCCGTGGCTTCGGCTCCGTGGTCACGCTGCGCAGCGTTCCGCTCCAGGTGTTCTGACGGATGCCGGGCGTGAAACCGCGCTCGATGAACACGCGCGTGCGCAGCTCGATCGGACCCTCGAAGGTCTCAAGGTCGAATCGCGCAAGGTCCGTGGGCGAGCCTGGCGCCGCGGCTCCCCGGAAGTCGCTCTGGCCATCGATCACCTGGGGCTCGAATCCCTCCGGCACGAACACGAAGCGCACGCGTCGGCGCTCCATCTGCACGGTGGCCTGCAGCGTCTGGTCGATCCCGCTCGAGTCGGTCCGCCAGGGTTCCAGCAGGCTTCCGATCAGGCGGGGCTCCGTCTCGATGATTCCGTTGCCGCGATCGGCCAGCGCCGGGGGCATGTCCTGCTCGCGACCGGCCTCGATGCATGCCAGGAATGCCCGGTTGTAGTCGCCGCGGTCCAGTCGCAGCGTGTCCTCCTGCTCGGGTGCCTGGCAGGCCACGGGCAGCGCGGCGAGCAGGATCCAGATGGGTGAGGCGCGCGGCATCGGCTTCGGAGTGTAATGTGCTTGCGCGCATGCTCCCATTGCTGCTGCGAAGGTTGGCCCTCGTTCCGCCGCTGTTGCTGGCGATCTACACCATCACCTTCGCGCTGGCATGGCTGGCGCCCGGCAATCCGCTCGAGGCACCGGAAGGTCGCCGACCGCCGGCGGAAGTGCAGCAGGCGATGATGCGGCGATACCGACTCGATGATCCGGCAGCCTTCTACGTGGAGTACCTGGGCAGGGCCAGCGGCGTCAGCTGGGCGCTCGGTCGCGCGTCCAGGCCGTTCGACCTGGGGCCGAGCCTGCGACAGCCGGACTGGACGGTGAACGAGATCCTCGCCGACGCGCTTCCCGTCAGCGTCACGCTGGGAGCATCGGCCATGCTCATCGCGCTCGCGATCGGGCTGACGGCCGGCACGCTCGGGGGACTGCATCCGCGCGGATGGATCGACAACGTCACGCAGATCCTGTCCATGGTCGGCATCAGCGTGCCGAGCTTCGTGATCGGAGCCACGCTGCTGATCCTCTTCGCCGCGCAGCTGCGATGGTTCCCCGTGGGTGGCTGGGGAACGCTCTCCACGCTCGCGCTGCCGGCGTTCGCGCTGTCGCTGCCGTTCGCGGCCACGATCGCGCGCATGACCCGCGTGGGCATGATCGAGCAGATGGCGAGCGATCACGCCCGCACGGCGCGCGCCAAGGGCCTGTCGCGACTGCAGGTCGCGCGACGGCATGCGCTTCGCAACGCGTTCCTGCCCGTGCTCAGCTGGCTGGGCCCGGCGACGGCCGTGGCCTTCACGGGCAGCTTCGTGGTGGAGAAGGTCTTCGCCGTGCCGGGTCTTGGCCGCCACTTCGTCGACGCCGTGCTGGGCAAGGATCTCACGCTGGTGATGGGGATCGCGCTGACCTACGGCGCGCTCGTGATCCTGCTGAACCTGGCGGTCGACCTGCTCTACGCGTGGGTCGATCCGCGCATCCGCGTGCGCTAGCGGACGCGCGCGATCCGTCCGAGGTACTGCTCGAGCCGTGGATCGCGGCTGATGCCATCCAGCCGGTCGGGATCGAACATGTAGACCGTCACGTAGTGGCAGATCGGGAGCATGGGCAGCTCCTGTTCCACGAGCATTCGCTCCGCCTGCGCCAGCGTCGCCAGCCGCTCCGCTGGATCCAGCTGCTCCGCTGCACGATCCAGCAGGGCGTCGAAGGCGGCGTTGGTGAAGCCACGATCGTTGTTGCCGTCGCCGCTGCGCGAAAGCTCGAGCCAGGTGGTTGGATCCCGGTAGTCGCCGTACCAGCCACCGCGCGCGACCATGAAGTCGCCGCGCTTGAGCGCGTCGCGGAAGCCGCGCGCATCCTTGGATCGCATCGCGCAGGGCACGCCGAGCGTGCGCGTCCACATGTCGGCGAGCGCCGCGCTCATGTCGCGGTAACGCGGACTGTTCGACGCGTAGAGGATCTCGACGGTCGGAAAGGTCTCGCCGCGCGCGTTCACCGGCGTGCCGTCGCGCAGCGTCCAGCCCGCGGACTCGAGCTCCGCCTTGGCGCGCCGCGGATCGAACGCGAGTCCGGCGGGCAGCGTGTAGCCCGGTATCGAGTCGGGCGGCACCAGGGTGCTGGCGACCGTCTCGCCAAGCCGCGTGATGCGATCCACGATCGCGCGCTTGTCCACCGCCAGCGCGAAGGCGCGACGCACGGCGGGATCCGCGAAGGGATTCGGCCGTCCATCACTCAGGCTCGGCCGGCAGTTGAAGCTGTAGAAGTCCGTGCCGAAGGCGTCCAGCACGTGCAGATCGTCGCGCGTGCCCTCGCGCGCCTGCTCGAACATGTCGCCGCGATACTCCACCAGCGTGTCGGTGAGCCAGTCGATCGCGCCGCTCTCGAACGCGAGCACCGCGGTGTTCGGATCCTCGATCAGCACGATGTCCACCGAGTCGGCACGCACCGAGGCTGCCGCGTGGTGGTACGGATTCCGCTCCAGCCGGATCGCGCGCTTGGGCCGCCATGACGCCAGCCGGTAGGGACCGTTGCCGACCAGATTTCCGGGCTTGGTCCACGCGGGATCCAGGGAGAACATGCCTGTCACGGGGTCAAGCCTGGTGAACCTGTCCGCCACGGCTTCGGGAATCGGGAACAGCGTCGGAAACGCGCAGAGATCGAGCCAGTACGCGACGGGCCGCTCCAGTTCGACCACCAGCGTTCGCGCGTCGGGAGCGCGCAGGCCCACCTCGCGTTCGAAGCGTGCCTGCGTCTCCTTCCAGAGTCGATCCGCGGCCTCCGCACCGCCGCCGGTGGCCGCGAAGTCCTTCAGCATCCTCGCGCGCCAGTCGAAGAAGCCGCGCGCGCCGCGAATGTTCAGCAGGAAGCCGGTGTAGTCGCTTGCCTGGTCTGGCAGCAGCACGCGACGCCAGGCCGTCACGAAGTCGCGCGCCGAAAGCTCGGAGCCGTCGCTCCAGCGCAGGCCAGGCCGAAGTCGGAAGGTCCAGGTGCGTCCATCCTCGCTTCGGGTCCAGGATTCGGCCGCCGCGGGGACCACCTCGCCGGTCTTTCCATCCACGGCGGTCAGGCCCTCGAAGAGCCCGCGCGCGGTCCGCACGTCGTGCTGATGGCTCAGCCGCTGGGGATCGAGCGACAGCGCCTCGGCGGTGTTGGCGATCACCAGGTCGGCGCGCGGGGTGGGTCGATCAAGCCACAGCGCACCGACGAGCAGCGCGACAAGCAGCAGGATGGGGGTCAGCAGGCGCACCGGGATCGGGCCCTGCGGCGCGTCACTTCTTCGCCGGCTCCGGCTTCTTCCACTCCAGGCCCACCAGCTTCGCCAGACCGGGCAACGCGGCCTTGGCCGCGCGGATCTCGCTGACGACCCACTGGGTGTCCGATCCCTTGGGATCGTCGGACAGCGTGTCGACCTGTCGCAGCAGCGGCTCCACGGTCTTTCCAAGGGCCTTCTGCTGGTCCGGCGTCATCTTCAGCACGGTCTCGCGCATCACGAACAGGCCACGGAAGACGACCATCGCGAAGTCGGCCGAGTCCGGCTTCTGGGCGCGGGCCAGCGCGGCCGTGGTGGCCTTCACGAGTTCATCGAAGGTGCCGCGCACGGTGTTCGGAAGCTTGGCCGCATCGGCGGTGGAGGCGATGGCACCCAGGCTCTCGATGAGCTGCGATGCCGCGTAGGGGTTGGTCTCAAGCTCGACGTTCTCCCGCGTGCGTCGCGCGACCCCGTCAAGTTCGGTGGGTTGCACCGCGCCGCCGCGCACCATCGCGCCGATCATGGCGCTGGCCGCCACGCGCACGCGCGCATCCGACTGGGTGCTCGCCGAGGCCTGATCAAGCACCATGGAGAGGGCCTCGGAGCAGCGGATCTGGCGAACGACCAGCAGGGCGTTGGTGGCGCGAAACGCGTCGCCGGACTTCACGATGGCGCCGATCTCGGGGGTGGCGAGCTGCAGGAAGGTCCGGAAGAACACGAGCGAGCAGTCGGGCTTTCGAAGCAGGCTGGCGAGGGTCTTGCGTGCCTCCTGGACCTGCTCCGGGTTGCCGGTCGCGATCAGCTTCATCTGAGCATCGATGAAGGCCTGGATCGAGTTTCGCGTCGCCTCGTCGGGCGTGCTGGCGATCTTCAGGACGGTGCTCGGTGGCGGCTGCTGGGCCTCGGCATGGGGGCCGAGAAGCATGGCAAGACCTGCGGCCAGGGCCAGGATCGTGGATCGCGAACTCATGGGACGTGAACGCTACCTGTTCCGGCGAAGCAGTGTCAACGAGGCCGCCGTACACTCGCGAAATGATCCTCAGCGCGGTGCTTGCCGCGGCAGCCAGCCTCGCCGCGGCGCAGGACAATCTGCTGGAAATGGATGCCTCCAGGCGCCTTGGGGTGGCCTGGGGCCGCGCGGCGGTGACCTTGGTGGCGGACACGTCGCTGCCCGACCCGGCCAGTTTCGAGGGTGCCCTGGATGTTGCATTGGCGGCCGCGGAACTGGCTCCAGAGAACCCCCAAGGCTGGCGCACCGTCGTCGCGATCGCCGAGTTGGCACCGGATGACAGCCCCAAGGCTGGACCGGCCATGGCGCGCGCGCTCAAGGAAATCCACCGTCTGGATCCAGCCGACGGCACCGTGCAACTCGCGCGACTCACCGATGCGGCCGAGCGCGGCACCGTCGCCGATGAGCGCGTGAAGGCGTTCGAGCAGCTCCTGAGCCCGCAGGCGCTCAAGAAGCTGGCGCCACCCGTCGCGGCCCGACTGGCGTTCGATCTCGCGCTCCTGCAGAAGCGCCGTGGCGAGTCCCAGGCGTGGGTGCGCTGGCTTCGAGAGGCCTGCACGCTGGATCCCGCATTCCCGATCGCGACGGAGACGCTCGCTGGCGTCGAGGCGGGCCTTGGTTCGCCGCTCGAGGCCGTCAGCAAGGCTCTTGTGGATGCGGTGACCGCGGATCCCGGCAACATCCCGAGCCTGAACGCGCTGGCACGCATCTGCCTGCACGAGGGTCTCTACGTCGAGGCCGACACGCTGCTGGAGCTTGCCGCGCGCGTCGCGGCGCTGGACCTCGACTTCCGGGTGATCGACGACATCGTCGCCGATCGCGTGATCGCGTTGTGGGGGCAGGGTCGGCACGCCGATGCGGCGAAGGTCGCCGACGCTCGTCAGGCCGAACTGAACGCGATGCTGCGCCGTCGTCTTGGCGAGGCGACGGCCACCACCACGCAGGAAGACGTGAACCAGGGTCCCACGGTCACGCTGCCAAGTTCGCTCGCCAGCGTGCGCGCGGCGCTCGCTCGCAGCGCCGGTCTGCCCGGCGCCGACGCCGCCATGGCGCTCGCCCTCCGCAGTCTTGACGATGAACGCACGCTTGCCGGCCCCGATGCGAAGGCGCAGGCCGCGATCGATCTGCAGAAGGCCTGGCTGCAGGTCACGGTCGGCGATTTCGCCACGGTGTCGGAGCTTCTGGCGTCGGTGGAAAAGGAGGCGCCGCTCACCGACCAGGCGAAGGCGCGCTTCGACGGTTGGCTGAAGCTGCGCCGCAACGAGAACGATGCGGCGCTTGCCGCGCTGCAGCCCATCGCCGATCGGGATCCTGGCGCCAAGCTTGGCACTGGCATGGCGCTCGAGGCGCTTGGCCGACCAAAGGACGCGGCCCGCGTCTATCTGGCGGTCATCCAGGAGAACCGAGACTCGGTGGTGGGTGTCTATGCCGCGGATCGGCTGCATGGCCTGGTGAAGGCTCGTCCTGGCCCGACGGCCGAGGCCAAGGCCGTGCAGAAGGCGCTCGCCCGCCTGCCCCAGTCCGTGCCAGCGCTGCTCAACGACCAGCGGCAGGCGCTCAGTTGCACATTGAGCTTCGGCAATCCGTCCACCACGCTCGACAGCCTTCCAGTGACCATCTCGATCCAGAATCGCACCAGCCTGCCGCTCGAGATCACGCCGATCGGGCCGATCGAGAGCCGCGCGGCGCTGCTGCTCTCGGCCGCCGTGGTGGGACAGCGACCCATCTCGCTCACGCCATGGATCTTCGCCCTCGACCGCCGCATCCAGCTCAAGCCGCTCGAGACGCTGAGCTTCGAGTCGGACATGGCGCGCACCCCGCTTGGGCAGGTGCTGCTTGGCGATCCGCTTTCGGGCGCGCTGATCGACGCCACGCTGGTGACGAATTTCCGACTGACCGCCGAGCGCGTGCAGGCCGGTTTCATGGGCAACCTGTCGCCCTCGGCGATCCTTCGCATTCCTGCGGTGCAGGTGGATGCGGCATGGCGCGAGGATGCGCTGGGCGAGATCCGCCAGATCGATCGTCCCGAGGATCTGATGAAGATGGTTCTGCTGGCCTACGACCTGGTGGCCCGCGCCGCCAAGGGTGAGGCAGACCTTGAGCCCTCGTGGAAGGTCGTCACGGATGCGTGGGTCGCGCTTCCGCCCGTCGCGCAGGCATGGACACTCATGGTGCTTCCGAAGGGGCGGCTGGAGCCGATGGCCCCGATCCTCGATGCCGCCAAGGTTTCCACCGACGAGCGCGTGCGCATGAGCTACCTGCTGCGATGGGTCGAGTCACCCGATGATGTGCAGCTGACCGCTGCCGAGCGACTCGGCGGCCGCATCGCCAGCGTGTCCGCAGGTGTGCGAGGCCTTCTGCGGGCGAAGGCTCGTGACCAGGCGGACGTGAGTCAGGAACTTGGCGGCGGCAGCGTGTTCAGCGGCGATTCGTCGCCTGAAGGCCGCTGATCCTCGTCAACGGGCCGCGAAGACATCGTCACGCTCCACTGGCTGGCGTCCATGGAGGGATCGATCGGCCGTGCGCGCACCGCCTCGGCCAGTCGTCGCGCCAGGCTCGGAGCGCTCGTCAGGCCTCCCGCGACCACGATCAGCATCTCCGCGCATCGCGACAGAAGCTCCGCCGCGAGCGCCTCGGGCGTGGTGATGCCCGAGAGCGCAGGTGCGAGCATGGCCACGATCCACTCGCGCACGCCAAGCGCGCCCCCAAGGAATGGAATGGCGTTCGAGACATTCCCGGCGGCGCCCAGCGCAAGCGAGGTCATCGGATCGATCGCGCAGCCGGTCAGCGTGAACGCCGCATGCACGCGCAGGGCCGAGAGCAGCACCTCCGTGCAGCGCAGCAGGAGCGCGCGCATGAACGCCGAGCGTCGCCAGCGGGGATCCGCCAGTGCGCATGCCAGCAGCAGGTAGGTCATGGGAACCGCGAGCCACGAGGCGCCTTGCACCTGTCCCATGAAGAGGAGCGCGAGCGCCATCCAGGCGCCGGCGACCAGCGTGAGCAGCGTGGACTGCACCGCCAGCAGCACGCTCACGGGCACGGGAATGCCGTGCACCTGATGCTGATAGGCGATCCGTCCGACCAGTCCCGCCTGAACGGGCACCATGTTCCCAAGCGCGCTGGCGAGCGTCAGCGCGAACATCTCGCCGAATCCAAGGGTCGAGAGTCGCGCCACGCGATTGGTCAGGATCTGCAGCGAAAGGCTGGTCAGCACAAGGGCAGCGAGAATCGCCAGCGGCAAGGCTGCAAGCCATGCGGGCGACGGATGGCGCAGCGCGGCCCAGGCGGAGGCCGCGACGGCGTGGTGCTTCGCGACGGTCCATGTGGCGGCACCCAGCAACGCCACGCCAAGCAGGTAGGCGACCGTGCGGCGCCTCGATGCGAGCGACAGGATCATCGGTCGCGCACGTCGGGAGGGGGCGCGTCGCCGGTTCGGCCGTGCTCCGCCAACTTCGCGTGCTTGTACAACGTGTTCTCCGCAACCATGATGGCGAGCAGCAGCCCTTCGCGGCCATCCAGGAATCCGCGCCTGAAGATGTAGGTGCGCAGGAAGCTCCACGCGCCCCGGACGACGCCGCGCAGGATGCCCGACCGCTTGCCCCGGGCCCAGGCCTCGTCCGCTCCAAGCGAGGTGTAGCGATTCATCTTCTGGAGGGCATGCTCGATCGAGCGATGCGTGTCATGCAGCAGGGGTGCATGCAGGCGGGCAAGGGCACCCTCGAAGACCAGTCGCTCGTGGACCTGGTCGTCGGAGTAGCGGGCCGTGCCGCGGCGAAACAGGCGTGGCACGCGATCTGGCCACCAGCCCGAGTGCAGCATGTAGCGACCGCAGAAGCGCGAGAGTCGTGGAAGCGCGTACACGTCGGCCTGCGGCGCCTGGATCGCGCTTCGGATCTCCTCCGCGAGCGCGGGAGAGACCTGCTCGTCCGCATCCAGCGCCAGGATCCAGTCCCCAGTGGCCAGCGCGATCGCGCGGTTCTTCTGGGGTCCGAAGCCGGGCCAGTCGTCGATGCGATGCACCTGAGCGCCTCGGGCGGCGGCGATCTCGCGGGTGCGGTCGCGGCTGCCGTGATCCAGCACGATCCGCTCGTCAGCGAAGGCGACCGAATCAAGGGTGGCCCCGATGCGGGGCTCCTCGTCACGCGTGATCATCACCACGCTCAGGCGGGGTCGGGCGGCGGCCATGCGCGGCATGCTAAAGCGAGGAGGGTCGGAGGTCGTTATCGGCGCTCGCCGCGGGCCAGCGCCGGGCAAGGATGGTCACCTGCACCGCCCGGTGCGCGCGCAGCCGATCGATGGCGCGCTCGATGATGCGCTCCGCACCGCCGCCAGGGGTGTAGCGCTGGCGGACGAATGCAAGACGGACCGGCGTTTCGGCGGAGGCGTCGCCCATCAGGCGGATGGCTGGATCCCAAGGTCCCGCACGGTGAACAGCGCGTCAAACGCGATGCCGGCGCCCTCGATGTTCTGACGGGCGCCCTCCATGCGATCGATCGTGCAGATCACGTGGGTCACGTTGGCGCCGGCGGCGCGCAGCACCTGCACGGCCTCCAGCGCCTGGCCGCCGGTGGTCGCGACGTCCTCCACGAAGACCACGCGATCGCCGGCCTCCAGCTTGCCTTCAAGCTGCTTGGCGGTGCCGTAGTCCTTCTTGGCGTTGCGCACGAACAGGCAGGGCAGTCCGCTTGCCATGCTGGCGGCACTGACCAGCGGAATGCCGCCCAGCTCGGCGCCGGCAAGTCGCGTGGTGCCGGCCGGCACGCGAGCCGCGAACATCTTGCCGAGTTCCTGCAGGATCTCGGGACGCGTGCTGAAGAGATACTTGTCCAGGTAGTAGTTGCTTGTCTTGCCGCTGCGCAGCGTGAACGTGCCGCGCAGCAGGGCCACCTTGGCGATCTCTTCCGCAACCTTGGAGCGTTCCATGGTCCGCAGCATAGGGTCGGAGGTCGTTATTGGCACTCGCATTCCACGGCCTCGGAGCTCGGCGGCTTCGTGGCAGGTCTAGCCGATAGCGGATTCGTTAGCATGTTGGGATGAGGCTTCCCCGGTGAACCCTGTGCAGAGTATTCAGGAGCGTGCCAGCATTCCTTCCGCCTCTCATCGTGCCACGAATGATGCGATTGAGCGAATCGTGCTTGATCGGATATCGCCGGAATCCAGAGTTCTCGACTTTGGCGCAGGACGAGGGCACATGTGCCAACGACTAGGGCGTTGGTTTGCGGAGCACGGGGTTGCGCCGAGGGAGCGGATTACCGCATGTGAAATTGCACCAGAGACATTTGAGTACCCCGAGGTCTCATGCGTGCGAATCGGTTCGGAATGCCTCATTCCGGTTCCGGATGCGTCGCAAGATGTCGTGTTGGCGATTGAGGTGCTTGAACATGTCTCAAGACCCTATGACTTGATGGCAGAGGCCGGGCGTGTACTCAAGGTCGGAGGTTCGATCGTGCTTTCTATTCCGAACCTTTTGAACATGTCGTCGCGAATCAAGTTCTTCGCGCGGGGATACGGCGACATGTTCGCACCACCCTCGATCGACCCCATGGACGCTGGCCGGATTTACGGCCACATCATGCCTGTCTCATTTCCCTATCTTGTCTACGGTCTCGAGCGAGCAGGATTCGAGGACATCTCCTTTGTCGCCGACCGTTTCAAGCGCGGCGCGCTCGCGGCTTCGATCTTGCTGTGGCCAGCTCTGAAACTGGCCGCGTGGTTGAATGATCGTGATATCCGAAGGGATGACCAGCGGGTTTGGCTTAGAAATCGGTGGCTGGTATGGCGGGTGAACCAATTGGATGTGCTCGCTTCGCGAAGTTGTATCGTGGTTGCCCGGAAGACGGGCGGTGTGAGGCTTCAAGGATCGGCTTCGTAGTCTTACAAACCCATGGCGTCCGTCTGCTTCTACTTCCAGGTGCACCAGCCGTTCCGCTTGCGGCGGTACTCGGTGTTCGACAGCGATCCGTTCTACTTCGACGCCACGGCCAACGAGAGCATCCTGCGCAAGGTCGCGGACAAGTGCTATCGGCCGGCCACCACCAAGATCCTCGACCTGATCCGCCGCCATCAGGGTCGGTTCCGCGTGAGCTACTCGATCAGTGGTGTGGCGCTGCAGCAGTTCGAGCAGTGGGCACCAGACGTGATCGACCTGTTCAAGCAGCTCGCCGACACCGGTGCCTGCGAGTTCATCGCCGAGACCAGCCATCACTCGCTCAGCTTCCTGTTCAGCCGCGTCGAGTTCGAGGAGCAGGTCGGCATCCAGGAGGCGATGATCAAGCGACTCTTCGGGCAGACCCCGCAGGTGTTCCGAAACACCGAGCTCATCTACTCGAACGAGGTTGGCGGACACATCGCCTGGATGGGTCGTCACCGCGGCGTGATCTGCGAGGGCGTGGACCGGCTGCTCGGCTTCCGCAGCCCGAACTATCTCTATCGCACCCCCGCGCATGGCACGCCGCCGGGCAAGAGCCCGATGACGCTGCTGCTGAAGAACTACCGCCTGAGCGACGACATCGCCTTCCGATTCAGCGACCGCAACTGGAAGGAATGGCCGCTCACGGCGGAGAAGTTCGCGCGCTGGGTGAACCAGATCAACGGCGACGGCAACATCTGCAACCTGTTCATGGACTACGAGACGCTGGGCGAGCACCAGTGGAGCGAGACGGGCATCTTCGAGTTCCTCGACGCGCTTCCCGCCTACATCCACGACGTGAATCCCGGCCAGAACGAGTTCCTCACGCCCAGCCAGGTGCTCGACAAGTACAGGCCCGTCGGCGAATACGACGTGCCCAAGCCCATCAGCTGGGCCGACACCGAACGCGACCTGAGCGCGTGGCTCGGCAACCCGCTGCAGGACAACGCGATCCAGGAGATCTACCGGCTCGAGCCCGCCGTGCGCGAGAAGCACGCGCAGGGGGATCCGTGGATCCTGGAGGACTGGCGCAAGCTCACCACCAGCGATCACTTCTACTACATGTGCACCAAGTACTGGGCCGACGGCGACGTGCACAAGTACTTCAGCCCCTACGACAGCCCCTACGACGCGTACATCAACTACATGAACGTGCTCGACAACCTGCGGGTGCGGGCAGGTGTGTGAACGCGTGGCGTGCGTGGTGAGTGATCGCTGATGTGCGGCATCGCCGGCTGGGTCGATCCCAATCCTGCGGCGCACGAGGTGCTGCAACGGATGTGCGGCGCGATCGCGCATCGCGGACCCGACGCGGATGGCTTCCATGTGGAGGGCGAGGCTGCCTTGGGACATCGCCGCCTTGCGGTGATCGACCTCGAGGCAAGCCGGCAGCCCATGTCCACCGAGGACGGTCGCCACACGCTTGCCTACAACGGCGAGCTCTACAACTTCCTCAAACTTCGCGCTGAACTCGAGAAGCTGGGAGTTCGCTTCCGGACGGCAGGGGACACCGAGGTCGTGCTGCAGGCACTCGCAGCGTGGGGCCCGTCCGCGATCCGCCGCTTCCGCGGCATGTTCGCGCTCGCATGCTGGGATGCCCGTGAGCGCTCGATGCTGCTGGCCCGGGATCCTCTTGGCATCAAGCCCATGCTCTATGCGTGGGATGGCCGGCGCCTGCTGTTTGGCTCCGAGATCAAGGCGTTGCTGCCGCATCCCTCGATCTCGCGCGAGCTCGATCTCGACGCCATCCGGCTGTATCTCGAGTGCCAGTTCATTCCGGCGCCGCACACGGTCTACCGCGCGATCCGCAAGTTGCCGCAGGCCCACACGCTGTTGCTGAAGGATGGGCGGCTCGAGGTGGAGCGATATTGGAGGCCATCCAGCCAGCCTCGCCACGCCATGGACGAGCGCGAGGCCGAGGAGGCGCTGGATCGCGAACTGCGCGCGTCGGTCGAGTCGATGCTGGTCGCCGATGTTCCCCTAGGCGCCTTCGTGAGCGGCGGCATCGATTCCAGCCTGATTGCCGCAGTTATGCAGTCGATGCGAAGCGCGCCGATCGACGTGTTTAACGTGGGCTTCACCGATCCGGGCGCGCAGAGCGAGCACGCGCATGCACGACGCGTGGCCGATCACATCGGCGCCACGATGCACACGCTGATGCTTTCGACCGACGATGTGCCCAAGGTCCTCGAGCCGTGCATCGACCTGTTCGACGAACCCTTCGGCGACCAGGCGGCGCTTCCCACGTTCCTGCTCGCGGGTCTCGCGCGTCGTCATGTCACCGTGGCACTCACGGGCGAGGGTGCCGACGAGGTGCTGGCCGGGTATGGCAACTATGCGCGGGCGCTGCGCCAGTCGCGCACCGCCGACCTGCTGGGCGCGCCATGGTCTCCGTTGCCCTGGTTGTATCCGTGGTTGCCCGCGCAGCTTCGCAAGGAGCGGCTGCTGAAGGCCGCGGCTCGCGCGCGCAACCGCCGATACGTCACCATTCCCAGCATTCTCGACGCCGAGATGCATCGGTCGATGCTCTCGTCCGGGATGCTCGCGGCCACGGGCGGGTCGCGATGGTCCTCTCTCGAGACGCATGCAGCGCCGCACCACGATGCCTGCGACAGCCCGGACTATCTTGACCGGATGCTCCATGTGGACATGAACCTGTGGCTGCCGGACGACCTTCTCACGAAGGTCGATCGCACCACCATGGCCCACTCCCTCGAGGCGCGCGTGCCCTATCTGGATCATCGTTTCGTGGAGTTCGCGTCGCGCCTTCCGCCGGCCATGAAGATTGGCGCGCTCGGCGGCAAGCATCTGCTGAAGCGCGTGGCGCTGCGCTACCTGCCGCAGGAGATCGTGCTGCGCCCGAAGCAGGGCTTCATGCTTCCGCTGCGCCACTGGCTCTCGCACGGCCTGCGACCGGCCACGGAGCGCGCGCTTTCGCCGACGGGACTGGCGCGGCGCAACATCATCCGTCCGTCGGTGCTTGAGCGCCTTCGACGCGAGCAGTTCGGCCCGAAGCCGCGGCACTCCATCCGCACCTGGGCGTTGCTCTCGCTGGAGCTGTGGTTCGAGCGGAACCATCCGGGGTTTGCCCTGTGAAACTGCGCGTGCTCCACACGGAATCCTCCACCGGCTGGGGCGGGCAGGAGATCCGCATCCTGACCGAGGCGCGCGGCATGCTGGATCGCGGCCATGAGGTCACGCTGGTCACGCCAGCCGAGGCGCAGATTGCGCCAGCGGCCGAGGCTCGCGGCATTCCCACGGTTCGCCTGCCAATCGCGCGCAAGAACGCGAAGGGCTTGGCTTCCATGCGTTTTTGGCTTGGGCGCAACGGGCGCCGCTTCGATCTGATCAACACGCACAGTTCCACGGACAGCTGGCTTGTGGCCGCCAGTCGGCTCTCAATCTGGCGCGCGCCGCCGATCGTGCGAACGCGGCACGTGAGCACGCGCGTGAACAATCACCTGCCGACCCGCTGGCTTTATCAGGGGGCCACGCGGCACATCGTCACCACCGGCGAGGCGCTCCGTCAGCAGCTTCACCGCGACAACGGCTATGACCTGTCGCGCATGACCTCGGTTCGAACCGGGATCGATCTTTCCAGGTTCCAGCCACGCGATCGCGTGTCATCCCGAGCGCAGGCTGGTATCCCGGAACGCCCGACGCTTGGCATCGTGGCAACGCTTCGAATTTGGAAGGGACATGTGCAGCTCTTTGAGGCATGGAGCAGATTGCAGGAGGAGTTTCCAGAGTGGCAGTTGCTTGTCGTTGGGCGCGGTGACATGGAGAGGGAACTGCATCGACGGGCCCGCGAGAGCCGATCACCCAATCGCATTCTTCTCGTTGGGAATCAGGAGGATGTGCCGGTTTGGCTGAACTGCATGGACATCTTCTGTCTGCCGAGCTACGGCGACGAAGGTGTGCCGCAAGCACTCATGCAGGCGATGGCGTGCGGTGTGCCCGCCGTGAGCGCGCCTATTGGAGCGATTTCGGAGGCATTACAGGATGGCGTGACCGGCTTGATGACACCTCCCCGAGATTCGGCTCAGCTCGCGGTCACGCTGGGCCGGCTTATGCGCGACGAGAGCCTTCGGGCGCGGTTCTCTGCCGCCGCAACGGCCTTTGCCCGACGGAGTTTTGGCCTCGAGGACATGCTTGATTCGATGGAGCGGGTATTCCGCTCCGTTGTCGGGTTGTCGGTCTAGGAACTGGCAGACGGGGCATTGCGCAGTGACGCAACAGCCTCGCTCGCAAACCTGATCAGCTGGCTTGCGCGGTTCCAAGGGCCTGCAGCACCACCGCATCCACGCCGCGTGCGTCGAATCGTGCCTCGGCTTGCGCGCGCGCGGCGCGCCCAAGGTCCGCAAGCCGCGCAGCATCGGATCCCAGCCGCACCATCGCGTTGGCCAGCGCTTCCACGTCGCCCACCGGCACCACAGCACCGAACTTCGTCGCTCCCACGGCATCACCGCATCCGGGCGCATCGGTCGTGATCACCGCGCGCCCCGTGGCCATCGCCTCCAGCATCACCTTGCTGGTTCCCTCTCGATGGCTCGGCAGCACGAACACGGAGCATTCGGCAAGCCATGGTCTGACATCGGCCTGCTCGTCCACATGTCGCACCACGCTGTTGGCGAGCAGTCGATCCAGTTCACCCGCATGAAGGCTGGAGGGATTCGGGTCACGCCGGGGCCCCAGCCAAGTGAATGTGGCACCAGGCAATCGGTTCGCTGCGCGGCGTGCGGCCTCCAGATATTCAGGCAGCCCCTTCTCGGCGAGTGGCCGGGACACCATCAGGAAGTGCGCGCCATCGCGCACCGGCACGCACGCGAAGGCATTCAGGTCCACGCCCGAGCCGGCCACCAGCTGCACACGTTCGCGCAGGCCCGCATCGATGGCGCCGCAGCGCTCCAGCTCCTGAAGGTCCAGCGCGTTCTGCACCAGCACCACATCGCATTGCCGGAACGCGCGGCGATAGAGCCGCGCCTTCTGCCAGCGAACGAATCGTTCACGCAGCCCGAATCCCGTGAATCCGTGGCCCAGACCCGTGACCATCGCAACGACCCGCTTCGCACCCGCGGCCCGCGCGGCTGCCGGTGCATAGGCGATGCACTTGGGGTTGTAAGCGAACACGGCATCCACGCGTTCGCCGCGCAGCACGTCGCGCAGTGCGCGCGCGTATCGAAGATCCGCCACGGGATTCAAGCCACCGGCATCCAGCGGCACCGAGAACCAACGCACGCCGGCGTGCATCAACTGTCCGATCGCGTCGTTCGATGCTGGCGCGGTGATCGCGATCACCTCGTGTCCCGCCTCCCGGATTGCGCGGATCAGGCTGCCGCGAAAGGCGAGCACGCGGTGCGCATCGCGGCCGATCAGCGCCACCTTCATGACAAGGCCCCCCAGCGATTCCTCCAGGCCATCAGCGTGAGACCGCACCACAGGCCGTGAGCCGGCTGATCCAGTCCGTCGCGCACCGCGACGAAGTCGCGCTCCAGCGCCACGGCATCCAGCAAGCCGTCCGATCGCCGAGCCTGCGAGACCAGATCACCGGCCCAGTCGCGCAAGGGACCCCGCAACCACTGCGCGAGCGGCACCGCAAAGCCGACCTTGCGCGGCGCAGGCTCGAAGCCCGACAGGCGCCGCCGCATCAGCGCCCGCAGCAGCCACTTGCCGCGACCGTCACGCACCTTCATGTCGGGCTGAAGACGCCATACGAACTCCACGAGCCTGTGATCCAGCAGCGGCACGCGCACCTCAAGACCACAGGACATGCTGGCACGATCCACCTTCACGAGTGGATCATCCACCATGTAGCCGGCCTGGTCCATGAACTGCATGCGTCGAAGCGCGTCGGGCAGCATCCGCGCGGCAGTGTCGTTCCACCAGCCGGGACCGGAAGCGCCGAAGGGATCGACGCGGGTCAGGCCCTCGTAGGCCGTAGCCTCCTCATGCGGCGCGTGCATCCAGGCCCACTTCCGGACTGTGTCGGCAGGGTTTCGAAGATTGCGCACGGTTGGCAGAACCAGAGCCATCGAGCGCGCAATCGATTCCGTCGCTTCGCGCGAAAGACGCAGGAGCCCGCGCGCCAGCAACCCCGGCAGCCATCCGCCGGGCGCGGCGCCCGCGTTCCAGCGCAACATGGAGTGCACATGCCGGTTGTAGCCAGCGAAAACCTCGTCGCCACCGTCTCCCGACAGGGCAACGATGGCATGCTTGCGCATGCTGCGGCACAGGTGGACCGTGGCGATCGCGCTCGCATCGGCGAATGGCTCGTCATAGATCTCAGCCAGTTCCGGCACCAGTGCCAGCATGTCTGCCTCGGCGAATTCCTGCTGCATCCATGTCATGCCCATGCGATCGGCCAGGCGTTGCGCATCCGGTCGCTCATCGAAAGCCGCTTCCTTGAACCCCAGCGTGAAGGCGTGAACCTTGCCCGAGGAATCACTCGCGTGTGCCAGCATGGCCACCGTCGCGGAATCAACGCCTCCCGACAGAAAGCAAGCCACGGGAACATCCGAAAGCAGGTTCTCGCCCACCACGCGTCGAAGCAGGCCTTCGGCCTGATCCAGCACGGCTGATTCCGACCCTTGCAGGGTGGTCTCGCAACCATTCGTCGCCACCGCCAACGCATCCCAGTAGCGCCGGATCCGTGTGGCACCCGATCCAAGATCGCATGTCAGCCACTCAGCTGGCCCAAGCTTGTGCAAGCCCTTCCAGATGCTCGATCCACCCACCACGCATCCGCGCACCATGAATCCTGCCAGTACCTGCGCATCGATCTCCCGGCGAAAGCCCGGCATCTCCAGGATCGCGCGCACCTCGCTGGCAAAGGCCAGAGTTCCGGTGCGCTCGCCACCGACCCACGCATAGTGCATGGGTTTCACGCCAAGTCGATCGCGCACCAGGTGCAGCGTGTGCGCGAGTCGATCGTGAACGGCAAAGGCGAACATGCCCGCGATCCGCTCCAGCGCGCGTTCGAGGCCCCACGCCTCGATGGCCTCCAGAAGCACCTCTGTGTCGGAATGCCCTCGGAATCTCGCGCCTGCGCCCCGCAGCTCCGCCGCCAACTCCGGCGCATTCACGATCTCGCCATTGAAGGCGATCGACAGTCGACCGGAGGCCGACACCATCGGCTGCGCTCCCGCGGCGCTGGTGTCGATCACGCTCAGTCGCCGATGCGCCAGTCCCACGCGATCGTCCGCATGCCACAGCACGCCCTCGCCATCCGGCCCTCGGTGCACCAGGCAGCCCGCCAGACGCTTCAGCAGCGCCTGCGCGTCGTCCGCGGCAAGATCGGCCTTGGCAAATCCGGCGAGACCGCACATGCGCGCATGCTACGACGCGGCCACGTGACCACCGCCCTCAGCCGCCCTTGCCACTCAACAGCAGCACCAGCGTGCCGAGCCATTCCTTCAGGCAGGTTTCGCTCTGGCTCAGTGCGATTCCTCGTGGGATCAGTTGCGCTGCCGAGAATCGCTCGGCGGCACCAAGGGTCTGGAAATCGCAGGGCAACTCGATCACTTCCACGCCCTGCCTGCGGTAGATGCCGCGCGCCCGCATCATGTGGTAAGCACTCGTGGTCAGGATGATGCGCTTCACGCCGAGGGGCCGAAGAAGTTCCATCACGGCCTCGCTCTCGTCATGCGTGTATCGAGCGGGTGCGCCACGAACGATTCTCGCATCGGGGACGCCACGACTCCTGGCGACGGTCGCAAGCCACTCCGCGTAGGAAGGGGATCCGGCAACCGGGCTTTCCCCGCCTCCGAAGGCAAGAATGTCGGCCTTGCCCCCAAGAAATGCCTGAATGCCGCGTTCAACGCGGTCCGCGCTGTGGTGATTGAAGAGATCGATGGAGCCATCCGGCCGCACATGGGTGGCCTGTCCGCCTCCCAGCACCACGATCGCATCCGCCTGCGGCAGGTCCTCGATCCTCACGGCGAGCGTCCGTGCCTCCAGCGACTGCGCAAGCCATGTCGCCATGAGTGGCGTGCTGAACACGTACAGCTCGGAGCATCCAAGCGTCGCCAACCACAGTCCCCAGTTGCGCCAGGGCACTGCGGTGCCGTGACGCATGCGCCTCCAGATCAGCAGCACTCCCACGGAAATCAGCAACAGGCCCACGCACGAGGGCATCACGAGCGAGGCGTACCAGCGCGTCGGCACAAGGTTCACGACTTGCAGCCTACCGCCCGGTCCGGCACCGCACGGCCGTAGCATTCGGCGATGCCACATCACATCCTGCGTCTGTGTGTTGCAGCGGCCCTTCCAGTGATCGGGCTTCTTGCCCCCACCGCCGCGCCACAGGGCAGTGCACCGCCACCCCAGAAGGAACCATGGCCCGTGGCACTCGGCCTTCGCGTGGCGACCATCGAGCGTCGCGCACCCGTCGAGGATCGTGTGGTGCTGGTGCCCGATGAAGCCACCTTTCTGGATGAACTTGCGCGATGGAGCCCCAAGGCGCGCTGGCCCATCCTGATCGAGGACGACATCTACGCGCCCATGTTCGTGCGCGCCTTCGCCCCAAGGCGCATCGTGCGCAGAACGGATCGAATCGCGGCCCCCAGGGATCCTGCTGCGCTCAAGACGGCGATCGATCGAGCTGTCACCCGCGCCTTCGGCGGCGACCCGAACTCGCAATCACCTGCCCAGGCCATGGAAGCCGCCCGCATGTCCCCGACCGGCATCGCGGCCTACACCCATTCCGACGCGGCCTTCGTGGCCGCCGCAGCGCTTGCCGCAGGACACGGCATGCTGCCTGTGCAGCTGGATGGCAGCTTCGGGGGACCCAATGACCGGATGGATGCGTCGACCTTCGGCAAGCTCGACGGAGCCGTCTCGGGATTGTTCGAAGCAACGGAGCTTCCCTATCAGGCCATGGGCGACACGCTGGATGCCCTCGCGCTCTGTCGCGCCACGGCGTTGCAGGCCACGCCCGACCTTCCACCCGATCGCATCCCAGTGCTCCCTGGGGTTCCTGCGGTGAAGCCCGGCGAGCCCGTGGCGTTGACCGATGCACTCTGTCGCGGCCCCAACGGCCAGCGCTACGCGGTCGTGGGAGCCATCTTCGGATCCGCGGCGCGGAGCGCCTATGCGGCGATGTGCAGCCTGTTCCTTGCGCGCACCTCGCTGCTCACGGTGGATTGCTACGGCGATGTCAAGCAGTTCGAGGCCTACGGTCTCTCCGGCATCTCCGAAAGCCTCGAGGCGGCTGGATTCAAGGTCGTCGCCGCCCAGGGCACCGAGGCTCGCCTTCCCGCCTGGCGCGATCGACTGCTGGCCGGGTTCAACTCCGATCTGCTGTTCATGAACACCTCCGGCAACGCCGACTTCTTCGATCTGGGCGTGCCGGGCCAGACAACGGCCGCCAATCGCGGTGGGCCCGGAGACATTCCCGTGCTCTCCAGGCCGCTTGCGCTGCACCTGATCCACTCATTCTCGCTGCAGCAGCCGGCGAATCGCGAAACGCTCGGCGGTCGCTGGCTCGAGGCGGGGGTCTACGCCTATGTGGGCAGCGTGCATGAGCCCTACCTGCCTGCCTTCGTGCAGCCGCGTCAGGTGCTCGAGCGTCTCATCAATGCCGTGCCATTCGCCGTGGCCGCGCGGAATTGGGATGGTCCCTTCGCGTTGCCTTGGCGAGTGCAGGTGCTGGGAGATCCGCTCATGCTGTGCGTGGCGCCAAAGGGAATCCCGGCCGCGGAACGCATTCCACCAACGCCTCTGCTGCCCGGCGAGGTGGACGTGTTCGCCGCATGCAAGTCCGCACTGGAACGCACCAAGAACGATCGCGACGGCTCCGCCACCGCGCTCGCGATCCGGGAACTCGTGCTGGTGGGTCGTGACGCAGCCGCGGCGCAACTCTGGTCCATCTGCGCTGCACAGCCATGGTCCACACGCGTGGCGCCAGCCACGCTGGAGCCGCTCTTCCGGCAACACGACCCGGATGGATTCCTGAAGGCTTATGCGCTCACGCCAGAGCCAACGCCACGCCAACGCGACATGCTCTGGCAGATCTGGGGCGAGCGGCTGGATCGGCTGAAGGATCCGGAATCGTTCATCCTCCTCGAGCGCGCCGTGCGAACCACATGGCCCAGCATGGATTGGCAGCGGTTGTTCCCCGCCATGTCCAGGGTGTGTGGTCAGGCACGCGCAAGCGCCGCACTGCTCAAGGCGATCGATTCGACCCAGAACCCGCAGCAGCGGGCGGCGCTGCAGGACCTTCTGAAGCAGGGCTGACCGCGGCTGGCGCGGGCTTGCCGTTTTCCGCGGTCTTTGCCGCGGCAACCTTGCCCACGCGCTCCCGGATCGTGCCCGGATCCAGATCGAAGGCCTTGGACGCCTCGCCGTTGGTGCCGCGGTCCGCGGCCTCGAGCGCCGCTGCAACCACGGCCAGCGTTCCGTTCAGGGTTGGATGCAGTCGATCGCGCTGCAGCAGGGGCCCCAGATCGGTCTCGCACCAGTCGCGGTTGCATGCGCGCACGGGCTTCCCATCCAGCACGCGCTGCACCACATCGGCCAGGTTCACCAGCATCACGTTGGGGCGCTTGCTGCACCACTCCCGCACGCGCGCATTCAGCCGTGCCAGGCACGCGGGATCGGGCACCATGACCTGCGACAGCATGCCGCCACCCACCGCAGACTGCATGTCAGGCAGATCGCCAAGCACCAGCGGCACCCCTGAATCAGCCAGCGGCGCAAGTTCGTTCAGGCCGCGCTCCAACTGCTGCAGGCGCTCCTCGCAGGTTCGGGCCTGCGGCATTCGGACGCCATCGGTTCCGTAGGCGTTCCAGAACAGCCAATCCACGGCCAGCACCAGCGAGGGCTTGTCGGCGATCGCCTTTCGAACGCTTTCGCGCGCGAAACGTGCCGGATCACTGAAGTACATCGAGCTGGCATGGCTGAGCACGGACGTGTCGGCATCGCGTGCGGCCGCCCGCAGCAGCGTGCGCACGTCCACGCCCACCACCACGCTCCGCCCATCCTCGCGCGCCGTCCGCAGTCGCACCCCAAAGCCATCACTCACGCTGGCGCCGATCACCACCACGCGCCGCGTGTGGTTGCTTGCGCCAGCCGCCACAAGCAGCGGCACCAGCACCGCCAGCAGAAGCACGCAGCGGAAAGGGTGCGGGGCACGCGAATGCATGCACGCATGCTAGGCCCCCATGAATCGATCTTGAAGGAGTCAGACCCCGTAGTACTCGCGGTACCAGCGGACGAAGCGGTCCATGCCGATCTCCACCGACGTGGAGGGCTTGAAGCCGAGATCCCGAACGAGATCATCGGTCTCCGCCGAGGTGTCCGGCACGTCACCCGCCTGCATCGGCAGCAACTCGATCTCGGCCTTGCGGCCGAGGCACCGCTCCAGCACGTGCAGGTATTGCATCAGCGGAACAGGCTGGCCGCCTCCAAGGTTGTAGAGGCGCCACGGTGCACTGCTCGATTGCGACGAGGGACGCATCGGGTCGAAGCCGGGATCCGGTACCGCCGGTCGGTCATGCGCGCGCACGACGCCCTCCGCGATGTCCTCCACATAGGTGAAGTCGCGCGTGTGCTTGCCAAAGTTGAAGACCTGAATCGGTTCTCCGCGCAGCATCTTTCGAGCGAAGATGAAGAAGGCCATGTCCGGACGCCCCCATGGTCCGTACACCGTGAAGAAACGAAGGCCGGTGGTCGGCAACTGAAACAGATGGCTGTAGCTGTGTGCCATCAGTTCGGTCGCGCGCTTGGTCGCGGCGTAGAACTGCGCCGGATGATCGGCGGGGTCGTGCGTGCTGAAGGGCATCCTGCGGTTCAGCCCGTACACCGAACTCGTGCTCGCGTAGGTCAGGTGCTCGACCTCACCCTGCCGACAGCACTCCAGCACATTGGCCGTACCCACGAGGTTGCTCTGCACGTAGTCCTCGGGGTGATCGAGCGAATGCCGCACACCCGCCTGTGCAGCCAGATGGATCACGCGCTGGGGCTTGTGCTCCTCGAACACGCGCTTCAGCGCCGCGGCGTCGGCCAGATCGCCTCGAACGAAGTTAAAGCCCTTGCTCGCGCCCAGTCGCGTCAGCCGAGCCTGTTTCAGCGTGGGGTCGTAGTAACTGTTCAGATTGTCGAAGCCTGTCACCGTGTCGCCGCGATCCAGCAACCTTTGGGTCACGAAGGATCCGATGAAGCCTGCGGCGCCTGTCACCAGCACGTGCATGGGATCAGGCTAGGCGAAATGCCTCATGGTCGCAGGAATCTGGCGGAGCAGATGGGTCGGCGTTCCGAATCAGGCGTGCACGGGCTGCATCCCCAACGCCTTCGCCATGGTGCTGCCCAGATCCGCCGGACTCTCCGCCACGGTCACGCCGCAGCTTCGCAATGCATCCATCTTCGCCTGCGCGGTGTCGTTCTCGCCGCCGATGATCGCGCCCGCGTGACCCATGCGCTTGCCCTTCGGCGCGGTGCGCCCGGCAATGAACGCGGCCACCGGCTTCTTCATGTGCTTCTGGATCCACTTGCCCGCGTCGATCTCGTCCTGGCCGCCGATCTCGCCGATCAGGATCACGCCGTCGGTCTCCTGGTCCGCGTTGAACATGCTCAGTGCATCGATGAAGTTCAGGCCCTTCACCGGATCGCCGCCGATGCCCACGCAGGTGCTCTGGCCGATGCCCAGCGTGCTGGTCTGCCATACCGCCTCGTAGGTGAGCGTGCCGCTGCGGCTGATGATGCCGACCGCGCGGCCCGTGCTGGCATCGCTGCGGTGCGTGTGGATGTAGCCCGGCATGATGCCGATCTTGCAGCCACCAATGAAGCCCTTGCCATCGGGCAGGCGCTTGCCGGGCGTGATCACGCCGGGGCAGTTCGGGCCGACCAGCGTGGCGTGCGGGTAGCGATCGTCAAGCAGGCTGCGCGTGCGCACCATGTCCTGCACCGCGATGCCCTCGGTGATGCAGCAGATGATTCCGATGCCCGCATCGGCAGCCTCCAGGATCGCGTCGGCCGCGAATGGCGGGGGCACGAAGATCATCGTTGCAGTGGCGCCGGTCGCCTTCACCGCGGCGTGCACGGTGTCGAAGATCGGCAGTCCGTTCGGATCCTTCGTGCCGCCCTTGCCGGGAGTCACGCCACCGACCATCTGCGTGCCGTACTCCAGGCAGCCCTTGGTGTGGAAGGCGCCGGCCGAGCCGGTGATGCCCTGGCAGATCACGCGCGTGGAACCGTCGATGAGAATGCTCATGGAACGGCGAAAGATAGCGGAATTGCTCGGCGATACCATCGCGCGCATGGGTGCAAAGACCGCTGCCGAAACTGGGTCCGTCGCCGTGCGAGGCTCCTCTGAATCAGGGAGCGGCAAGGCTTCCGCTTCGACTCCGAAGGGGCTGACCTACGCGCAGGCTGGCGTGGACATGGAGGCCGGCGACCGTGTGGTCGACCTGATCAAGCCTGCACTGCGGCGCACGCATGGTCCGCGCGTGATGGGTGCCTATGGCGGTTTCGGTGCCATGTTCCGTCTGGACTTCAAGGAGCGGATCTTTCGCCGCAACTACAAGGACCCGGTGCTGGTGGCGTGCACCGACGGCGTGGGCACCAAGGTCATGCTGGCGATCCAGATGGGTCGCCTGGACACGATTGGCATCGACTGCGTGGCGATGAACGTGAACGACCTGATCGTGCAGGGTGCCGAGCCGCTGTTCTTCCTGGACTACCTGGGACTCAGCCGCATCAAGCCCGAGGAGACGGCCTCGATCATCCAGGGCGTGGCCAAGGGCTGCGAGATCGCGGGATGCTCGCTGATCGGCGGCGAGTGCGCCGAGATGCCGGACATCTACAAGGCGGGGGACTTCGACATTGCGGGATTCGCGGTGGGCGTGGTCGAGGCCAAGCGCACCATCGAGGGTGATCGCGTGAAGAAGGGCGATGTGATCATCGGTCTGCCCTCGAGCGGCGTGCATTCGAACGGCTACGCGCTGGTGCGCCGCATCGTGAAGGAAGCGAAGCTGGAACTGGGCAAGCACTACGCCGAGGCTGGCCCCGGCACGCTCGGCGACCTGTTGCTGGAGCCCACGCGCATCTACGCCAAGGCGGTGCTGAAGGCGCTGGGGGCGTACCGGCGCAAGCGTGCGATTCGCGGCATGGCGCACATCACGGGCAGCGGCATTCCGGGCAACCTGCCGCGCGCGTTCGGCGAGCACCTCGATGCGGTGGTCGACCGTTCCTCGTGGACGGTGCCGCCGCTGTTCCGCTTCCTGCAGCAGCATGGCGGCGTCGCCGAGGACGAGATGTGGAACGTGTTCAACATGGGCGTGGGCTACTGCCTGATTGTGCACCCGGATTTCGCCGAGGGCGTGATGAAGAAGCTGCGCAAGGCTGGCGAGCAGCCGTTCGTGATGGGCAAGATCGCCAAGGGCAGCGGGGAAGTGTTGTGGCGGGTGTAGGCCCTGATTGCGGCGAATGACTTTCTTGAGGTGGGTATTCGGTTTGGATTTTGAAGGCTGTTGTGCCCCAGCGCTGTTGCCTGTCGTGACTTGGTCCGTTGGCTGCTCGATTGACATCGGGCTGAGATTTTGACACACTGTTAGCGATCCGGTGTCTGAATTTCCATCAATCAGCCATTTGAATTCAGGGGTACAGCGACCATGAATCCAGTTCGAGTGATCGTATTTGTCGCCACGCTTCTCTACAGTTCCGTTGCGACCCTAGCGATGACCGATGACCGATACTCGCCGGTGGGCGTGTGGGAAGTGTCGGTTTCCGGGCGGGCCTTGGGAGGATCGGTGGCGGGAACTTTGTATTTGGATGTGTTGGAAGATGGAACATTGGAAGGTCATGGCCTGCTTCGGCGGTCCGATGAGCGGTGGTCGATTTCAGGGACATGGCAAATTGTGGGTAGAAAAGTTTCTGGTGTCGTTATGGCTTCGGTTGGATCTGGATCATTCGAATTCACATTCACCGCCTCGGCCGTCGCGGGGAAGTCGATGTCTATGCGACTTCAGACTTTGACCGGCGATCGCCTCAGTGGTTCCGCGAAGCCTGCCGCAGTCATTGCCGACTACTCTGGGCAGTTCAAGGGGCTGTTTAAGAGCCATGGCCTCACTGGCTTGATTACGCTGCAGGTGGGCCCTCAAGAAATTTCTAGCCCAGGCCTCTTTGGCATCACCGGAGATCTTTGGTTCCCAAGTCTTGGGAGTTACGCGCTCTCGGGATACGTAATGTGCAACCGGCGAGGGGATTTTGTGGCCTTCATCCTTAACGAGGACACGGGGGTTACGGCAAGCTTGTGGGGGCGTATGAACACGAGAAGCACTATCTCCGGATCCGGGATCGACTTGGGAGATGGGGCGCGGATTTCGTTCAAGTTCTTCGAGACGCCCTTCTATGGAAACTAATTACTGTTCGCTTATGAAGGTTTGCCTTTGAGCGCTTCGGCATCAGAATTTGGCGTAGGAGTTCTGGTGTTGGGCAAACATTCGTCAAGCTGTCTAGGTCCCTGAGTTCCAGTTTCGGGATCTTTTCTTCTCACCCTCGCGCTTCTTGCTGTCAAGTCGTCGCTCGCGACTGCCGCGTGTTGCCTTCGTTGGCCGGCGCACCTTCGGCGGCACCTCTGCCTGGCGCACGCTCGCCACCAGTTGCGCCACGCACGCCTCGCGGTTCTGCAACTGACTCCGATGCTCGCCGCAGCTGAATGCGACCAGGCCGCCCGCGATTCGATGCCGCACGATCTCCATCCAACGCACACGCGCAGCCTCGTGCAGGCCGTACACCCGCGCTGGGTCCACCTGCAGCACCGCCCGCGTGGCCACCTTGTTCACGTTCTGGCCGCCGGGGCCGCGGCTGGTGGTGAACGCCCACGACAGGCTGTCCGGATGGATCCACGCCTTGCGGCCCAGCGCGATCGCGTTGGGTGAGCGCGCGGGCTCAGGCGGTGGTGGCGGTGGTGAGGGCGGCGGATTCAGCACGACGCGCACGATACGCTGACACCATGGATCCCTCCGTGATGGCGCTCATGGCCGGCTTGCAGCAGGCGCGCAACGCCGAGACCGCTCGGCCGCCCGCGAGCCCGGCCGCCGCGCGCTCGACCGACACCTCGACCCGTCCATCGCTCGCGGATCGCTGCGGCAACGCGCCGCTGTTCACGCTGGAAGGCGAGCCGATCCGACTGGACCTGACCGCCGGCGCCTGGCTTGCGCGCCTTCGAGGCAACGTCGCCTTCGGCCCGGTCAGCACCAGCAAGGTCGACGTGAACGACACCTATGGGCTCGATTCCATGGAGGGCGCCTTTCAGGGCGACCTGTCGATCCTGTGGCGCAACTGGACCGTGCGACTTACCGGATCGGAATTCTCCACCGACGCCACGCAGGCGGCCACGACCGCAGGTGCCTTCGGCACCACCACCTTCACTGCGGGCGACTCGCTGCGCAGCTCGTTCGACTTCTACTCATGGGGCATTGATGTGCAGAGCTGGCTGTGGCGCCCGCTCTCCAGGCAGGAGTTCCCCTGGGAGTCGCCGGTCGCTGGCGAGGATCTCGGCGGCGACCTGCAGTTCGTGGCGATCGTGGGTGGCCGTGGCTTTGGCGTGAACCAGCAGGTGCAGAACCAGACACTCGGCACCAGCAGCACCTACAGCGACACTTTCGGCACCGTGATCGTGGGCGGTGGCGTGGATGTGCAGGTTGACCTGCGTGGACGCGTTGACTTTCTCGACCACATCGAGTTCTCCGCCACAGGAACCTGGGGTCCCGCGTGGCCGGGCGATGGCTGCAGCGAGACCGAGATTCGCGCCGCGTTGACGGCGTGGTTCTGCGGCAACGCGGGCGTGTTCTTCGGCTACCGCTACACGAACCTGGAGCTCACGCAGGGGGGCTACGCGTTCAGCGGAAACATCGCGGGCCTGCTCGTGGGCGCGTCGCTGCGTTACTAGGATTTCGCATGACCGCGCACCCGCGCAAGCCGGCCGGGAAGAAGCGTGGCGGCAAGTTCCGCCGCGCTCAGATCCGCCACGCGATCCTGACCAAGGCCGTGGATCGACTGACCAACGGCAAGTTGCGCGCGCGTCATCTGGCGCAGCCGATCGAGTTGCGGCAGATCGAGCTTCGCGTGCCCGACTGGCCGCGCGGCCTCGAGGGCGTGCGCATCGGTCACTTGAGCGACCTGCATCTTGGGCACCTGATGCCGGTCCATCGCGCCATGGAACTGGTGGAGCGTCTCGGTGCGGCGAAGCCCGACGTGCTTGCATGCACGGGCGACGTCGTGGACCTGGAATGGCAGGGGTGCGAGCCCGTGCTGCAGGCAATGGGGGCAATGCGCGCGCCGCTCGGGCGCTATCTGGTGCTTGGAAACCACGATCATCTGGATGACCCTGGCGCGATCGTCGAGGCCGCGCATGACAGCGGACTGCTGGTGCTTTCCGGCGGCGTGCATACGCGCAAGCGAAGCGATCACGAGTTCCGTGTGGCCGGCATCGACTGGGCAGCGAAGCCCGGGCAGCTGGCCGAGAGCGTGCAGGGCGTCATGGGACATCGGCCGCACCTGCTGCTGGCGCACAACCCGAAGGTGTTCCCTGCCGCGGCACGCGCGCGCATTCCGCTCACCCTGGCGGGGCACACGCATGGTGGCCAGTTGGCGCTGCGCGATCGGCCGCGCGCGAATCTTTCGCTGCTGCACCCGCATTCGAGCGGTCTCTACGAGCGTGGGTCCTCGCGGCTGTTCGTGAACGTGGGAGCTGGAAGCTGGTTCCCGCTGCGCCGCAACGTGCCCGCCGAGATCGTGATGCTGGAGGTGCGGCGGGCGTAGGCAGCGCCTTGGATAGGGAGGTTCCGATAGCGGGGTCTGACCCTCTTATCCGACTCAGGCGTAGTGCTTGCCGAAGCGGTTCGCGATGAACGCGTCGAACCCCACATCCTCGTTCCGCACGAATCCGCTCTGCGCCAGCTTGCCCTCGCGCAGCAGGTCCAGCACCGCCGTCACGCCAGCCGCCGTGGTGATCTGGATCGCCGTCCATGGCAGGCCGTCGATCTCCTTGTGCAGCACCACCTTGGCGTAGGTGCGCTCGAGGAACCGTCCGTCCTTCTCGCCGGTGCAGCTCACGAAGATCGCCACCTGGTCCTGGTCGGTCGCGGGCAGGCTGCGCTCG
>JBIIOC010000081.1:0-9806 GCA_044337135.1 Phycisphaerales bacterium | reverse complement strand
GGCGCGCAAGCCGCGGCGAGAACCTGCGTCCTGCCGCCACCACGCTGCTCCGTGAGCTCGTGCTGCTGCGGCGCGAGATCGCGCGCGAGACCGATCAGCCGCAGCGTGTGGCGATTCCCGACGTCGCTCTGATGGAACTCGTCCGGCGCAAGCCCGAGCGTGCCGACGCGGTGCGCGAGATCCGGTTCCTTCCCAAGCCGGTGGCCGGGCGGTTCGGCGATCGCATCGCGGAGTGCGTTCGTCATGCTCGCGAATTGCCGCCCACCAAGGACGAGCACGCCCGTCTGCTCGAGGATGCCGCGGTGCGTGCGCGGATCGACTCGATGTGGCTGGCACTCCAGATCCGATGCATGGCGGAGGACCTGGCGCCCAACCTGCTGTGCAGCCGCAGCGAGTTCACCGACTGGTGCGCCGCGCGCATCGCGCTGGATCGCCGAAGCCGCCGAGGCGAGGTCGGATTGGAAGCCCCGGCGCCGTTTCCACCGGACGACTGGCGCACCACGGCCATCGGCGCGTGGCTGCAGGACTTCGTCGAGGGTCGCGGCACCCTGAACATTCGCTGGGATTCTCAGGCCGGGGCGATCCGGCCGGTCGATTGAACCGTCAAGGAACCGTCATGGAACACCTTCCTCTCCCGCGTCGCGAGCTGCTCGCCTCGATACCAGCCCTTCTTGTGGCGCCCGCCGCGATGGCGCAGGTCGCCCAGCCTGCGGGGCAGGCTGCACCGGGGGCGGGCCGGCCGCGCATCCGACCGGCCGGTGGACAGGAGGGGCTGACCTTCCCGTTCGCGATGGCGGCTTGCTGGGCCGACGACTTCGGCGCGCTGTCGGACCTGCGACTGAACGCACGCCTGGACTGCACCATCGGCATCCGGACCGCGCGCCAGCCCGCGAACGACGACGAGTCGTGCGCCATGCTTCTCTCGATCGGCGCCGCGACCGAGTGCTGCGCGATGCTCGCCAGCGCCAGCATGGCGGGCTCCGGAATTCTCTACATGCCCCCGAAGGAGTCGGGTGACCTCGTGCAGCTTTCGGTGCGGATCG
Organism: Phycisphaerales bacterium; assembly: GCA_044337135.1. Taxonomy (GTDB): domain Bacteria; phylum Planctomycetota; class Phycisphaerae; order Phycisphaerales; family SM1A02; genus SYAC01. Next base: position 8,763 of record JBIIOC010000081.1, on the reverse strand, counting down.
GCCAGGTCAAGAAGGGTTCGAATCCCGATGCCGTCCGCAGCGCGGCGGCGATCTTCTCGCGTCCCGACCCCAAGGGCGCCTTCGATCCGGCCTTCACGCCCACGCAGGAGATGCTGGACAAGGTTCGCCTTTCCATGGCCGACCAGAACTGCAACGCGGTGGTCGTGTCGCCCGAGCGGAAGGCGGACTTTCTCAGGAGCCTTCGCGCGCTGGCGAAGGCGTCGCCGGCAATCGCGGCGGCCGTCGGCGATCCTGAATCCTGGGAAGCCGGTTGCACGCCGATCATCGTGGGTCGTGGTCCCGCATCGTCCATGCAGACGGCGATCACCTCGGGCCGCACCATGCAGCGTGCCGTGCTGTTCGCGTCCCAGTACGACGCTTCGCTGGACCTGCGAGTGATCCTGCCCGGCGTGTTCGAGGCGGCCTCGGCGCATGGCCCCGAGGCCACCGAGGCGGCACGGTCGCTTTCGCTCATGCTGGCATCGCCTGGATTCGAGCCGATCGCGGTGGGTCGGCTGGGCAAGGTCGCCGCTCCCAAGTCGCGCGCCCTGCCACCGTACATGCGCATCCTGGAACCGAGCCTGGAGGCTCCCGAGGCCAAGGCGCCCGCTGCCAAGCCCGCCGAGGGCTGACGCGGGCGGCTCAGTCGCCCACGCGCAGGTCGACGAACCTGCGGCGTCGGATGCGCTCGTTACCCAGCTGCCCGCACGCCGCCATCGCGTTGCGGCCCTTCGTGCCGCGGCGCTTGCAGAACTGGCCGTTGGCGATCGCGCGTGCCACGAAGGCCGCGGTCTCCTCCTCGGTCGGCGCGCGCCACGGGCTGTCGCGCCGCGGGTTGTAGGGGATCACGTTCAGCGAGCACTTGATGCCGCGAAGCAGGGTGCACACCTCGTCGCAGTGCTCGGGCGCGTCGTTCACGCCGGGAATCAGCACGTACTCCATGCAGAACACCGCGTTGCGGTGCACGGGCCATTCGCGGAGGGCGTCCAGAACGCCAGCGACCGGCTCGGCACGCGTGATCGGCATGATCTCGGAGCGGATTCGGTCGTTCGGCGCGTTCAGGCTGAAGGCGACGTTCAGCTTCCGGAAGCCCGGCTTCTCGGCGAAGCGGGCCAGTTCCCGCACGCCCGCGGCACGACCCACCGTGCTGACCGTGATGTTGGCCGTCGGCACGCTGGGGCCATGGTGATCCGCAAGCACGCGGATCGCCTGCAGCACGTTGGCCATGTTGTCGGTGGGTTCGCCCATGCCCATGAACACGATGTTCTTGATCGGGAAGCCGCGGCCGCCCTCGAACGGGTTCTCGATCAGGTGGCGCGCGGCGAACCACTGCGCCACGATCTCGCCGGGCGTCAGGTTCCGCATGAGTCCCATCTGCGCGGTCTCGCAGAAGCCGCAGCCCATCGCGCAGCCGACCTGGCTGCTCACGCACAGCGTGCGCGTGACTCGGGTGTCGCGGTACATCGGGATCACCACGCTCTCGGTCTCGAGGCCATCCGGCAGCCGCAGCGCGAACTTCACCGTGTCGTGGTCCACGAGCGTGCGCGCGATCTCGGGGTCGCGATCCTCCACCCACGGCGCCGCACGGCGCCCCTCGCGGAAGAACGCGGCATGCGCCGTGCGGGCCTGCGGCCGCAGCACACCCATGGCGGCGGCGGCCGCGACGGTCTCCTCGAGGGTGTGGGCCATCAGGTGCATCGCCCCACTGTAGCGGCACGCACGGGGAATCCGGAACGCACGCTCGGGAACTGGGCGATGCGGCGCGCGCCTGCCTACCATGCGCGCCCCATGCACCTGAAGCGCAGCGACCACGAGCACGGCCCGCCAATCGTCCCCGTCACCTTCCATCTGGAGGATCCCGAGGGACTGACGGGGACCGGTCAGAAGGAATGGCAGCTCATGGGTGGCGAGGGCGAGAGCCTGCTGGAACTCGCCATGGACCACGGCATCAACATCGAGCACGCCTGCGGCGGCGTGTGCGCGTGCAGCACATGCCACGTCTACGTCGAGCAGGGCATGGACCAGCTCACGGAGAGCACCGAGGCCGAGGATGACCGTGTGGAGGAGGCCCCGGCCATCCAGCGCAACAGTCGCCTTGCCTGTCAGTGCGAGATCAAGGGCAAGGGGCCGATCGTGGTCCGCGTTCCCGCCTGGAACCGCAACGCGATCAAGGAAATTCCGCACTGAGCGCCATGCCGGGTCCCGAGTCGCTCCACTGGCTTTCCGTCGATCGTCTGGCCGAGGCGCTGGTCGACGCCCACCCGGATGTCGATCCCGTGTCGATCAGCTTTCCACGGCTCAAGACGCTCGTCATGGGTCTGCCGGGCTTCCGTGAGGAGCCGGGGCATCCCTGCAACGAGCGGATCCTCGAGGCGATCCAGCAGGCCTGGATCGAGGAGCTGGATTGAGGCCTACAGCAGCGGGCTGAGGAGTCCCGCGGTGCTCTCGATCAGGCGCTGCCCGAGCGGTCGCTGCTCCCACGCCGCACGATCGACCACCACGCTGCGGTGCATGTAGGTGTCCTGAAGGGATCGCAGTCGCGCGCAGAACGTCGGGTCATAGACCAGCACCCCCATCTCGAAGTTGATCTCGAAACTTCGGCGGTCCAGATTGGCGCTGGTCACCACCGACGCCAGGCCATCCACCACCATGGTCTTCGCGTGCAGCAAGCCGCCCGTGAACTCGTGGATCGTAACCCCGGCCTGCAGCAGTTCCCCGTAGAACGCGCGGCTCGCCCGTTGCACGAGCCAGGAATCGTTCCGGCGCGGAACGACCAGGTGCACGCGCACGCCGCGGCGGGCGGCCACGGCCAGCGCGGCCTGCATTGGCAGGTCGGGAACGTAGTAGGGCGTCGTCAGCACGATCTCCTCGCGAGCCAGGTGCACGGCGGCCTGCAGCAACGACGTCATGGAATCGTTCCCGAAGTTCGGACCCGTCGCGACCACCTGCGCGGTCATGCCCGAGGCGTCGAACTCGGGCATGACGTTCAGTGCCGGATCCAGATCCTCCTGGTGCTCCATGTACCAGTCCTCGACGAACACGAGCTGCAGTTCGCGCACCAGCGGTCCGCGCACCCGCACCATGCAGTCGACCCATGGCGCGTACCGGGCCTTCGGCGCGAAGCTGGCGTCGGCGATGTTCTGGCTGCCCATCCATGCGGTCACCCCGTCCACCACCAGCAGCTTGCGGTGGTTGCGGATGTCCAGTCGAGCCACCACGAGACGCAGCAGCGACACCGGCAGTGCCTCGGACACCTGCACGCCGCCGGCCTCGAGCGAGCGGCGCAGCTGGCTTCGCAGGAAGTCCTTGCTGCCCACGCCGTCGACCAGCAGGCGCACCGTCACGCCGCGCCGGGCCGCCGCGAGCAGCGCCTGCGCGATCCGCTTGCCGGCGCCGTCGAGCAGGTAGATGTAGGTGAGCAGGTGGACATGCGCGCGCGCGGCGTCGATGTCTCGCGCCATCGCCTCGATGTTCGCCGCGCTGTCGCCACTCAGGTGCAGCGAGTTGCCGGCCAGCGCGGGGCCATGGCTCACGGACTCGGCCAGTCGGGCCAGTTGCGACTGTCCGGAATCCAGCCGGGGCTCCGCCGCGCGCGCGTCGCTGGGCCTGTGGATCTCCGGGCGATCGACCTCGCGAAGGATCCGCGCATGACGCGCGGCGCGGCGCTTGCCGAAGTTGTGCTCGCCAACCAGGAAGTAGGCGACCAGGCCCGCCACGGGAATCGCGATGACCGCGATGATCCACGCCATCGCGACCGTGGGCCGGCGACCCTTGCGCAACAGCACCAGGCACGCGACGAAGAGCCGCAGCGCGAATTCCGCAAGCAGGAGTGAGGGGTGCGGGGTCACGCGCGCACCGCCGCGCAGCTCATCCCAGGATCGCCACGACCAGGAATCGCTTCTCGCCCCGCGGCAGGTCGACGCGCACGGTCTCGCTGATGCGCGCCTTCATGAGCGCGGTTCCCATCGGGCTCGTCGCGGTGACCTCGATCACGTCGTCGGGGCCGCCGTCCTCGCTCAGCTGACCGACAAGGCGGTAGATCTCCTCGCGGCCGTTGCCGACATCCTTCAGGCGCACCGTGGCGCCCAGGAACACCATGTCGGTCGGGATCTCCATCTCGCCGGCCACGTGCACGCGCGCCAGCTTCGCCTCGAGCTCGCGGATCTTGGCCTCGTTCATGGCCTGATCCTCGCGCGCGGCGTGGTAGTCGGCGTTCTCCTTCAGGTCACCCTGTGCGCGGGCCTCGGCGATGCGCTGAGCGATCACCGGGCGGAACTGGATCCATTCCGCCAGTTGCGCCTCGAGGCGCTCCTTGTCTGCCTTGGACATCAGTTCCATGGTGGCCCGTGACCCGAGGCTAACGGTCGGTCGCGAAGGGGGCAACCGTGGTCCCGGGCCGAACCCCGTACCAGACTCGAACCCACGCCAGCGTGGCGATGGAAAGCACGATCCCAAGGCCGACCAGGGTCTCCTCGGCGCTCATGCGTGCGTCCGGGGTGGTCAGGCCAAGCGGGCCAAGCACGGGCCCCAGTGCCCATGCGGGCGGGTCCGGAAGGCCGGTGGACCGGCACAGCAGCTTCATGGGAACGCCAAGCCCGGTGATCGTCAGGCAGCCGAGCATCGCGCGGGTACGGACGCCGGAGGAGGCGGATCCCACGGCGGCCGCGACGAATGCCGCCACCACCAGGCTCCACGCGATCATGAGCGCGTCGATTGTCGCGAGTCGAGACGGCGACCATGCGGTCGTCAGTCGAAGTGGCCAGAGCACCACCTGCACGAGCGTCGTGATCGTCAGCAGATCCAGCGCCACGCGCCGGACGGGCCATCGTTCGCGAGGTCCGGACAGACGCATCAGTGGCCACGCCGCACAGAGCCCCACGCCCATGGACGCGACCATCAGGCGAATGCCAGGCGTGAAACCGGCGATCGTCGGATGAAGGGGCGCCTGCGGGCCGATGCAGATCAGCCAGGAACCAAGGATCCAGAGGGCCGTGAGCAGCACCAGACCACGGGGCGGTGGCATGGTGAACAGCCTAGCGGTTCAGCGCACGCCCACGTAGTCGTTCAGCAGGTCGATCTGGTCCTCGCAACTTGCGTCGATCCGGCCCTGATGATCCTGCAGCCACGCCAGGTACTCGAGCTTCTGCCGTGCCGGAACCTCCGCGGCGCCCTCGCGTCCGGGAGCGCGGCCCCACTTGATGGTGCAGTTCCGCGTCGTCTTCAGGCGCAGGCAGCCGTCGGTGGGGACACCCGAAAGGTCGACCCATGCGATCTGACTGCGCCACGGCCGTTCGTCGATCAGCCGGGCCAGGGCCATCGCGGCGCTCACGTCGTCGCCGGGCCACGGGGTTCCGTAACTCGTTGGTCGCGGCTGCCGTGCCCCCTCGATGCGCAGGAAGCCTCGCGGGGCGGTGCCGGCCTTGTAGCAGCGGGGCAGCAAGCGGCCTCGCATGTCAACCAGATAGTCGTAGCCGTCCTCGCGGATCACCGCGAACGGCGTCGCCCAGGTGGCCTCGATCGACACTTCGTCCGAGCCGGTGCGGCGCACCTGACGGATCTCCTCGAACCAGCCTGACGCCAGCAGCGCCTCGCGTGCGGCCGCCAGTCCGGCGCGATCCATCGGGGAACCCGAAAGGGGACGGTCCACGAGTTCCGCCAGTGGCGACAGGTCTCCGTCGGTCATCCAGGTGGGGCGATCCTCGAACACCACGCGCATCGGTCCCTCGGGTCGCAGCGCGAGCGCCTCGGCGCGGAGGGCTGGCACGCCCAGCGCAAGGCCGAAGGCCACCGCCACGATCACCGAGGTCCAGGTTCCAGCCACCAGAATCGGCTTGAGCGACGTGAACCGCTCCGAGAGGGGGGTGCTTGCCTTGGTGGACTTCGATCGACGCCGGGCCATGGGTTCGCATATCGGCCGATGGCGCCCCGTGCGTCGAATTTCGGCGAAGTCAGGCCCGCAGGGCGGTTCCGCCCCGGATCCGAGCGCGCTCGGCCAAGGTGATCACCAGCCGCTCCATCGGGATCCCGGCATGCATCGCGGCCTTGGGCACCAGCGAGTGGTCCGTGAAGCCCGGCATCGTGTTGGCTTCCAGGAACCACGCGCCGCGCGCGTCGAGCATGAAGTCCATGCGCGCGACGTCACGCAGTCCGAGCCGATTCCATGCGGCTCGGGCCCAGCGACGGATCGAATCGCCGACCCCGGCGGGCAGTTCCGGATCCAGCCGATACTCCGTGTCATCGCGGTTGTACTTGGCCTCGTAGTCGTAGAGTCCGCACTTTGGCCGGACCTCGATCAGTGGAAGTTCGCGATCCTCCAGCAGCCCGATCGTGAGTTCGCGGCCCGCGATGAACGACTCCGCCAGCAGGACCGGGCGTCGAGGATGCAGTTCGGTGCGGGCGATCTCGGCGTCCGCGACGGTGCCGCACACGCGCAGATCCACGCTGCTGCCATCATCGCAGGGCTTCAGCACCAGCGGTGGCGAGAGTGTCAGGCGGTCGCCCGCCCGCAGCACCTGGCTGTCCGGGGTGGGCACGCCCACCTCCGACACGGCGCGCTTGCTGGCAGGCTTGTCCATCGCGAGTCGCGCGGCTGCGGGGGCGCAACCGACATAGGGCCGGCCATCCTGCTCCAGCAGCTCCTGCAGCACGCCGCCCTCGCCCCACGGGCCATGCAGCACGGGAAAGACCACGTCGCCCGGCATGGCGCGGATCTCGGCAAGCCCCGGGCGGTCGATCGTCTGCTCGTGGACCTCCGCGCCCGCGCGTCGAAGCGCCGCCGCGACCATGCCGCCGCTTCGAAGGCTGACTTCGCGTTCCGCATCGGGGCCGCCCTTGAGCACAAGGACCCTCATCGAATCGCTCCAGCCCGGTCTCCGCGTCGCCAGATCACCACTTCGGTGTGAAGCTCGACGCCCTGCGAATCGCGCACCCGCTCGATCACCCGATCGACGAGTCGCAGCACGTCGGTCGCCCGGCCGGTCTTCGGCTCCGGAACGAAGAGGAAGTTCGCGTGCTCGGTGCTCACGGTCGCGGTGCCCTCGGTGAGTCCCTTCAGGCCGCTGCGGTCGATCAGCATGCCGGCGCTCACGCGCTCGCCGCTGGCGAGCGTCGGATTCCGGAACATGCAGCCCGCGGAGTGCGCGGCCATCGGCTGCGATCCCGACTTGTACGCCATGATCTCCTTCAGGCGCGCGCGGATCGCTTCCTGGTCGCCCGGCCGGAGTTGGAAGTCGGCGCGCACCACGATGCCCGACGGCATGCTGGTGTGTCGATAGTCGAAGCGGATCGAACTCGACGGCAGGTCCCTCAGGTCCCCGTTCGCCTGCATGAGTCGAACGCTGGCGCTCACGTCACCGATGGCGCCGAAGCGGCCGCCCGCGTTCATTCGAAGCGCGCCGCCCACCGTCGCGGGAATGCCGGCCATGGGGCACAGTCCGTCGAGGGCCGCGCGAACGCTTGCGTGCATGACCTTGGCCAGATCGGCACCACCGCCGGCCCGCACCAGATCCGCTCGCCCCTCCGCGCCGATCGCGAAGCCCTCGAAGGCCGGCTGGTCAAGCTTCACCACGACGCCGTCCACGCCCTCGTCGGCGACGAGCAGGTTCGCGCCGTCGCCGAGCACGCGCACCGGCACATCCGCGTCGGAGCAGCGGCGCAGCAGCGTGGCCAAGGCCTGTTCCGATCGGGGACGCACCAGCGCGTCGCAGTGTCCGCCAACGCCGAACCAGCTGTGTTCGCGTCCGATCGGGGCGTCAAGCGTCAGCTCGGCGTCGAGATCCGCGCACAGGCGATCGACCGCGGCGTGCATGGTCTCAACGTACATCGCCGGCACCACCGCGGACAAGCTCGCGCGCCACGCGCCACACGCCGCCTGCGCCCATCGTGACCAGCACGTCGCCGACCTGCAGCGAGGCGCGCGCACGCTCCAGCGCGGACTCCAGCGTGCCCACGGCCAGCGCACTCGTGCCGGCGGCACGCACGCGTTCGGCCAGCATCTCGCTGTTCACCCTCGAGCGCTCCTCCTCGGGGTCGCGCACGAAGTGGATGTCGGGCAGCAGCACCAGGTCCGCGTGTCCGAAGGCCGTGGCGAAGGAATCCATGAGCAGCCGCGTCCGGCTGTGCTGGTGTGGCTGGAACACGCACACGATCCTGCGGGGCGTGGTCGCCTCGCGGATCGCCTGCAGCGTGACCTGGATCTCGGTCGGGTGATGCCCGTAGTCGTCGAACACGCGCACGTCGCCGAACGGCATGCGCGCAAGACCGACGAACTGCTGACGTCGGTCCAGGCCCGCGAACGACTCGAGCGCCGCCTCCACCGCCTCGCGGGCCGCGCCCAGGCGCAGCGCGAGCACGCCGGCCGCCGCCCCATTGAGCGCGTTGTGCGCGCCCATCAGCCGCGGACGCCACTGCAGCGAGATCTCGCCGCCACGAATCACGCGAACGGTGCCGCAGGACAGTCGCTCCACGCGGTGCGTGGCCTGCGCGTGGGTTCCGAAGGTCTCCACCGAAGCCTCGATGCCCTTCGTCACGCGCTCGCGATGCGCGCCCTCATGCGCGATCAGCAGGAATCCGCCCTCGCGCGCCGATGGCAGCGAGGCGGCGAACAGGTGGAAGGCCTCGATGACGTCCTCGAGCGAGCCGTAGCAGTCCAGGTGCTCCGCCTCCACGTTGTTCACGATCGCGAGCGCCGGTCGCAGGTTGTGGAAGGAGCGATCGAACTCGCACGACTCGGTCACCAGCAGTCCAGGCCGACCCGCGAACGCG
>JBIIOC010000174.1:0-2970 GCA_044337135.1 Phycisphaerales bacterium | reverse complement strand
TCCCGTGAACCTGTGGGTGCGCGAACACTTCCGCGCATGCGAGGAGAGACGCGAATGCGCGCCTCAACGCTGGCGCACGCGCTCGTGCGTCGTAGGGTCGCTCGCACGTCGAATCGGCCCTGGGCCTGGAAGCCCGCCCCTCGACGCCAACCCCCTCCCCGCAGCGGCATCACGAAAGGACCTGCTCATGAACCTGGCGATCTGGAAGCACCGCAACCCGTTCAACGGCGAACTCAACCGTCTTCGAGACGAGATGGACCGCACCATCGATCGACTCATGGGAACCTCGTTCATCGAACCCAAGGCGACCCGGCTCGAGGGCTGGGCACCGCTGGTCGACGTGAGCGAGACCGAGGGCGAGGTGCTCGTGCGCGCCGAAGTGCCCGGCATCGAGCCATCGGACCTGGATGTCTCGATCAGCGGCAACAGCCTGATGATCACCGGCAGCAAGAAGGAGGAGAAGGAGAAGAGCGGCGAGGACTTCTACCAGTGCGAGCGGCGCTTTGGCGCGTTCCGCCGCATGGTGGAACTGCCCGAGTCGATCGACCCCGACAAGGTCTCGGCCGACACCGATGCAGGCGTGGTGACCGTCCGGATCGGCAAGCGCTCCGGCGTGAAGGCCCGCCATGTCCCGATCCGAGCCTCCAACGGCCGCCGCACCGGCGCGCTGGTGGGCTGAACCGTGGACGACCCCACCTTGGCCTCCATGGACGCCGTCGCCGTTCCCCCTGCGCCCGCAACCGCAAGGGCCGGCGCCGGCGTCCCCACCGACCTCCGGACGCTGCTGTGCCAGCAGCTGTCCGAGCTCTACGCCGCCGAGAAGGATGCGGTGCAGGTGCTCGTGGAACTGGCGCGCGCCTCGTCAAGTCCCAGGCTCGCCTACCTGTTCCGCCTGCATGCCGCCGAGACGCGCGAGCACATCACCCGGCTGCGCGCGATCCTGGACGAACTCGGCATGCGCCCGCAACCCATGCGCACGCGAGGCAAGCGCGGCCTGCTCGAGGACTGCGTGGCGCTCGCCTCGGGGATGGGCGCCGCGCCCGACATCCGAGACGCCGCGCTGATCGCCGTGGCGCAGCATCTGGAGCACGACGAGATCGCCAGCTACGAGAGCGTGTGCACCTGGGCAGGACTGCTGGGCTTGAAGCAGACCGCGGGCCAGCTCGCGCTGACCATGGCCGAGGAACGCCGAGCCGAGGGCCGGCTGCGAAGGCTCTCGGAGTCGCTCCATGCGACGGCACCCACGAGGTGATTCCACCGAACGCTGGAGTGCGCACGTGCATGCACGAGCGCACTCCAGCGCATCTCGAGGACCGCGATCGCGCGCTGCACGAGAACAGGCGCAATGCAACGCATGCGCGCGCCGAAACCCTTGCGTGTCGCCGAAAGAGAGGCGATCGTCCCGCGCACCGTCCGATTTCCGTCACTGACCACGAGACGCTCAACCACCACCTTCGATCGGAGACAACGCATGCTTCTCGAGACCCTGCCCCCCACCGCCGTCGCGCACGCCATGGAGCGCGTGGATCCATTCCTGGCCCTGGTCGACGGGGACGGCACCGTGCACGAACGCCGCCCCAGCCGCACGGGCCGGCTGCCGGAGGACCTTTCCACCGCCGGATCGCTGCGTTCCGTGCTTTCGCCCCGCGTGCTGCAGGAATGGCTGCGGATCATCCGGAGCACCGCCGGCAACGGCTGCTGCCACTCTGCGCTGGCGATCCTGGATGGCGTGGGCCACGACCTGGTCTCCATCCCCCATCCCACCGCGCGCGCGGGCTCCGGCGCACCCATGGCGGTCGTCGGGCTGTTCCCGTCGGCGCATCCATCGCCCACGCGAGGCACGACGGCCGACGGCTCGCGCAGCGCGTTCGTGCACCTCACGATCATGGAGCACGAGTGGGGCCCGCTGGAGGACCTGACCCGCTGCCAGCTCGACACGCTTCGCCGCGTGAGCCTGGGCATGAGCAATGACGACATCGCGCGTTCGATCTTCCGCACCAAGCGCGCGGTCGAGTGGCACATCCGCTTCCTGAACGAGACGCTCGGCGTGCGCGGCCGCGAGCGACTGGGCATGATCGGGCGCGACGCGGGCCTGCACCTCTTCTCCGACGAGGAATGGAGTCGCGTGGTGCGGACGCGCCCCGCGCGCCGCAGCCAGCCCGCGGCACCGCCGGAGACTCGCGATCATCTGCAGCCGGCGTGAAGCCGGTTGCGGCATCGGCCTGACGCCGCGACAATCGCGGCATGAAGCTCCTCCACACGCTCGCGCCCGTCGCCCTTGTCGTCATCGCCTCCGGGTGCACCCGCAAGACCAGCGATCGCGACGTGGTGTTCCTGGAGCCGGCCCAGGCGGTGGCCAGGTCGCACGAGGAGCCGGGGCTCTTCGGCGGCGAGCGGCGCCCGGTGTGGGTCGACCCGCGCACGCCCGAGCACTACGCCGAGTGCCACATCGCCGGCGCGATCAGCCTGCCGTTCCCGCGCATGACCGCCGAGGCGCCCGTGATGCTGCGTGGCTACGACATGTTCTTCGTCTACGGCACGAGCCACGACGACACCATCGCCAAGGCCGCGAGCAAGCGACTGATGGAACTCGGATTCGACGACGTCTACACGCTCAAGGGCGGCCTGGAGAAGTGGAAGGCCGACGGCATGGAAGTGGTCACCGATCCAACGGCCAAGCCGGCCGAGGCGCCCGCGAAGGGCGCGCCCGCCGCGAAGAGGCCCTGAGCGACACGGATCACTCGAGCGCGGCTGCGCCCGACACGATCTCGGTGAGTTCGGTGGTGATGCGCGCCTGACGGGCGCGGTTGTAGCTGCGATTCAGGGTGCGACCCAGACCCGCGGCGTTGTCGGTGGCGCTCTTCATGGCCACCATGCGCATCACGTTCTCGCTCACCACCGCGTCGATGATCGCCTGGAACAGGCTGACCTTCACGGTGCGCGGCAGCAGCTCGCCCAGCAGCTGGTCGG
>JBIIOC010000173.1:0-3033 GCA_044337135.1 Phycisphaerales bacterium | reverse complement strand
CCGCGCTCTGGTGCTCGTACAGGCCCAGCTTGAAGTGCATGCCCATCACCGCGAAGTCGTCGCCGCCCATCGACAGGTGCAGGTCGAAGGGGCTGTCGCCCTTGGTCTTCACGAACTGGCGGAACATGCTCTCGGGGTTGCGGAAGATGTCGCGGGGCCCCAGGAATCCGCGCATGGATCGCTGCATGCACAGGATCGCGAACTCGGTGCTGATCGCCGCGCTGGCGCCCTTGGAATCGCTCAGCTGCTTGCCCGCGCGGATGGCGCGCCAGGGAATGGCGTGCGCCACGAACATGCCGATCGCGCTCTCGATCTCCTCCGCGCTGGCGCCCAGCGTCGCGCCGTAGACGGCCGCGCTGGCGATGGCGCCATGCACCACGTGGTCGATCTTGTAGGTCTTCAGCGAGAACACCTCGGCCAGGCGGCCGCGGATCTCGTCAAGGCATGCCATGCCACGGAGCGCGAACGCGCCGCTCTCGCCGGCCATCTGCGCCGCCGCCACGGGCACCGCATAGAAGTCGTTGTGGCCGAATTCGCCTGCCGTGTGGCCGAGTTGCGGCCGGTATCCGAAGTTGGTCCCGTTGCTGTCCCACTCGCGCACCGCCGCGCAGTTGGCGACGATCGCCTTCTCGGCGGCCACGCGCTTGCGGCTGCCGAACACCGTCACGCCCTTCTTGTTCGGGTAGCGCAGCGCCTCCTGCCGCAGCAGGGTCGGCGCGTTCGTCCCCAGCGCCAGCGCGCTGGCGCCGCACAGCACGGCGTCGGTGAAGAACAGGCCCGTGCGCTCCAGCACGCTCGCGCTGGGCGCGCCGTCGCGCAGGAAGTCGATGGCGTACTGGCCGATGCCGAGGGCCTGATTGGTGTCGCGGCCGAGAATGCGGGTGTCGATGGACATGGATGGCTCCGTGAAAGGGCCACCACTCTAGCAGCGCGGCGGGGGTCGTTCAGGCCGGGAACAGCGCGTCGAGCAGCTCGACCACGCCCTTGCCCTGCGTGGCGATCGTCTCGAGGATGGGCCGGCCTGAGGCGATGTCGAGCAGTTCGCGCACCAGCTTGGCCTCGCCGGCATGGTCGGCCTTGTTCGCCACGAAGATGTCCGCGATCTCCAGGATGCCGGCCTTGTCCATCTGCACGCTGTCGCCCATGCCGGGCACCACGACCACGGCCGTGCGATCCACGTGGTTGCGGATCGCGACATCGTTCTGTCCCGCGCCGACGGTCTCCACGACCACGTCGTCATAGCCGGCCTCGCCGAGCAGGCCCAGGATGTCGGGAAGGCTCGCGTAGTCCTCACCCACGATGGCAAGCGATCGGTAGAAGACCTTGTCGTCGACCGCGTTGAAGTCGACGCGCAGACGATCGCCGAGCAGCGCGCCGCCGGTGATGGGGCTCATCGGATCGAACGCGATCACGGCCATGCGTCGCCCGCGCCGCACTGCCTCGCCCACCATGCTCGCGACCAGCGTGCTCTTGCCTGCCCCCGGCGCGCCCGTGATGCCGATCACGCGCCTGGGGCGTCGGCCGTGGAGCTTTCCGGTCGGCCTGGCGTGCGCCATGCTGATGCGCCGCGCCAGCTTCGCCTCGGCGCTGGGCGACGCGAGCGCCGCGTAGTCCTTCACCGCCTCGCGAACGCTTTCGACGATCGCGTCGAGCCCGGTGCCGGTGTGATAGACGCGGTTCACGCCGGCATCGAGCAGGGGCTGCACATCCTCCTGCGGGATGATGCCGCCCACGTTCACCACCATGTCGGGACGGCCAAGCTTGCGGCACTCCTCGAGAAGTCGAGGCACCAGCACCAGGTGGCTGTTGCTCATCATGCTGCAGGCGATGCAGTCCGCGTCCTCGTCACGAGCGCCGATCGCCAGGCTTCGCGGCGTCTGCCAGAGCCCGCTGTAGATCACGTGGATGCCGCTGTCGCGCATGAGGCGCGCGATGAGCTTGACGCCGCGATCGTGGCCATCGAGCCCCATCTTGCCGAGCAGCACCCGGGGGCGGTGCGGCAGATCGCCGCAGCGATCACGCTTCTCGATCGGGGTGGTGGGTTCCGTGGTGCCCTGCACGCGGTCGCTCCGTGTTCAGACGACCTGATCCGACTTGGGGGCGTCCGGCTCGATGCGCTTGGCCTCGATCGTCCACTTGTCTGGATGGATCCGACTCGCGATCGCGCCGATGATCAGGTGCATGTTCTTGTGGTCGTGGTCATCGAGCAGGATGCGGCGCCCGTCCTGAAGCACCGCCTTGGCCGTCCAGGTGCTTCGTCGGTCGCCGGTCGCGCTGCACCAGCGGCTCATGTCGATGTCGACGATCTGCGCCGCCCCGATCGCGCCGTCAGGCGTGTGCAGCGTTCCATCGTCATCCAGCCGGTAGGCGCGACGACTGGTCCGGATCACTGGCCACAGGAATGACGGCACTCCCAGCACGCCGCAGCCGATCACGTACAGCCACAGCTGCATCGGGCGGTCGTACGCGGCAGGCTTGTTCGGAACGGCGCTTCCGTAGCGATCCTTGATGTCCGCAAGCACCGCCTCGGCATCCTGCATCTGCTTGAGCTGGGCCTCGTTCAGGGGCGCGCCCTCGGCGGCCTTCTGCAGCGCGGAGCGGGTGTCCTTCGCCGCGATGTACGCGGCGGAGTCCTTCTCGAGCCGCGGAATCTTGTATTCGTAGTCGTACCAGCCCCACACCGCGAAGATGGCGCACAGCGCGGCGAACCCGAGATTGCGCCAGAGCGTGAACGGCTGGATGGTGGTCTGGATCGCCATGAACCCGGCAGTGTAGCCCCAGCGGATGGCGGTTGATCCATGGTGCCGCGTGCGCGTCGCGCAGCGGCCCGTGAAGCGAAACGCCCCCGCGCATGGCAGGGGCGTTTCTTGAATCGCGATGGGGGCAGGCCCCGAAGGGGGGCCACCTCGACAGGTCCGGCTTCCGTTCCGGACCGTGCGGCCGCCGGTGTTGGCCGCAGTCGAAGGGTCGGGACAAGCGGTCTCCGTGCTCGTCCGACCAGTGCAAGGAGGGTCCATCCACTCGCCGACCTGG
>JBIIOC010000172.1:0-3035 GCA_044337135.1 Phycisphaerales bacterium | reverse complement strand
TGCCCTGCTCGACGGCCTTGCCCGTGGAGAGGTCCATGCCGTAGCAGCGACCGCAGACGCCACGCTCGGCCTCGCAGGTGAGCGGGCTGCGCACCTGGAACACGCCATCCTCGCCCAGGAAGGCCTCGATCTCGCGCGCGATGCGCGCGTCGATGAGCTGTCCGGCCTCGACGATGGTCTTGTCGGTGCGCGGATCCACCAGGTTGGCGAGCGCCGTGCGGCCGTAGATCACGTCACGCAGCGGCACCTCGACGTCCTCGCCCTTCATGACCGCGTGCTTGGGTACGCCGCGCTTGGTGCAGCAGTCGACGTCGACCACCGTGACGCTCTGCGCCACGTCGCACAGCTTGCGGGTCAGGTAGCCCGAGTCGGCGGTCTTGAGCGCCGTGTCGGCCAGTCCCTTGCGCGCGCCGTGGGTCGAGCTGAAGTACTCGAGCACCGAGAGGCCTTCGCGGAAGTTCGCCTTGATGGGCGTCTCGATGATCTCGCCGCTGGGCTTGGCCATGAGGCCTCGCATGCCTGCGAGCTGCTGCATCTGGCTCTTGTTGCCACGGGCGCCCGAGTCGGCGAAGAGGAACACCGAGTTGAGATGGCGACGCGCGTCCTTGGGCGCGGGGCCGTCCTTCGCCGGCGACGGGACGGGCACGCCCTCCATCGAGCGCCAGTCGTTCTTCAGCGTCTCCATGAGCCGCTCCGAAACCTCGTTGCGGCACTTCGCCCACGCCTCGAGCACCTGGTTGCGGCGCTCCTGGTCGGTGATGGCGCCGCTCTCGTACTGGCGCTGGGCCTTGACCACGCGCTTCTCGGCGTCGTCAAGCAGCTTCTGCTTGTCGCCGGGCACGCGCAGGTCGGTCACGCCGAAGCTCAGGCCGCTGCGGGTGCTGTAGCGGAAGCCGGTCTCCTTCATGTCGTCGAGCAGGCGGATCGTGTCGGCCTTGCCCTTGCGGCGGAAGGTGTCGTCGATCACCTTGGCGGCGCCCTTCTTGCCCAGCGTGCAGTTGTAGAAGGGCATGTCGGCCGGCAGGATCTCGTTGAAGATCAGGCGGCCCACCGTGGTGATGGCTCGGTTGCTCTTGAGCTTCTTCGCGGCCTTGCCGGCCTCGAGCACCATCTCGCTGAAGCGGTCGAAGCGGACCTCGATCCACTGGTGGTAGTCGATCTTGCCGGTCTCCCAAGCCAGGATCGCCTCGTGCGGGTGCGCGAAGCGCGGCATGGCGCGGATCGTCTTGCGCTCCGCGGCGGTCATCTCGGGGGCGCCCTCGAGATGGCGGTCGAGCGCCAGCGGCGGCTCGGACTGCGTGACCGTGAGGAAGTACACGCCCATGACGATGTCCTGGGACGGGCTGACGATCGGGTTGCCGTTGGCCGGGCTGAAGATGTTGTGCGTGCTCATCATGAGCACGTGCGCCTCGGCCTGGGCCTCGAGCGAGAGCGGCAGGTGCACGGCCATCTGGTCACCGTCGAAGTCGGCGTTGTAGCCGGTGCAGACGAGCGGATGGATCTTGATGGCGTTGCCTTCGACGAGCACCGGCTCGAACGCCTGGATGCCCATGCGGTGCAGGGTGGGGGCGCGGTTCAGCAGCACGGGGTGGTTCTTGATGACCTCCTCGAGCACGTCCCACACCTCGATCTCGCGGCGCTCGAGCATGCGCTTGGCGCTCTTGATCGTGTCGGCCAGGCCACGCTCCTTGAGCTTGCGGATGATGAACGGCTGGAACAGCTCCAGCGCGATCTTCTTGGGCAGGCCGCACTGGTGCAGCTTGAGCTCGGGACCCACCACGATCACGGATCGCGCCGAGTAGTCCACGCGCTTGCCGAGCAGGTTCTCGCGGAAGCGGCCCTGCTTGCCCTTGATCATGTCGGTGATCGACTTGAGCGGGCGGTTGCTGCTGCCCAGCACGGGGCGACGGCAGCGGCCGTTGTCGAACAGCGCGTCGACCGCCTGCTGCAGCATGCGCTTCTCGTTGCGCACGATGACCTCGGGCGCATTGAGGTCCATGAGCTTCTTCAGGCGGTTGTTGCGGTTGATGATGCGGCGGTACAGGTCGTTCAGGTCGCTCGTGGCGAAGTTGCCGCTCTCGAGCATGACCAGCGGGCGCAGGTCCGGCGGGATCACCGGCACCACGTCCAGCACCATCCACTGCGGATCGTTGCTGCTGCCCTTGATCTGCTCGACGAGCTTCAGGCGCTTGGAGTAGTCCTTCTGCTTCTGCTTGCTCTTGGTCTCGCCGAGCTTCTGGCGCAGCTCGTCGCTGAGCTCATGAAGGTCGAGCTTGAGAGGGGAGAGGAGCTCGCGGACCGCCTCGGCGCCCATCATGGCGGTGAAGGCTGCGGGGCCGTGCTTGTCGACGGCGGCGTTCTTCTCTTCCTCGGTGAGGACCTGCTTGAACTCCAGATCGGTGCTTCCCGGGTCGATCACCACGTAGTCCTGGAAGTACACGATCTTCTCGAGATCGCTGGTCTTCATCTCCAGCAGCGTGCCAAGGCGGCTCGGCATGGCCTTGAAGAACCAGATGTGCACGACCGGCGCGGCCAGGTTGATGTGGCCCATGCGCTTGCGGCGCACGCGGCTGTGCGTGACCTTCACGCCGCAGCGATCGCAGATGATGCCCTTGTACTTCGTGCCCTTGTACTTGCCGCACGCGCACTCGTAGTCGCGCTCCGGTCCGAAGATGCGCTCGCAGAACAGGCCGTCTCGCTCGGGCCGGTAGGTGCGGTAGTTGATCGTCTCCGGCTTCTTCACCTCGCCGAAGCTCCACGACCGGATGTCGTTGGGGCCTGCGAGGCTGATGCGGACGGCTCCGTAGTCGTTCACGCGGTCGTAGACGTTGTCACTTGCGGCGTTGGCAGCGATGGTCATGGCTTGAATCTCGTTCGTGACGGGTCGTGTCTGGGACGGGGTTCGTTCGGAGTGCGGATCAGAGCAGCGGTGCGCTGTCCGTGGCGAGCTTCTCGAGCTGGATGTTCATGCCGAGGCCCTTGATCTCGTGGCAGAGCACGTCGAACACCACGGGCATGCCTGCCTGCAGCGTGTT
>JBIIOC010000080.1:0-10055 GCA_044337135.1 Phycisphaerales bacterium | reverse complement strand
GCCGGGCGGCGGTACGCGACCTGCATGCGCACGACCGCCAGGAAGACGCCCGCCTCCTCCATGTCACGGTAGTTGCGGCCGGTCGCGCGCAGGAGTTCCGTTCGACCCATCTCGAACCAGACGGGATAGACCGTGTGATGCACGACACCCATGGGGTCGCACTCGCAGTAGCGCACACGGATCTCCATGCTGCCCTTCATGCGCGGCAGCCTACCGCAGCCGCGTCACTTTCCAACGCAGAACCGGCCGAAGATGCGCCCAAGGATGTCGTCCGGCGCGATGCGTCCGGCGACACCACCGAGGGATTCGAGCGCTCCATGCATCGCGGCCGCCACCAGTTCAGGATGGGCGAGCGCGCGGCCCGCACCGACCGCAGCCAGAGCCGCCTCCAGGTGCGAGACGGCTTCATGCAGGAGCACGCGATGCCGCTCGGCCAGCACCACGCCCTCCGCCGAGACCGGAGCCGCCAGACCCAGCACCGCCACGGCAACGCGCGCCCGAAGCGACTCGAGTCCCTGGCCCGTCAAGGCGCTGGTGGCGATCCAACCATCGACCGCGCGGAACGATTCGCGATCGGACTGGGTCTGCACGCGGATCGTCGCGGGGTCCGTGTCGGGAATCACGCCGCCATGCGGCGAGCACTCGATCCGGACGCAGGCGCGCCGCGTCGCCTCCTCGCGCATGCGTTGCCCAAGCGCGTCGAGCCCGTGAACGGTTCCGTCCACGCCAGGCGCGTCGACCAGGAGCACCTCGAGCGGACCATCGGGTCCATCGAGTCGCCACGGCTCGACGAGCGCGTCCCGCGTGGTGCCGGCGAGGTCCGCGACCACGGCGCGCGTGCGGCCCAGCAGGGCGTTGAAGAGCGCGCTCTTGCCGGCGTTCGGTGGCCCGCACAGCACGACCCACGGCGCACTCTCCAGGCGTTCCATCGAGACGGCTCCACGCAGCGTGTCCCGAAGCGTCTCCGTCACGCGCTCCAGGCCCGCGCGCAGGTCCGCGGGCGTGATCGCCACCACGTCCTCCTGGTCGGTGAAGTCGATGCCGGCCTCCACGAGCGCGAGAAGGTCGGCGACGGCCTCGGCCGCGGCGTCGGCACCACGCCCCACCACGCCGGTCCGCAGCAACGCCGCCGCGCGAAGTTCCGCGTCGGTCCGCGCGGCGATGGTGGCGGCGACACCCTCGGCCTGCTCCAGCGTGAGCCGTCCAGACTCGAATGCCCGAAGGGTGAACTCGCCGGGACCCGCCCGACGCGCAAGACCCCTGTCCTCCAGCGCGCGCACCACGAGCTCGCCGAGCGCTGGATGACCGGGCACCAGCAGTTCGAACGAGTCCTCGCCGGTGTAGCTCGCGGGCGCCGGCATCGTGAGCACGAGGCAGGGAAGCCGTCCGATCGGCAGCTGCAGCTCGCCCGCACGCACGCCACGCCGAGGTGGCCCCGCCGGCATCCGAGCGTCGACATCGCGAAGCACGCCCGACGCGCGTGTCCCGCTCGCACGCACCACGGCCATGTCCGAACGGCCTGGCGCCGAAGCAACCGCGACGATCACCTCGCGCGCGGCGGCCTGCGCGCCGCTCATGGCCTCAGTCACGGTCCTTGAAGCGGCGGCCCTGGCTGCGCTTCTCCTGGGCGCGCTTCATCGCGGCCTCATAGAGCTTGCCGAGCCGATCCTGCTTCCTGGGCTCACCCTTGCGCGCGGTGAAGTCCATGCGGTCGATCTGGGCGCGGATGCGCTTGCCTTCCAGGATGCCCACGCAGGTGCTGGTCATGATGTAGAGGGTCAGTCCGCTCGGTGCCGAGTACAGCATCACCGGGAACAGGATGACCGTCATCCACTTCATCATCTTCTGCTGCTGCTGCTGCTCGGGGGTGAGCGTGCCGGTGGTCGGCGGCGCCATGTACTTCTGCTGGAAGAAGAACACGACGGACATGAGCAACGGGATCAGGTTGATCGAGGAGAGCTCGAACGGCCAGGTGATCACTGGCTGCGAGAACTTCACGAACTTGTCCGGCGCGCTCAGGTCGGACAGGAAGCCCCAGCCATTGAACTGCTGGAAGAGGCCGAAGAAGGCCGGTGCCTGACGCAGGTCGAAGGCGAAGTACAGCACCGCGTAGAGCGCGATCCAGATCGGCATCTGGAGGAAGGTCGGCAGCATGCCGCCCACGCAACCCGCCGGGTTGATGTTGTGCTCGCGGTACAGGCGGAACTGCTCCTGCTGCATCCGCTTCGGATCGTTCGCGTAGCGCTTCTGCAGCGCCTCGAGCTCGGGCTTGATGGCCGCCATGCCCTTGGTCACGCGCGCCATCTGGACCTGGCTGTACCGGGTCACCGGGTGCAGGGCCAGGCGCACCAGCGCCACCAGCACGATGATCGCCAGGCTCCAGTCGAACACGACATGGTCGTGCAGGAAGGTCAGCAGCAGCACGATCAGGTTCGCCAGCCACGAGAACGTGCAGAAGCTGCAGCAGCCGCTGATCAGGTAGAGGATCAGTCCGTCCATCCGCAGCGCGCGATAGGGCTCGACATGCTCGAGCAGGCGCGGATCGAGGGGTCCCGCGAACACGCCCATGTCGAACGCGGCCGACGTGCCCGAGGCGACAGTGACCGCGTCGCTGCGAAGCTCGGTGAAGGCCACGCGATCGGCCGGTGCGGCGCTGTCCGAGAGCGCCCACACCTCGTGCACCGGCGACAGGACCTTGCCCTTTGGCGCGGTCGGATCGGCGGCGTGCACCGCCAGCGCGAAGTAGCGGTTCGTGGTGCCGAACCAGCTCAGCTCGAATCCCTGCTGGCGCTGCGAATCCTGCGGCCACAGCATGGGCGTCGTGGCGTCGACGCGCTTCATCACCTCGTCGCGATCGAACATCGCGCCATGCACGATCACGCTCTGGCGCTGCGGATCGCGTTGCGGTCCGTACAGGTAGCCGAACTGGAAGCGGCGGATGTCCATCATGCCGCCGGGATCCTTCGACAGGTCACCGGGGCCGTACTGGATCCAGCGGAGCTTCAGCGAACGGCCGGAGACGTTCTCCACGCGCTGGTTCAGGCGCATGTCGTAGACGGTGGCTCCCTGTGCAGGCTCCATCGCGAAGACACGCTGGATGCGGACGATCACGCTGCCGTCGGCGTCGGCGACCTCGGTCTCGAAAGCGCCGGGGCCGCGCTCGGTCCAGACCGGACCGAACAGGCTGATCAGCTGGCCATCGATCTCGATCGCGCGGGCCGCCAGCAGCGGAACCTCGAAGCCCTGCAGCGTTCCGAGCGAGTGCAGGTTGTAGCGGGCCGCATCCGGCGGAAGCGCCGGAGCGTCCGCGGTGCCCGCAGCCATCGCGGCGTGGTGCGCGCGCGCGGCCTCGCGATCGGCGGCCGTCACCCAGATGTCGCTGAACACGATGCGCTGGATGCCCGCCGAGCCCGGCGCGAACTCCACCACGAATCCGGCCTTGTCGGGCTGCAGCGATCCGATCGACGCGGGCGATGCTCCAGCGGATGTTCCCTGCGGAAGGCGCGCGCGCATGCCCGCGATGGGCGCAGCGGGCGCGGTCGGTGCGGCCTGAGGCGCGGCGGGCACGGCAGGTTCCGACGGCGATTCGGCAGCCTTCTTCGTCTCGACCACCGTCTCCGCCTGCGGCGCTTCCGGATCGAGTCCGCCGGTCTTTCGTGCACCCGGTCCGAACAGTGCCGCGGCGATCACGCCGGCGGCGGCGACCAGTGTCAGCAGCAGCAGAGGCCAGCGCCTTCGCGAGTTCGGTTCAGCCATGTTCAGCGCCCCTCGGCCAGGCGATTGCCAAGCCAGCTGTATCGCTCGAGTTCGGCGCGGAACTGCTGGTCGCTCTCGAGAATCCGCCGGGTCAGGTCCTTCGTGGTCATGTCCGCCCTCGCCGCGACTTCGGTGCGCAGGCCACGGCAGGCGTCGACGCGCTCCTGGACCGCCGCGGCCATCGGGCTTCCCTTCTTCTCGCGACCCGCCACAGCCTCCAGGTCCGCGATGTGTCGATCCAGCCAGGCCAGAGCCGGTTCGGGTGCCACGTTCGCCAGCTTCTGCACGCAGCCGGTCTCGTCCCGAGTGGCCGCGTTCCTGGCCGCGATCTCCTCGGCCACCGCCGAGATCTTCGATCGTGTCGTGGCGATGTCGTACTCGAGCCGGAAGAACTGCACGGTGCGGGGCCGGATCTGGGCCTGACCACGCTCGTCCTTGACCTCTTCGGCGTCGATGATCGCGTAGCTCGCGCGCGGATCCAGATCGCGGGGCTGACCCACGGAACCCGGATTGATGATCAGGCGCTCGGGCCGTGGACCCTCGGCCGCTTCCGCGGACTCCGGTTCACCCGCAGCGACAGGCTTGTTCGCGGCGCTGGTGAGCTTGAACTCCCAGGTCTGGTTGTTCATCTCCTTCGCGAAGTAGAAGTCGCCGTCCTCGGTGAACACGCCCGGCACGTGGGTGTGTCCCACCAGGCAGTAATGCGCGCCGGAACTCTTGATCCGCTTGAAGATGTCCGCCATCTTGCCCGGGCTGCTCTCGGCGTCCTCGGGGAAGAGGTACTCGTTGATCGGCCTTCGCGGCGTACCGTGGACGCACAGGAAGGGTCCCTCGCTCACGCGCACGCGCAGCTTGCCCAGGAACTCCCAGCGCTTCACGGCACCGGCCTGATCGCGGGCACTCTCGGCCTCGAACTGCTCGCGCGTCCAGTACGCGGCGCGCTCGGCCACGGCATTGAAGTTGGTGGGCTCGTAGAGCACGCCGTAGTCGTGGTTGCCCAGAAGGGACCATCGGCACCGCCTGGCCACCAGATCCGCGCACTCGACGGGGTTCGGGCCGTAGCCGATGATGTCGCCCAGGTTCCAGATCTGATCACCCTTGGCCGTGTCGATGCGCCGATCGATGTCGGCCAGCACGGTCTGGAGCGCCTCGAGATTGGCGTGGATGTCACTGATCAGGGCGATGCGCACGGCGAATTCCGGTGGGAAGGGTCGATGCTAGAGTCGCCCTGAAAGCCCGTCAAAGATCGGTCTTGGGTGCCTGCGCAGCAAGTTCCCGCACGAGTTCGACGAGTCTGCGGCGGTCGATCGGCTTCGCCATGTACTCGTTGCAGCCCGCGGACAGGCAGCGCTCTCGGTCACCGCTCATCGCGTGAGCGGTGAGAGCCACGATGGCGCCGGGCCAACCCGCCTCGCGGAGCACCCGTGTCGCCTCGTACCCATCCACCTCGGGCATCTGCATGTCCATCAGGATCACGTCGAAGGCGTGGCCCGATCGAAGCGATGACTGCGCCAGATCGATCGCCTCGCGCCCGTTGGAAGCCACCGACGTCTGGATGCCGGCCTTCGAGAGGTGATGCACCACGAGACGGCGGTTGTCCTCGCCATCCTCGGCGATGAGCACGCGGATCGACTCGACGGGCGCGGCGGCCGGCGTCGAGACGGTCTCGCGCGCCGAGTCCTCGCCCGGAAGGCTGTCGGCCATCGGGATTCCATCCACGGCACCTGTTCCGATCTCGACCACGAAGGTGCTGCCCTGCCCTTGCCGGCTGGTGACGGTGATGTCGCCACCAAGCATGCGCGCCAGGCGGCGGCTGATCGCCAGTCCAAGTCCCGTGCCGCCGAAGCGGCGCGTCATGGAATCGTCGCCCTGGACAAAGGGCTGGAACAGCCCGGGCACGCGATCCGGCTCGATGCCGATGCCGGTGTCGGTCACGGCGATGCGCAGGCGCCGGCGGTGTGGTCGCGGCAGCGAGCCGTCGTCATCGCACCGCGCGCCCACCTCGCCCTCGACCTGCGAGACCTCGACCTGGATGCCGCCGTGCGACGTGAACTTGATGGCGTTGCCGAGCAGGTTCAGCAGGATCTGGCGAAGACGGTGCGGATCCGTCTGCACGACCGACGACACGGGGCCCTGCAGCAACGCGTGCAGCTCGAGCCCGCGATCGCGCGCCGCAGGCCGCAGCGCCGCGATGCAATCGACCACCACGCGAAGCGCGTCGGTTGGCACCATCTCCACGCGCATGCCGCCGGCCTCGATCTTCGTCAGGTCCAGCACGTCGTTGATGAGCGCCAGCAGGTGCTCGCTGTTGCGTCGGATCGCACGGCGAAGGTTCACCCGTTCCTCGCCCGAGGTGGACTCGTCCAGCAGCACATCCAGGAATCCCAGGATCGCCGTCATCGGCGTGCGGATCTCGTGGCTCATGTTCGCCAGGAACATGCTCTTGCTCTGCGTGGCGGCCTCGCTGTCGGCCCGTGCCTGCCGAAGCTGCTCGTTCTGCCGGAGAAGATCACCCCGGGCGCGCTCGAGTTCGCGCGCCACGCGCGACTGGTCCTCCAGCGCCACGGTCAGCCGGTCACTGGCCGTCAGGCTCAGCCTGTCGCGCGCAGCCGCCAGTGGCCACTCGGTCAGCGTGCCCACCATGCGGACCGCCTCGCCGCCTTCGCGCAGCGCGCTTCCGCGGGCGCGGACCCACTTCCATCCGCCGTCGCCAGTGCGCATTCGGAACTCCAGGTCGAAGTCCGAGCGGCCATCAAGATGGTTGGAGACGGCGCCCAGCACGCGGCCCATGTCCTCCGGATGGATGCGGCTGGCGAAGGCATCGAAGCGGTCCGGGAAGTCCGAAACGTCCGTGCTCAGGAGTTTCCGAAGCTCGGGCGAGTACCAGGCGGTTCGATCACGGAGATTCCAGTCCCACGCGCCGTGGCCGGCGCCGAGCATCGCGTCGATCAGGCGGGCGCGCTCGGCGGGGTCGGAGGGTAGGGGCCGTGGTTCCTGCATCGGTGCCAAGCGCTCCCGGCAGGGCCGGCCGCGCGCGACACCGCTACGATAGCCGCCCGCATTCGGCCGCCCGGCGCGTTCGCCAGGCCCGCGGCCCGAGGGCGCAACCCACGGAGACTCCCGTCATGGCTTCCAGCCCCGCGTCGACCGCTTCCGGCAACCACTACGACCTCATCGTGATCGGTGGCGGCCCCGGTGGCTACGTGGGTGCGATCCGCGCGGCGCAGATGGGCAAGCGCGTGGCCTGCGTGGAGCGCAACAAGCTCGGCGGCGTGTGCCTGAACTGGGGCTGCATCCCCACCAAGGCGCTGCTGCACACCGCGAAGGTCTACAGCGAGGCGTTCGGCCACGGCGCGGACATGGGCTTCGAGGTCGATCCGAAGGCCGTGAAGGTGAACTGGGAGAAGGTGATCGGTCGCAGCCGCGGCGTGACCACGCAGCTCAACAGCGGCATCGGCTTCCTGTTCAAGAAGAACAAGATCGAGCACGTGCAGGGTCACGCGAAGATCCTCAGCGGCAAGTCGGGCTCGGGCCCCTGCAAGGTGCAGGTGAGCGCGGCCGACGAGAACTACTACGCGGGCACTGGCAAGGCGGGCGCGGGTGATCGCGTGATCACGGCGGACAACGTGCTCATCTGCACGGGTGCGGCGCCGCGTCAGCTGCCCTTCGCTCCCAACGACGGCAAGACCATCATCAGCAGCTACGAGGCGATGGTGCTGCCGAAGAAGCCCGAAAGCATGGTGGTGGTGGGCAGTGGCGCCATCGGCATGGAGTTCGCCTACTTCTACAACGCCTTCGGCACCAAGGTGACCGTCGTCGAGATGGTCGACCGCATCCTGCCGCTGGAAGATGCCGACATCAGCAAGGCCGCGCAGAAGATCTTCGAGAAGCAGGGCATCGCGTTCCGCACCGGCTGGGGCACCAAGGCCATCGAGAAGACCGCCAAGGGTGCCAAGGTCACGCTGGAGAGCGCGGCCGACAAGAAGACCGAGACCATCGAGTGCGAGGTGGTGCTGGTGGCGATCGGCGTGCAGGGCCGCACCGATGGCCTGTTCGACGCGAGCCTGGGCCTGAAGATGGAGAAGGGCCTGATCGTGACGGACTACCGCGAGAAGAAGGACAAGGCCACGTATCAGACGAGCGTGCCGGGCGTGTACGCGATCGGTGACGTGATCGGCCCGCCGGCGCTGGCGCACGTGGCCAGCGAGGAGGCCGTGACCGCGGTCGAGCGCATGTTCGGCCACCACACGATCGGCATCGACTACGACGCGATTCCCGGCGCGACCTACTGCAACCCGCAGGTGGCCAGCGTGGGCATGACCGAGGCGCAGGCCAAGGAGAAGGGCCTGAAGTACCACGTGGGCATGTACCAGCTGAAGAGCCACGGCAAGGCGATCGCGGATGGCGCGAACGAGGGCCTGGTGAAGGTGATCACGAGCGAGCCGTACGGCGAGATCCTGGGCGCGCACATCGTGGGCGAGAACGCGAGCGAGCTGATCCACGAGATCTGCGTGGCGAAGCGGCTCGAGGCGACTGCCGAGGACATCATCACCACGATGCACGCGCACCCGACGATGGCGGAGAGCATTCACGAGGCCGTCCTCGCCACCGAAGGCCGCATGATCCACGGCTGATAACGAGGGTCGGAGGTTGTTATTGGACACTTGGCACCGGCGAGTAGTGATGCGTCGCCTCAATGACGCCTGACCCCCAGCCTGCGAAGGGCACGCGGCCCGCCACTGCTCCGCTTCGCATCCGCAGCGGCTATGCAGCGACGCTTCGGCTCGATGGGGCAATCTCGCGAAACGTGTTGGGTGGCTCGCCTGCGCGTCGCTGGATGCCGCTTTGCCCTCGCAGGCTCAGGCGTCAGGCTTTCAAGTGCGGGGTGGATCCGAACCGGTGCGCACAGCGGGCAGGGTGCGAACAGCCCCCGCCCGTCACGCCTCGGCCAACTCGCGGCACACCGCCTCGAAGTCAACCAAGTGCTGATCCACCACCGCGTCCTGCACCAGCGCGTCCTTCAGCCGATCCAGGTCGCCCGCCACAAACGTGCGCACCTGCTGCACACAACGGTGAATGCTGGCCAGCTTCTGCATCAGCACGTTATCCGCCACGGAATCGCTCCTTCATGGCTTCGGTGCACATGCGGCGGTTGGCGCCAAATGCCGCGTGGTCGGACAGCGCGTGCGTGGCGAACAGGTCGGCCTGCAGCTGGTCGGGTGCGGCGATCAGGCGCCCCTGGTGCGTGGCCTGCACTCGCAGCAAGCCACTTGCGGCGCGCAGGTCGACCAGATCCACACGCGAACCCGTGATGCGCTCAAGTTGCGCACCCGCAGCACCCACGGCAAGCGGGTCCAGTCGGCGGTCTGCCAGCACGGCCAGATCCACGTCGCTGCGTGGCGTGGCCCGGCCGCTCGCGTGGCTGCCATACAGCCACAGGCCGATCACGCGGCAATCCGGCAGCGCGCGCCCGAGCGCCTGCAAGACTTGATCGGCAAAGCCGGGTTGATCGACCATGCGAGCAGTGTAAAGCCGCACAACCCGACCACCGCCGTCGGCTCATTGCCGAAGCCGTTCTTGCCCACCACTGTTTGCGCGGGCTCGACAAGCCCCACCGCTTCCAAATCCGTCGCTGGCGCTTTTGCCCGTGGAGGCATGGGGGTGGGGTTCAGGTGCGTGCGGTTTTCAGAAAGGGAAAAGGAAAGAGAGAAGATGGGAAAATGGAATTACGGAGTCCTCGCGACTCGAAACCCGTAGTCGTTGCCGCGGAAGTCGGGCCAGTCGTAGAGGCGGTAGGAAGCGCGGCAGCTGAGGGAGACGCTGAAGTTTGCGTCGCCGCCGCGCAACACACGGAAACTACCGCTACCGGGGCCCGTCGGGTTGGTCTGCGCGCCTGACGCGTAGGCGCCGTACCAGTCCTGGCACCACTCCCACACATTGCCAGACATGTCGTACAGCCCGAAGCCGTTGGCAGCCTTGCCTGCGACAGGGCGCGTCGTGTTTCCTGAGTTCGATTGGAACCACGCAATCGTGCCCAACTGGTTGTCATCGTTCGTGCCGCTGGGGTTCGCTGGCCAGCCGTGAAACGCCGTGGTGGTGCCAGCCCGGTAGGCGTATTCCCACTCCGCTTCTGTGGGCAGCCGCATGCCGGTGGAGGTGCAGAACGGCTGAATGTCGTTCCAGCTCACCAGCTCCACGGGGCGGCTGGTGTCGCCCACGAAGTAACTGGGATTGCTGCCCATCTTCGCCACCCACTGCGCCTGCGTCACTTCGGTGCGGCTCAAGTAGAAGGCTTGTGT
>JBIIOC010000171.1:0-3145 GCA_044337135.1 Phycisphaerales bacterium | reverse complement strand
TGAGCAACTGCCAGATCACCCAGGACGGCGTGGCGCCCACGTAGTCCTTGTCCCCCTGCACGGTGACGGTGAAGCCGTCCGCATCCTTCATGTCGAAGTGCTGGCTGGGGTACTCCCAGAGCGTGCTGGGGAAGACCTTCAGGGGGGGCCGGCGCATCGGGCGAGTCTATGGAGGCCTTGAGGGGGGGGCTTGTTTGGCACCCCGGGGCCGTCCTAGACTGGGGACCATGCGACGGCTAGCCCTGCTTCTGGCGATTCTCGCGGCTCTTGGGCCGTCGTCGTTGCGCTGGCTGCATGAAGTGTCCGCGCACGGCGATGCGAGCACGCGCGAGGTGGCCTGCAGCGACTCGCATCACCACGATCACGACGCGGACCACCACGGGCACGAGGGCGATGCCCCCGCCGCACCGGTGGATACCCATGACTGCGCGGTGTGCGATGCGCTGGCCACGCTGACGCCGAGCGAGACGCCGATGGTGGCCCTCGAACTGCCATCCGCGCGTCCATGCTTCGACACGACGGCCCCGATCCTGGCCGCCAGGCCGGCGCCGCTTGCTGCGCTGCGTGCCATGCCCCCGCCCGGGGCCTGAGCCGCGCCTCGCAACACCCGACTCGCACGCCCTCGGGCGACCAGAGTCGCCGTGTCGGCCCCCTCGGGGCCCCTCCTGACATTCCATCTCTCCAACGCCGGATCGGTCCGGCATGGGGTCATCATGCCTTGCAATTTCCTGCAGCGCGCGCCGGCGCGCCGCGCAGGCTTCACGCTCGTCGAGCTGCTTGCCGTCATCGCGATCATCGCGTTGCTGGCCGGTCTGCTGGTTCCCGTCATCGCGTCCTCGACGCGCGCGGCGCGGACCTCCGCCTGCCTTGCGAACGTGCGCGCCCTGCAGATGGCGCACCTTGCGTACGCGGAGGCGCACAAGGGCTTCCTGGCGGATGCACGCCTTCCGCATGGCGGCGCGGATCTTGGAAGCGCCGAGAGCTTCGTGACCACGCTGCAGCCCTTCCTGGACGGCCAGCTGCAGGCCATGCGCAGCCCACTGGACACGAGCCCGCACTGGTCGCGCGAGATGGGCGGACAGGGCGTCCCGGTCCCGGGAACGAGGTCACGCTTCCGCCAGACGAGCTACGGCATCAACAACCATCTTTCGCGGGAATTCAGCGCGCTCGGCGCGCTGGACGCCGCGCGCATCACCGACCGCATCAGCCGCATTCCCAACCCCGCCATGACGGTGCACACCGTGTGCATGGCGACAACCGGCGACTTCGCGGGCGCCGACCACCCGCACGTCGAGGAATGGGGCGAGGGCGCGGCGAGCGCGTCGATCGCGCGAACGCAGCTCTCGATCGCGTCGGTGGCCGGCACGCCGGCGTCCGATGCGCGCAGCAACTACGGCTTCGCGGACGGCCACGTGGCCACCGAGATGTTCGGCCGTGTCTACGCGGCCGAGCAAGCCAACGCATTCGATCCCTTCGTCGCAAGGACCTTCCGACCATGACACGTGCATGCATCGTGGCCATCTGCGCGATGGCGTCGCTCATCACTCCGTCCGCCCGTGCGCAGCATGCCGGGGACATCGCGATCACCCTCTCCAACGGCGCGCTGCAGACCAACCGCTACGACGAGAACCTGCAGCCGGTGCCGGCGCGCGTGTTCGCGGGCACCTTCGGCGACACCGGCGTGCCGCAGTTCACCGCGGATCCGGGCTACGAGGCCGCGTCGGGCACCTTCGCCACCGGCACGCGCATCGGCTGGAAGTCGGTCGCCTCGCTGCTTCGCTGGGATGGAAACGACTTCGTGGCCACCGACGCGCAGGTGCAGTTCAAGTACCTGACGGCCAGCTTCGTGGTGGGCGCATCGCCGGTGACCGGCTTCACGGTGCTGGTGTCTTCGAGTGGCGGCCTGCATCGACACCTGAACATGACCCTGCTGGGTGCCGGCGGCGCAGCCCCTCAGGCCGGCGCCTACCTGGTGCCGATGCAGCTCTACACCACCACGCCATCGATGCAGAGCGAGACCTACTGGCTGGTGCTGAACGAGTCGCTGCCCCAGCTGGCGTTCGACGCGGCGGTCGCCGAGGCGCGCGCCCGTTTCGAGGCCGCTCCCTGCTTTGGCGATGTCGATGGCAGCGGCGAGGTCGACAACGGCGACGTGGCGTTCGCCCTGCTCGATTACGGACCGTGCCCGAGTTGTCCGAGCGATCTCGACGGCACCGGCGAGGTCGACTTCGGCGACGTCGCGCTGATCCTGCTCTCCACGGGGCCGTGCCCATGAGGTCACGGGTCCTGCACAACCAGACTTTGACCCGGACCGCTCCGGAGGCGGCCCAGGTCGCGTCACTGTTTCCTCGTTCTCTTCCATTTCCCTATCCAGAAGGACTGATTCCCATGTTTCGTGATCGAATTGCGCTCGCTTCCGTTCTTGTCGCACCCCTCGCCCTGGGCGCCTCCGCACGTGCCGATGTGGTGCACGCCGACATCTGGGTCACCGCCTTCGGCGGCCAGCTGGTCACCGGTGGCTGGGATCACGACACGGGCGTCGTGATCAATCCAGATCAGCGCGTCTTCGAGGGCGAACTCGGCCTTGATCCCTCGTTCCCGTTCAGTGGCGATGAGCCTGGCATCGGCTCCGACCTGGTGGGTGCCTCGGTGCGGTTGAACGTGCTCAACACGCTGAGCGCGTGGAACGGCTCCAGCTTCGACCTCTCGAACAGCGTGCTCACGGTCGGCTACGGCGGGCAGAGTGCCGATACCGCCTCGGGCGGATTCGTGTCGTTCGCCGTGACCGCGGGGCTTGACCTTCACCCCGAGTACACGCTGTCGGGTGCCGGCGCGACGGATCCCGCCAACGGCATCTATCTCGCCACCTTCTTCTTCGCCTCGAACGGTCTCGCGGACAGCCAGGTGTTCTGGGCTGTGCTGAACCTCGGCATGAGCGAGGAAGATCACGAGGCCGCCGTGGAGTGGGTCGAGGCCAACCTGGTGCCGGCACCCAGTGCGATCGCGCTGCTTGGCGTGGCGGGCCTGCTGCGCCGACGCCGCGCCTGATCGCGCACCGATCGATCGAGGTTCGAGCGCGGGCCCTCGGCGTGTGCCGGGGGCCCGCGTGCGTTTCAGGGGCTCACGGTCGGCGCGGGCAGCAGAC
>JBIIOC010000170.1:0-3160 GCA_044337135.1 Phycisphaerales bacterium | reverse complement strand
GCAGGAGGCCGCCCGGATCGAGCTGGCGATCGGTGCCGCGCGCCTGCAGATCGGCCTTGCGCAGGAGGCCCGTCCGGCCCTCGAGCGGGCCGTCGCGCTGTTCCGCGGCGCGGATGCATCGGAGCGCTCGGGGCTTGCGGAGGCGCTGCATCGACTGGGCCTGTGCCTGCAGGCGCTGGGAGACTTGCCTGCGGCAGAGGCCGCGATGCGGGAATCGATCGAGATCCACCAGGTGGTCGATGGCCCGGGTGCGACGCTCACCCTGCAGGCTCGCAACGACCTGGCCCTCTGCCTGCAGGAGCGTGGCGAGGTGGAGCAAGCCGAATCGATCTATCGGCAGGTGCTTCAGGCGCTCGACGCTTCCGCCGACGCGCGCCCCGAGGTGCGTGCCGGCACGCTCGGAAATCTGGGCATGCTGCTGCAGGGCACGGGTCGCCTGAAGGAAGCGCAGGATCCGATCGAGGATGCGCTGAAGATCAACCTGAAGCGGCTCGGATCGGATGATCTTGAACTTGCGATGGATTGGAACAACCTGGGCCTGCTGCAGAAGGACCTGGGTGAACTGCCCGCCGCGGAAAAGAGCCTGCGCGAGTCGCTGCGCATCCTGCGTGGCGGGCTCGACGCGGGACATCCGAACATCGCCCTGGTCGAGATCAACCTGGCGGACCTGCTGCAGCGCATGGACCGCGGCCCCGAGGCGATCGAACTGCTCTCGCAGGCCGCGGAGACGGCACGCAAGGCCTACGGAGCGGATCATTCCGAGGTGGCGCGCGCCCAGAACATGCTTGGTTTTGCGCTGCGCGACGCAGGGCGTGCAGTGGAGTCCGAGAGCGCCTTTCGCGAGGCGGTGCGAATCTGGCGAGTCTCGCCGGGCGGCGACCATCCGGATCTGGCGACCGGCCTGAACAATCTTGCGCGAGCCGCGCAGGATGGAGCCCGTCCTGCCGAGGCATTGCCGATGGCGGACGAGGCGGTGGCGATGATCGCGAAGGTGGCCGCCGAGGATGACCCGCGCCGCTGGGTGTTCCTGGCTCGACGCGGCAGCATCCTTGTGGACCTGAAGCGCTGGGCCGAGGCGGACGTGCAGTTGCGATCCGCGCTGGAGGGGCTCGAGCGTTGCGAAGCGCCCGTTTCACGGCGCCGAACGGTGCTTGAGGCGCTCGTGAAGTGCCACGCAGGGTGGCTTGCCGCGGAGCCCTCGCAGCAGCGTGCCGAGGCGGCCGCGAATTGGCGCAAGCGGCTGGATGCGCTGCAGCCGGCCTCGTCCTGAGGTCGATCGCGCTAGAGGCGCTTCAGTCGCTGCGCGAGCCAGAGCCGGGCGGCCCGCAGGTCGCGCTCGGCGGTGGGCACGCTGACTCCAACCTGCTTGGCTGCCTGCGCGACCGTGAGGCCGTCCAGCCCCACCAGGGTGACCAACTGGGCCTGTCGGGGCTTGCTTCGGCGGAACGCATCCAGCGAGACCCGCACCGAGTCATCCGGCTCTTCTGCGGGGGTGGATGTGGCCTTTGGCGCGTGGTCGATCGGCACAGTCCGTCGCTTGGCTCCGCGCCGACGGGCCCGATCGTTGAGTGAGCGCTGCATCGAGAGAGCAGCCAGGCCATGCAACTGATCTGGATCGCTGATCGCCTTCCGCTGGAGGAGCAGCCGCAGCGTGGCCTCGGCGACCAGCGAGGTGGGACTGACACGATCGGGACCCGCCGCGCGCTGCATCAGGCTCCGCTGCGCCAGAATGCGCGAGGCAAGCTCGCGCAGCGTGACGTAGTGCGTCTCGAGCAAGCCCTGCAGGGCACGCAGGGACCGGGGCGGGGTGGCTGGCTTTTTCCGGTTGGAGGTCATCTTCGTGCCCTTCACTGAACCCGCGTGCTGCCCGGTCGCTTCAGCTGATCTGCGACCGGGCAGCGCGGGTGACCCAAGGTTCCTGTGGCTTCCTGGCCCTCGAGTGGATGGGTCAGGAACCTGTCAGAACTCCGGAAGGGCTTTTCTTGCGCGAGTGTCGTGTGTTTACGCTACAGCGCAACCACTGTACGAGACGCGTGGAAATCGCCCTGATGCCATCACGAGAATTCGAAATTTCCTCCTTCGGCTGAGAAAGCGCCCCGACCGCATGGGCCGGGGCGCTTGATTCATCCAAGTTTGAAACGAAGAGGAATCAGACTGCGGCGGCCATCTTGTCGGCCTTCTTGCGCGCGTCGTCAAGGCTGCCGACGTACATGAAGGCGCCCTCGGGCAGGTCGTCGCCCTCGCCGTTGCAGATGCGCTCGAAGCTTTCGATCGTCTCCTCGAGCTTGCAGGTCACGCCGGGGAAGCCGGTGAACACCTCTGCCACGTAGAACGGCTGGCTCAGGAAGCGCTCGAGCTTGCGGGCGCGGCTCACGGTGAGCTTGTCGTCCTCGCTCAGTTCGTCGACGCCGAGAATCGCGATGATGTCCTGCAGGTCCTTGTAGCGCTGCAGGATGCCCTGCACGCGGCGGGCGCACTTGTAGTGACGCTCGCCCACGATCTGCGGGTCCAGGATGCGGCTGGTGCTCGACAGCGGATCGACGGCGGGGTAGATGCCCTTCTCGGCGATCTTGCGCTCGAGCACGATGAACGCGTCGAGGTGGCTGAAGGTCGTGGCGGGGGCCGGGTCGGTCAGGTCGTCGGCGGGCACGTAGATGGCCTGCACGCTGGTGATGGCGCCCTGACGGGTGCTGGTGATGCGCTCCTGCAGCTGGCCCATCTCGGTGCTGAGGGTGGGCTGGTAGCCCACGGCGCTCGGCATGCGGCCCAGCAGCGCGCTCACCTCGGAGCCGGCCTGCGTGAAGCGGAACACGTTGTCGACGAAGATGAGGGTTTCCTTGCCGCTCTTGTCGCGGAAGTTCTCAGCCATGGTCAGCGCGGAAAGCGCCACGCGCAGACGCGCTCCCGGCGGCTCGTTCATCTGGCCGAACACCATGGCCACCTTGTCGAGCACGTGGGCGGTCTTGCCCTCGGCGTCGGTGTACTGCGCTTCCTGCATTTCAAGCCACAGATCGTTGCCTTCGCGGGTGCGCTCGCCGACGCCGGCGAACACGCTGTAGCCACCGAAGTTTCGGGCGACGCGCGCGATCATCTCCTGGATGACCACGGTCTTGCCCACGCCGGCGCCGCCGAAGAGGCCGATCTTGCCGCCACGCACGAA
>JBIIOC010000079.1:0-10614 GCA_044337135.1 Phycisphaerales bacterium | reverse complement strand
AGGGCCACCGGTAAGTGGCCCTATAACGACCTCCGACCCTCCCTCAGGTCGAGTAGTCGGCGTTCAGGCGCACGTAGTCCTCGGTCAGGCCGCTGGACAGGAAGAAGTCCCTGCCGGCACCCAGCCCAAGATCAAGTTCGACCACGACCGAGGGCTGCGAGAAGGCCCGCTCCGCCGTGCTCTTCTCCACCGGACTCGGCGCGCCATGCTGGAACAGCGTCACGCCCCCGGCCTTCACGACCAGGAGCTCGGGATCGAGCTTCGCGCCGCTGCGTCCGGCCGCGGCCACGATGCGGCCCCAGTTCGGATCGCCTCCGGTGATCGCGCACCGGACTAGCGTGCTGGTGGCGACGGTTCGGGCAACCTCCAGCGCATCCGCATCGCTGGCCGCGCCACGCACGTGCACCTCCAGGCCTCGGGTGAATCCCTCGCCGTCCTGCACCACCATGCGGGCAA
The DNA here is from genome assembly GCA_044337135.1 of Phycisphaerales bacterium. GTDB lineage: Bacteria > Planctomycetota > Phycisphaerae > Phycisphaerales > SM1A02 > SYAC01. Next base: position 10,158 of record JBIIOC010000079.1, on the reverse strand, counting down.
GGTCGCCGAGCACCTCGTCGAGCGCCTGCTGGAGCGCCGCGCGTTCCTTGGCCGGCCCAGCCGCTCCGCTGGCCAGGCAGAACACCGAGTCGTTCGTGCTGGTGTCGCCATCGATCGAGATGCGGTGGAAGCTTCGTTCGACCGCGTGGCGCAGCATGCCGTCCAGCTCGGCAGGGGAGACTTCCGCGTCGGTGGTGACCGCCACGATCGTGGTGGCCATGTTCGGGTGGATCATGCCGGCACCCTTGGCCATGCCGGTCACGCGGATCTCGCCGCCTCCAGAGCCTGCGACCACGCGAGTGCTCATCTTCGGGCGGGTGTCGGTGGTCATGATGCCGCGCGCGAACGGCTCGCAGGTGCCGTCGGCGCATGCCTTCGCGAGCGCGGGCATTGCCGCGCACACCCGGTCGATCGGCAGCCGCTTGCCGATGATGCCCGTGCTGTTCACCAGCACGGCCGCTGGCGTGCAGTCGCACGCCGCCGCCGCCGCGTCGATCATCGCCTCGGCGTCGGCGGCACCCTCGGCGCCCGTGGCCGCGTTGGCGCAACCGGAATTCACCACCAGCACGCTGCAGTGGCCTCGCGAGTCGCGCAGGTTGCGTCGGCTCGCGAGCACCGGCGCCGCCGCGAAGCGATTGGTGGTGAACATGGCCGCGGCGACCGCGCCGTTTGGGCACCGCAGCATCGCCAGGTCCGGCGCTCCGGTCGACTTGATTCCTGCGCTCGCGTTGCCGGCGGTGAATCCCCGGGGCAGCGGCGGCGCGGTGACCGCGGCGTCGGTCGGGTTGGCGATGCTCACGAGCCATTCTCCGTGTTCAGGTCCTGGACCATGGCGATCTCGTCGCAGGCGTGGTTCTTCGGGCACTTCGCGCAGTCCTTCGTGATCTTCTGCGGCAGGCTGTTCACGCTGACGATGCGGAAGCCGCACTTCTCAAAGAAGGCCGGCATGCGCGTGAGCACGAAGACGCGCTTGATGCCCAGCCCCTTCGCCTTCTCCAGGAAGAACTGCACGAGCTGACGGCCGAGGCCGCGGCCATGGAACCCCTCGTCGACGCCGAGGGAGCGGATCTCCGCAAGGTCCGCCTCGTAGACCCACAGGCTGGCGCAGCCGCGCACCTTTCCATCGACCACGGCCACGCCAAAGTCGGTGATCTTCTCCAGGATCTCCTCGCGCGGGCGCGGCAGGTTCTCGCCCTTGCTGCTCCACAGGTCGACCAGGCGGCAGATGTCGTCGAGATCCTCGACCATCGCGTCACGCAGGCCACTCGCGCCGCCGGCAGCCTTGCGCCGCGTTCGCTTGGCTCCGCGCAGGCTCCGACGGGCCTCGCGCACGCGCGCAAGCACCTGGTCGGGCGATGTGCCACCCGGCACGCTGCGACGACCGATCGCGGCATCGACGGTGAGGGTGACGTACACGTCCTTCTCGACCTTGGGCGCGAGCCTGGCCATCTCCTCGACCGAGAGAGCCTCGAGCGGCTTGCCCTGTCGGATCGCCTCGCGCACCAGCAGGCCCACCTGGCCATGCGCCTCGCGGAAGGGCACACCCTTGCGGACCAGGTAGTCCGCAAGCTCCGTGGCGTTCGCGTAGCCCGCGATCGCGGCCTTGCGCGCGCGCTCGCGGTCGATCTTCAGTCCACGCAGCACGCGCGGGGTCACGCGCAGGCACAGGCTGAGGGTGTCCATCGCGTCGAAGAGCGGCTCCTTGTCCTCCTGCAGGTCCTTGTTGTAGGCCAGCGGAAGGGCCTTGAAGGTGGCCAGCGCGCCTGCCAGCGCGCCGATCACGCGCCCCGTCTTGCCGCGAATGAGTTCGCATGCGTCGGGGTTCTTCTTCTGCGGCATCAGGCTGCTGCCCGTGCTCACGTCGTCGCCCAGCTCGACGTAGGCCGCCTCGCCCGTGGCGTAGAAGATGAGGTCCTCGCTCATGCGCGAGAGATGCAGCATGGCGATCGCGCTGGCGGCGAGCAGTTCGGCCACGAAGTCGCGATCGCTCACGGCGTCGAGGCTGTTCGCGGTGGGGCCCTCGAAGCCGAGATCCTTGGCGAGCCGCGCGCGGTCGATCGGATACGCCGTGCCGGCGAGCGCGCCCGAACCGAGAGGACAGCGCATGACCCGGTCGAGCGCATCGCTGAATCGATCGGCATCCCGGCGCAGCATCTCCACGTAGGCCAGGCACCAGTGCGCGAACAGCACCGGCTGCGCGCGCTGAAGGTGCGTGAATCCCGGGAAGACCGTGTCCTTCTCGCGCTCGGCCAGTTCCAGCAGGCTCTCGTTCGCCGCGTCGATCTCGGCAAGTCGCTGCCGAATCTGCTTCATGCACCAGAGACGGAGATCCGTGGCGACCTGATCGTTGCGGCTGCGTCCCGTGTGCAGCTTCTTGCCCAGATCGCCCACGCGCGCCACGAGCTCACGCTCGACCCAGCTGTGCACGTCCTCGTCGGCGGCGTTGACCAGCATCGAGGGATCGGCCGCCGCAAGCGCGCCGATCTCGCGCAGCGCCTTCTCCAGGCGCGCACGCTCGTCGTCGGTGATCACGCCGGCGCGGCAGATCGCCGCGGCCCACGCGACGGAGCCCTCCACGTCCTCCTGCACCAGCCGCCTGTCGAATGGCAGGCTGTCGTTGAAGACGCGGAAGAGCGTGTCCTGGCCGCCTTGCACGCGGCCCGCCCAGATGGCTGTCGTCACCGCGCGGCCCCGCCCTTCACCTGCACCTTCGGGCCAAGGCCCAGCATGGCGCGGATGCGGCTCGGCAGCGAGAACAGGCGGATGAAACCCTCCGCGTGCCGCTGGTCGTACACCTCGTCCTCGCCGAAGGTGGCGAACTCGTGGCTGTAGAGCGAGTTCGGGCTGCGGCGGCGGTTCGCGGTGGCCGTGCCCTTGTACAGGCGCACGGCGGTCTCGCCGGTGAGCGGCTTCGCCAGCGAGGTGATCGCGGCCTGCAGGCTCTCGCGCAGCGGGCAGAACCAGCGGCCGTCGTAGATGACGCGCGCGTACTCGATCGCGAGCTCCTCGCGATAGCGCATGCTGTCGCGGTCGAGCACCAGCTGCTCGATGCCGCGCAGCGCCTCCATGAGGATGGTGCCGCCCGGCGTCTCGTACACGCCGCGGCTCTTCATGCCGACGAGCCGGTTCTCGACGATGTCCACGCGGCCCACGCCGTGACGGCCCGCGATCTCGTTGAGCGCCTCGAGGAGGGCGACGGCGCCCATCTTCTTGCCGTTCACGCTCACGGGCACGCCGTGCTCGAAGCCCACGATCACCTCCTCGGGGGCGTTCGGCGCCTCGAGGGGGCTCACGCTGCGCATCCACACGTCCTCGGGCGGCGCGTTCCACGGGTCTTCCAGCGCGCCGCCCTCGTGCGAGATGTGCCAGAGGTTCGCGTCGCGCGAGTAGATCTTTGTGGCGCTCGCCGCGCAGGGAATCTTGCGCTCGTCGAGGTACGCCAGCATCGCCTCGCGGCTGCGCAGGGTCCAGGCGTTCTCGCGCCAGGGGGCGATCACCTTGAGCTGCGGCGCCAGTGCCGAGAAGGTGCTCTCGAAGCGCACCTGGTCGTTGCCCTTGCCGGTGCAGCCATGGGCCACGGCGTCGCAGTTCGTCTCGAGTGCCGCCTTCACGTGCGCCTCGGCGATGCACGGGCGCGCGATGCTGGTGCCGAGCAGGTAGCGGCCCTCGTACGCGCAGCCGCCCATCACCATTGGCCACACGAAATCGGTCAGGAACTTCTCGCGCAGGTCGGCCACGAAGCACTCGCTGGCGCCGGAATCCTTCGCCTTCTTCTCGATGCCGACGAGCTCGTGATCACCCTGGCCGACGTTGGCCACGAACGCCACGACCTCGCAGGTGTAGTGCTCGCGCAGCCACGGGATCACGCAGCTGGTGTCAAGGCCTCCGGAGTAGGCCACGCAGATGCGGCGCGGGCCGCGCGAGGCGCTGGAGGCGGACGGGGAGGGAGCCTTGGGGGCGACGGTGCTCATGTGAAGTCACTCCGATGCGCGGGCGTGGGCCCGGGCGTTGCGTGCGAGAGGATCGTTGGTCGGCGTTCCGATCAGGTTCAGGAGCAGTGCATTCTGCACGTGCATGCGGTTCTCCGCCTGGTCGAACACCACGCTGTTGGGGCTGTCGATCACCTGGTCGGTCACTTCCTCGCCGCGGTGCGCTGGCAGGCAGTGCATGAACAGGGTCTTCGGGCCGGCCTTCGCCATGAGTGCCGCGTTCACCTGATAGGGAGCGAAGCCCTTCAGGCGCGACGGATCCACGGCCTGACCCATGCTGGTCCAGGTGTCGGTGTAGACGGCGAAGGCGCCGGCCACGCGGGCGGGGTCGTTGGTCACCTCGATGTTCGCGCCGCTGCGGCAGGCGCGGGCCTGCGCGTCGCGAAGCGGCGTGGCGTCGGGCTCCGCGCCCGGCGGCGTGATCACGGTGAGGCCGCAGCCGACGGTCGCCGCCATCTCGATGAGCGAGTGGCACACGTTGTTGCCGTCGCCGATCCACGCCAGCCGGTCATGCTGGAAGTCGAAGCCGCGCTCGAGCAGCGTGAGGAAGTCGGCGAGCGCCTGGCAGGGGTGGTGCAGGTCGCTGAGGGCGTTGATCACCGGGATGTCGGCGCTGGTGGCCAGCCCGTCGATGGTGGCGTGGTTCATCACGCGCGCCACGATGCAGTCGCACCAGCGCTCGAGATTGCGGCCGTAGTCGGCGATCGTCTCGCGCACGCCGATGGGACTGCCCTGATGGTCCAGGTACACCGCCGTTCCGCCGAACTTCGCGAAGCCGATCTCGAAGCTCACGCGCGTGCGCAGCGAGGGTTTCTCGAAGAGCAGCACGATCGAGCGCTGGCGGAAGGTGTCGCGCCAGGGGGTGTAGTCGCTCTTGAGCAGGCGCGCCTGATCCAGCAGCGGAAGCACTTCCAGCGGCGAGAGGTCGAGCACGCGGCGCAGATCCTTGGATCCGAGGCGACGGACGGGTTCAGGCATGGACGGTCTCCTGCGCGCTGGGTGCGAATCGGGTTCCCGGCGCATCGGGATCGGCCAGTCGACCAAGCGTGGAGGGATCGCCCCATCCGGCCACCAGCACCGGCACGCGCGCAAGCCGCGCCGCCTCGAGGGCCCCGCGCACCTTGGCGACCATGCCGCCCGTGATCTCGCCACGGTCGATCATGGCCTGGCAGGCGGCGGCGTCGAGGTCGGGCACGACCCGGCCCGCCGCGTCCTTCACGCCGGGCACGTCGGTCAGCAGCGCCAGCCGCGAGGCGGGCAGCAGCCGCGCGATGGCGGCGGCGGCCTCGTCGGCGTTCACGTTCAGCGTGGAGCCGGTGGCGTCCAGCGCGATGCTGCTGAGCACGGGCACGAAGCCCGCGGCGAGCAGGGTGTGCAGCAGGGTCATGTCGCCGCCGGTGATCTCGCCCACGCGGCCGGTGTCGAAGGCGTAGCGCGTGGTGAGCCGGGCGGCGGTGGTGCCCGCGTCGCCCAGCGTGAGTCCCACGGCCTTCACGCCGCGCGCGCCCAGCAGGCCAACCAGTCGAGCGTTCATGCTGCCGGCGAGAACGCCGGTGATCTGCTCCATCTGGTCAGGCGGCGTGATGCGGATGCCATCGCGCTTCTGCGTCGGCATGCCGAGCGCCTCGAGCTGGCGATCAACGGCCTTGCCGCCCCCATGCACGATCACCGCTGGCGCGGCGCGCACGCACTGCGCCAGCGCGTCGAACGCGGCCGCGTGCGCCTGCGGCTCATCCAGCAGCGCACCCCCGAGCTTGATGACGGTCGGGCGCATCAGCGCACCACCTCAGGCTGCGATGGAAGCAGGCCGGTGGTCTCGGGCAGCCCGAAGCGCGCGTTGAAGCACTGCAGTGCCTGTCCGCTGGCGCCCTTGAGCAGGTTGTCGATGCTGCTCACGATCAGCAGATGCCGCGTGGGCTCGTCGACTGCCACGCCGATGTCGCAGAAGTTCGTGCGTTCAACCGAGGAAATGGCGGGCCACTCGCCCTTGCCGAGCAGTCGCACGAACGGCTCCTCGCCGTGCGCCGCGCGCAGGCACTCGCGCACCGAGGCCTCGGACGCGCCGTCGGCGAGTTCCGCATGGATCGTGCTCAGGATGCCGCGATCGAGAGGAAGCAGGTGTGGCGTGAAGAGCACCGGGCAGCCGGTTTCCTGGCGCATCTCGGGCTGGTGTCGATGCTTCAGCGCGTTGTAGGGCTGGAAACTCACCTCGCAGAACAGGCTCTTCACGGCGGGGGAGCGGCCCGCACCGCTCACGCCGCTGGCGCTGTCCACGATCACGGGCCGGTCCGTTCGGATCAGGCCCGCCCTGGCGAGCGGTCGCAGCGGCAGTGCCACGCTGGTCGGGTAGCAGCCAGGGCAGGCGATCAGGTCGGCGTGCGCGATCTCGTCGCGATGGAACTCCGGCAGGCCGTACGCCGCCGTCGCAAGCAGCGATGGATTCGGGTGCTCGAAGCCGTAGTGCGCCGGATAATCCGACGCCTTCTGCAGCCGGAACGCGGCGGAGAGATCGAGGACCTTGATGCCGGCCTGCAGCAGCGGCGCGGCCATCTCGGCGCTGACCTCGTGCGGCGTGCACAGGAAGACGGCATCGGGCTGCAGGGTGGTGATGGCCTGCACGCTCGCGGGACGCACGGGCAGGTCGCAGATGCCCCGCAGGCGCGGGAAGAGCGAGCTGAGCGTGGGCTCGCCCTCGGCGGCGCGGCGCTCGCTGCCGAACACGCCGACGATCTCGGCGTTCGGGTGCGAGGCCAGCAGCGCGGCCAGTTCCGCGCCGGTGTAACCGGCGGCGCCGACAAGGACAGTTCGGAGGGTCTCGTGCATGGATGTTCCGTTTCAGCGACGCGCGGCGCGGCGTGAGCCATCGCCCGCGACCATGGCCGCCAGCCGCCGCGCGATGGCGCGGGCGTTGGCGGGACTGCGCGCCGCCATGAAGATCGTGTCGTCGCCGGCGATGGTGCCAAGCGCGCCTTCGAGCCGGGTCTTGTCGAGTTCGACCGCAAGGGGCGTGGCGTGGCCCGTGCGTGTCCGCAGCACCACCATCGTGCCACCGACCTCGGCGCTCAGCAGATAGGCCCGCACGGCGGGGGCCAGATCGGTGGGGGGCATGCTGGTCTGGTCCGGCATGCGCCAGCCATCGGGCCCCTTCACCACCCCCAGGTCGGCGAGGTCGCGGCTCAGCGTGGCCTGCGTGGTGTCCACGCCGGCATCACGCAGGCGCTCCAGCAGTTCCTGCTGGTTGCCCACGCGGCTCTCGACGAGAACACGCTCGATCCATCTCCGCCTTTCGGCGCGCACGCTCGGCATGGCATAAATATGCACGATTATGCAGGCCGCGTCAAGCGGTCATGCATGAAAAACCGCGCGAAACCTGCCGGGCGCCGCTCACTCCTGCGCGTCGCCCGACCCCGCCGCGTTGGACGGAATCTGCAGGCGCTCGCCGCCGCCGGAGGGCTTTCCGTCGTCAGGAGTCACTTCCACGCGCTCCTTGGCGGGCTTGTCGGCGGGGGTCTTCACCTTGGCGAATTCAGGGTGCTTGCGCTTGAACGGCTCCACCTTCGAGCGGTCCGGCGCGATGATCGCGGTGAGGCGCTTGCCGGCGAGCTTCGGCGCGCTCTCCAGGCGGCCGAGTTCGCACAGCTTCTTCACCACGTCGTCGAGCTTCGCCTCGCCGATCTGCTTGTGGGCGAGCTCGCGGCCACGATAGTTGGCCACGATCTGCACCTTGTGGCCTTCCATCAGGAAGCGCAGCGCCTGGTTCACGCGGATCTCCACGTCGTGCGGGTCGATCTTCATCGAGCGGCCGAGACGAACTTCCTTCATCTCGCTGCCCTTGGCCTTCTTGCCCTGCTTGTCCTTCTTGCTCAGCTCGTACTTGTACTTGCCGAAGTCCATGATCTTGCAGACGGGCGGGCGCACGTCCGCGGCGATCTCGACCAGGTCGAGTCCGGCATCCATCGCGCGGCGACGCGCCTCGTCCGTCTCGACCACGCCCACCATCTCGCCGTTCTCGTCGATCAGACGGACGGGGGTGATGCGGATGCGATCGTTGATGCGCGGCCCGAAACTGCTCTCGGGACGGCCCATGGGCGGACGACGGGGCGGGAAGGCGCTAATGGCAGGATCCTCGGGCGACGAAACTGGAAGTGGACACCCGGTCGCCGTCGCGGGCGACCGAGAACGAGGTCGGATTGACCGGAGCGACTCGTGCCGAAAGCGGGTTCAAGCGAACCACGTGGGCACGGAAGGAGCGATGGACATGAAGCCAGGATCCTCGAGTCGCGAAAGTGGGCAGGGCACGCGCCCCGCACCGGAGCCCGTCAAGGTAGCCCGAAGCCGGGGGGGAAGGCAAGCGGGAAACCCCCGAAAATGGGCGGCTTGAGCGCTCGTACGGGCCTCCGGTCAACTGCCGAAAGAGGCTCTCACGGTCGACTGTCCGCGCGTGCGGTGCTCGCGCTCCAGACCGTCCACGAACGCGTCGAAGCCCATCTCGCCCAGGTTCGCCTCGATGCCGAACGCGCGCACGCTGACCTTGCGGCCCTCGGCGTCGCGCGGGCCCACCACGGCGCAGTAGGGCACCTTCATGTCGGCGGCCTGCTTGATCTTGCCCTGGATGCGGTCGTTGGACTCGTCCAGCGTGGCGCGCAGCCCCTTGGCCACCAGCGCCGCGTGCAGCTCGCGCGCGTAGTCGGCGCTCTTCTCGCTGATGGGCATCACGCGGACCTGCTCGGGGGCGAGCCACAGCGGGAACGCGCCCGCGAAGTGCTCGATCAGGCAGCCGATGAAGCGCTCCATGCTGCCGAAGGGCGCGCGGTGGATCATGACCGGCCGGTGGGGCTGGTTGTCCGCGCCGATGTACGACAGGTCGAATCGCTCGGGCAGGTTGTAGTCCACCTGCACCGTGCCGAGCTGCCAGCTGCGGCCGATCACGTCCTTCACCACGAAGTCGATCTTGGGGCCGTAGAAGGCCGCCTCGCCGGGCTCCTCGCTGAAGGGCACGCCGAGCGTGCGCGCCGCCACGCGGCAGGCCTCCTCGGCCTTGTCCCAGTTCGCGGGGTCACCGACGTACTTGGCGCTGTCGGGGTCGCGCAGCCCCACGCGAACGCGGTACTCGTTCATGCCCAGCGTTCCGAAGATCAGCTTCACCAGGCTCAGGCAGCCCAGCAGTTCCTGCGCCACCTGGTCCTCGCGGCAGAACAGGTGCGCGTCGTCCTGCGTGAAGCCGCGCACGCGCGTCATGCCGCCGATCTCGCCGGACTGCTCCCAGCGGTACACGGTTCCGAACTCCGACAGGCGCACCGGCATGTCGCGGTAGCTGTGCGGGCTGCTGGCGAAGATGCGGATGTGGTGCGGGCAGTTCATCGGCTTCAGCAGGTAGCCGTCGATCTCGCCCTTCTCCAGCCGGTTCGCCAGCTCGCCGCAGCTGCAGCCTTCCTTCGCCAGCGCCGCCATCTGCTCGTGCTCGATCACGGGCGGGTACTGGCTCTCGCGGTAGTAGGGGAAGTGGCCGCTGGTGCGGTACAGGTCGAGCTTGCCGATGTGCGGCGTGAAGACCTGCGTGTAGCCCTGCTTGCGCAGCTCGTCGCTGATGAAGTTCTGCAGCTCCTGGCGCACGATGCTGCCGTTGGGCGTCCACAGGATCAGGCCCTGGCCCACCATCTCGTCGATGTGGAAGAGGCGCAGCTGCTTGCCCAGCACGCGGTGGTCGCGCTTCTTCGCCTCGTCGAGCTGCGTGAGGTGTGCGGCGAGCTCGTCCTTGGTGGCGAAGGCCGTGCCGTAGACGCGCGTGAGCCGGTCGAGCGTCTCGTCGCCCTTCCAGTAGCTGCTCGCCAGGCTCATCACCTTGAAGGCGCCGATCTTGGCGGTGCTTGGCACGTGCGGGCCGCGGCAGAGGTCTTCCCAGGCCTTGCCCGGCTCGCCCGTGGCGTACCAGCTCAGCGTGGTGCTGCCCGCCTCGCAGGCGCGCTCGGCGTTGTCGAGCTTGAACTTGCTGCCCTCGGCCTTGAGCTTGTCCATGCCCTTGGCCGCGGGCATCTCGTAGCGGGTGAAGGGGCGGTTCTCGGCGACGATCCTCGCCATCTCCGCCTCGATCGCCGCGAAGTCGTCGGCGCTGATCGCCTTGCCGCCCTCGAAGCTGATGTCGTAGTAGAAGCCGGTCTCGAGCGGGGGG
>JBIIOC010000169.1:0-3238 GCA_044337135.1 Phycisphaerales bacterium | reverse complement strand
CTGGATGCGGCGCAACAGCTTCATGGCGATCGGTAAAGTACGCGCCATGAGCCAGTCCCACACCTTCGCGCGCGTCCTGAAGTTGACGGTTTCCGTCTCGCTGCTCCTGCTGGCCGCCTGCAACGGCCCGCAGCAGCGACTCGACGACGCGACGCGCGCGTACGACGCGCAGGACTGGACGAAGGCCTACGCCGATGCGACCGCCGCGCAGGGCGAGGCGCAGCCTCCGCTCAAGCAGCGTGCGGCGTTCGTGGCCGGACTGGCCGCCTACCGGCAGGATCGCCTGGACGAGGCGCGCAGCCGGTTCCTGGTGGCGGAGTCCAGCGAGGACCGCGAGACGTCGGGTCAGGCCAAGGTGATGCTGGGCGACCTGCTGACGCGCGACGGCAAGCCTGCGGCCGCAGCCTCCAAGTACGACGAGGCCGCGCAGCTGCTGACGGGCGAAGAGGCCACACGCGCACGCAGCCTGGCTTCGGCCGCGCGAGATGCGTCGAAGTCGCCGACACCGACACCGGTCGTTTCGGCCGAGACGGACGACAGCGCCTCGGATACCGCCCCCACCGCCGCGGCGGCCGGCAAGTCAAGGCCCGCCGCCAAGCCCAAGGCCCCCGCGCGCGATGCCGGCAAGACCGAGACCAAGTCCTCGAAGCCCAGGACCGCGACGACGTCGAAGTCATCCACGAAGGGCGGATTCACGATCCAGTGCGGCGCCTACGTGAAGGAGGCCGACGCGCGCGCTCGCGCGAAGGATCTTGGCGACGAGGCGCGCAAGGCCGGACTGCCCGCGCCCCAGGTCGCGCGCGTGACCGGGCGCACCGGCAAGAAGCTCTGGATCGTCAGCATCGGCTCCTTCAAGACGCGCGCCGAGGGCAAGAAGGCCCTCGCGAAGCTGAAGGTGGATCACGCCGAAGTGCTGCCGATCGAGGACTGACTCAGTCCCGGTTGATCAGGAAGGTCGCCGTCCGCTCGAAGTAGGCCGTCATCGCGCCGCGATGCGGCTCGGGAATCGCGGCGTCCTCGAGCGCCCCCCGCATGCAGGCCATCCACGCGTTGCGTGCCGCGACGTCGATCGCGAACGGCATGTGCCGCATGCGAAGCCGCGGATGGCCCTTTCGCATGGAGTATTCCTGCGGACCCCCGAAGTACTGGATGAGGAACTCCGCCTGGTTGCGGATCGGCTCCTCCAGGTCCGCCGGGAACATGGGTCGCAGGTGGGCGTCTCGATCGATGCGCGCGTAGAACGCCCGCGCGATCCTCCAGAATGGTTCCGGCCCGAGCACGGCGAACAGGTTCGGCGCGATCGCCTGCGGCACTGGCGCCGATCCCGAGACGGGCAGCGGTCGATCCGAGGGTTCGCGCGGCGCTTCGCTCATCGAGGCGATGCTAGCCAGCGACCCGCGCCTGCAGCGCACGCAGCAGCACCTCGTAGTGTTCCGGAAGATTGTGGATGGCCGCACTGACGCGCAGCCACCAACCTCCATCCCACTCCATGACCGGGACCTCGATCCGCTCATGCGCCCGCAGATCCGCCTGAAGGTTCTCCACGCGCCCGAACCTTCGCAGCGCGTCCGGCAGCCGGATGCTCGCCATGCAGGTCAGGCAGGAGCCGTCAAGCGGCGTGGCCGGTTCGATGCCAAGGCCCTCGACGAGCAGGCGATGCGCCCACCCAGCCAGCTGATGGTTGTGCTCGATGACCCGCTGAAGCCCGAGCTGCCTGAGGAACTTGAGCGCGGCCGGCACCGCCAGCCATCCCGAGAAGTCGCGCGTGCCCTGCCAGTCGAACTCCCTGCCGTAGCCATCGCCGAAGAAATGGCTGATCACGCACGGATGAATGCGAGACATCCAGTCGGACCGCACGTGGATGAACGCGCTTCCGCGAGGCGCCATGACCCACTTGTGCAGGTTCGCGGCGTAGAACTCCGCGCCGATCGCGCCGATGTCCAGCTCCAGCGCGCCCGGCGCGTGCGCGCCATCGACCAGCAGCAGGCAGTGCTCCGGAAGTCGTTCACGAAGGCGCTCGACCGGGAACCGCGTCGCCGTCGCGCTCGTGACATGGTCCAGGATCACAAGACGCGTGGAGGCGTTCGTCGCGGCGAGCACCGGCTCGATCAGGTCCGCCGCGCCCCGAACCGGAAGCGGCACCGACACCTCACGCAGAACCGCCCCGCTCTCGATGCAGCGGCTCCGCATCGCCTGCCTGACCGCGAAGTACACGTGGCTCGTGCACACAAGCTCATCGCCGCGGGCCAGCGGAATCGACCGCAGCACGGCGTTCACGCCCTCGGTCGCGTTGGTCACGAAGCCGAAGCTCTCGGCCGGTCCGCCGAACATGCTGGCCAACTCCGACTTCACCTCACCGAGCAGTTCGGCGATGCGACGCCCGATCAGCTCGATTGGATCCGCCTCAAGACGATCGCGCCACCGATCCTGCGCGGCCCGGACACAGCGCGGCGTCGAGCCGAACGAACCATGGTTCAGGAAGACCAGACCGCGATCGAGCCCGAACTCGGACCGCACCTCGAAGGGAAACGGAACTGGAGGCTGCGAGAACGCCATGCGGCGGGCACCATACCCGCGGGAAACACCCAAAACCGGCTCTTTACCGGTCGCATCCTGTTTGGCTAACATTCACCGAACGAAATCTGGAGTCCCGAACAGGACCCGTCCGATCCAGCACCAGACTGATCGAACGAACCCAAGAGGAGCCTCCACATGCTTCACGACCCGACCCACGCGCTGAATGTCCGCCACCGCCTTCATCCTGACCCAACCGACGCGCCACTCGTCTGCACCGGACCTGGTGGCGACTTCGTCACGCGCTACCACGCCTTCGGCGGCGCGCTGGTCGCGGTGCAGGGCGACGCGCAACGAGGTCACGTGGCCGTCGCGCGCCAGCGAGTGGATTGGATCGAGCGCCTGCTTGGCATCTGCCGATGGAGCCTGCTGCGGCAGCGCTCCGAACCCCGTTCCGACCTGCAACACGCCCGGCGTCACGGACGCTGGGCATCTGACCTCGCCCTTGCCAGGAAACTGAACCATGTCGATGAGCCTCACCCCACAGCAGCTTCGCATCTTCCGCCTTATCCGCGATTCGCGGAACACGCAGGGCTTTTCCCCGACGATGCAGGAGATCGCCGACACGCTCGGCATCAGCAAGGTCACCGTGTTCGAGCACGTGCAGGCGCTCGTCGACAAGGGCGCCCTGGTGCGCCAGCCGAACAAGGCTCGCTCTTTGGCG
>JBIIOC010000168.1:0-3240 GCA_044337135.1 Phycisphaerales bacterium | reverse complement strand
CAGGCGGCCGCGAGCGCACGTATCGGATGGACCGTCGGTGCCATCGTGCTCGCGTTGCTGCCACTGGCGCTGCGTGATCCGGAACGATCGCGCCCGATCAGGCTCGACCCACGCACGCTGTGGATCGCGGTGATCGCGGCCTTCACGCTGCGCTTCTCGGCATCGACGCAAAGCCTGTGGTACGACGAGATCGCTCCCCTTGCCACCTACATCGCGCACGGGCCAGGCGTGATCGTCGGCAACGCCTTCACCACCGCCAACCACCCGCTGCAGTCGCTGCTCAGCTGGTGCTGCACGCCACTCGGGGTGGAGCCATGGATCCGACTTCCATCGATGCTGTCTGGCGCCGCCGCCGTTCTCGGCGCATGGTGGATCGGTCGAGCCACGCGGGAGGGCCCCTGGCTTGCCTCCGCGATGGCGATCACGATCGCGATCCTGCCCGCCGCCGTGAACGCCGGAGGTGAGGCGCGCGGGTACGGCTTGATGATCGCCGCGTCGGCGCTCTCGACCGGACTTCTGCTGATGGCGCTTCGGCATGGCGGCTCGTGGCGATGGATTGCCTACGCGATCGTGCTGGCCCTTGGTGTCTGGGCGCACTTCCTCACCGCGATGGTGGGTGTCGGCCATGCGGCGGTCGCGCTGTGGATGCTCCGCCGCGCCCCCGAACGATCCGCTACGGCCCTGATCCTTCGCGCCGTGTGCTGCGCGGGCCTGCTCTCGCTCGCGCTCTGGAGCCCCGCCCTTCCCGACCTGCTTCATACTCGGGGCCAGTTCGCTGCAGTTCGCGGCAATGAGCCATCGCTGCTCGGGACTCAGGGCCTGCTCCTGCTCTGGCAAATGGTCGGCATGACGCCTCTGCCCATGCACAAGGCCGGCATCGACGGAACGCGCGCCCTGCTGACAGCCCTGCCAGCGCTTGCGCTGATGGCCATCGGCGCCGCGACATGTTTCCGCGATCGACAGGCACGGCGCGCACTCGCCCTGGCGGCCCTGGGACTGCCGCTCGCGGTTCTGCTCGCATGGCTGGGTGGCAGCTGGCTCTACGCGCGCTTCCTGCTGTTCGCGGTGCCAGGCACGGTGTTGCTGCTTGCGGCCGGAGCGCGACGACTGCTCGACATCATGGTCGCTCAACGCCATGCATTCGCTCTGCGGATCGCTTGCGCGCAGATCGTGCCGCTGTTCATCTGCATGTGTCTGGCGTACGACCTTGGATCGGGCCCGCGACAGCCGATCCGCGAGGCCGTGGCGCGCGTCGCCGAACACCGGGCTCCCGAGGATCGCGTGCTCGGCATCGGCATCGCCGACGATGTCGTGCAGTGGTACGCGCTCGCCTTCGACCTGCCGATCGAGCCCACCGGAATCGGCGGCGAGCGGCTTCCCGACGCGCTCGCGCGCGGCGATGCGCGTTGGATCGTCGCGCTGTATCCGAATCACAGGCATCCCGAAGCGTCCGCCAAGCGGCTGCATGAACTCGGCTTCCGCCTCCGTCCGCTGCACGGTTTCCAGGGCTGGCTCGATGGCGGCGAGGGGACGGTCGAGGTCTGGGAGCGCGGTGCGGAGGGGCCGTAACCTCGCGACATGTCGCCACCCATCGAGATCCTCACCGAATCGGAGATCGAACGGGGCTGGCGCTTCACGGCGCAGGCCGTTCAGATCGATGGATCGCTGCTCCCGCTCACGCTGGAACTCTCCTGGGCCGACTACGACCACTGGTGCCCCGACGGCAGCGCACCGCCGGCAGCCGTGGCCGAAAGCGCGATCCGCTGGATCCTGGAGCACCGCGGCGACCGCGTCCTGCCCGCGCGCCTGGACGCGAGCCATGCCCGCCGGCTGAATCCCGACGCGGATCGCGCGATCCGCGCATCGCTCAGCCCGCTCGACCGGCCATGAGAGGCGGAAGCGACTTGGCCGCGAACTGCACGGGCACTTCCACCCAGAAGGTGCTGCCCTTGCCGACCGTGCTCTGAAGTCCCACGCCCGAGCCCAGCATCTGCGCCAGTTCACGGCAGATCGCGAGCCCCAGCCCCGTGCCACCGTGCCGCTTCGTGTGGCTGGCATCGACCTGCCGGAATTTCTCGAAGACGGCCTGCTGCATGTCCGCAGGAATGCCGGGTCCCTGGTCGCTCACGCTCAGGCGCACGGCCGGTCGCCCATCGCGCGAACATGCCTCGGCCTTCAGCCGGACCTTGCCGGCCTCGGGGGAGAACTTCACCGCATTCGAGACGAAGTTGTAGAGGATCTGCTGCAACTTGCCTGGATCGGTCTCGAGCGTCGGAAGGTCCTCGGGCCGCTCCACCTCGATCAGGGCACCCTTCGACTCCGCCAGTGGCCGCATGATCGCGGCGATGCCCTCAAGCACCTCGGCCACGCTGACGGACCCCACGGAGACTTCCATGCGGCCCGCCTCGATCTTCGCCATGTCGAGCAGCTCGTTGATCATCTCCAGCAGGCCTCGGCCGCTCGCCTGGATGTGCGCGATGAAGCGAAGTCGCTTGGGATCCGCGGCCGTGTCGTTGCGCGCCAGCTCCGACAGCAGGTCCGCGAAGCCCAGGATGCTGTTGAGCGGCGTGCGCAGCTCGTGGCTCACGTTGGCCAGGAACTCGCTCTTCAGGCGGTTGCTCTCGAACAGGCCCACGTTGGCCTCGCTCAGCTCGCCAACCTTCAGGTCCAGGTTCCGGTTGATCGACTCCAGGCGCGCCTGCGCGGCCTCGAGGGCTTCCACCATGCGGTTGAACGCCTCGCCGAGCTGCTGCAGCTCGTCACCGGTGTTCAGCGTGCTGCGCGCGTCCAGATCGCCCGTGCGGACCTTCTCCGCCACGTCGCGAAGCCGTCGCACCGCGCGCAGGTAGCCCCGCACCACGAGCGTCCGCACCAGCACCAGCTGCGCGATCCAGGCCGATGCGCCCACGATCGCCAGCGCCACCTGATCCGAGGCGATCTGCCGTGCCACCGCCGCACCGGGCCGCTCGAACACCACCATGCCGACGAGCGGTTCGCCGCTCCAGGCGGCCGGCGAGGAACTCAGTCCGACCTGCATGCCCGCGCGTGCGCGGTTCAGATCGTCGCCACGCAACGGTCGCGCATGCAGCAGTCGCGCGGGGGACTCGCCCGTGAGCCTGTCGAATCCCTCCGAGGCCGGATCTGACAGGAAGTTCGCGTACGCCGCCTCCACGAACGGATCACCGGCGGCGGCAGCGGCGGTTCCACCCTCGACCACGCGCAGGCCGTCGCCCGCAAGCG
>JBIIOC010000009.1:0-38630 GCA_044337135.1 Phycisphaerales bacterium | reverse complement strand
CGTGGGCGAGATCCGTGACGAGCACGACGCGCCCGAGGCGTCGGAGCCGGGATTCCGCGAGGTTTCCGTGGGCGTGCTGGAGGCGGACGGCCGCTGCCCCGTGGCGGACCTGAACGCGCGACTGGAGGTGCAGTTGCCCGAGGACGAGGGCTACGACACGATCGCGGGCTTCGTGCTGAGCCGTCTGGGTCGCGTGCCGGAAGTGGGCGCGATGGTCGAGGGCGGCGGTGCGCGCGTGAAGGTCCTCGCCGCCAGTCCCACGGCGGTCTCGCGGGTGAGCGTGGAACGTCTCGTTCCCGCGGACTGACCGATTCAGCCGAACTCGTCGCCGCGGAAGGTGCTGGCCAGGTAGGCCTCTCGCACCATCGGATCGTTGATGATGGACCTGGGGTCGCCTTCCTTCAGGTTGCGCCCCTGGTGCACGATGTACGCGCGATCGCAGATGCGCAGCGTCTGCTGCACGTTGTGATCGGTCACCAGCACGGCGATGCCGCGCGCGGCGAGCTTGCGCACCTCGGCCTGCAGTTCCTCGACGGTGTGCGGATCGACCGCCGCGAAGGGCTCGTCGAGCAGCATGAGCGTGGGCTCGGTCACCAGCGCGCGCGCGATCTCGAGGCGCCGACGCTCGCCACCCGAGCAGGTGCGAGCCTCCTCGCGCGCCTTCACCTTCAGGCCGAACTGGTCGAGCAGCGCGTCGCAGCGGCGACGGCGCTCGGCCCGCGCGAGGCCAGGGATGGTCTCGAGGATCGCCAGCAGGTTGTCCTGCACCGAGAGGCGCTGGAAGACGCTCGGTTCCTGGCTGAGGTAGCCCATGCCGACCTTGGCGTGGCGCCACATGGGCAGGAAGGTGACGTCGCGTCCGTCGAAGTGGACCGAGCCGGCCTCGGGGGTGATCATGCCGATCGTCATGCGGAAACTGGTCGTCTTGCCGGCGCCGTTGCGGCCGAGCAGGCCGACGATCTCGCCGCGATCGACATGGAAACTGACCTGGTCGACGACCTTGCGGCCGTTGTAGGTCTTCACGAGCGACTTGGCTTCGAGCAGCGCCACGCACGCGATGCTAGCCGGATGTCGGTAGAGTGTGCGCATGGAACGCCTTGCCAGGCTCGTCACGCTCGCGCTGCTGGCAGCCTGCTTCGCGGGCTGCGTGCGTCGCGTGATCGACATCAGCAGCGATCCGCCGGGGGCACGGGTGTGGGTGAATGACCGCGAGGCGGGCCGCACGCCCTGCACCATCGAGTTCACGCATTACGGCCGCTACGACGTGCGCCTGCGCCGCGAGGGTTTCGAGCCGGTGGTGGGCTTCGGCGACGCCGACGCGCCGGTGTGGGACTTCGTGGGCTGTGACCTGGTGAGCGAGGTGATTCCCGCGCGCTTCGAGAGCCGGGTGCAGTGGCATTTCACGATGATCCCGACCGACAAGGACGAGGCGGCCCTCGTGCGGCGCGCTCGGGAGATGCGGACTGGACTTGATGCGCGGGCGGCCGAGGTGCAGGCCGATCGGGCCGGTGAGACCGAGGTTCTTCGCGAGCCCCCGAAGGACGCGGTGCCCACGCCGCCCTCGCTCATTCCCTCAACGCCGCAAGGATGAGCCGGTTGATCGCCTGATTTGCCGGGGGAAAGCCCAGTTCCATCGCCTGCGCAAGCGGCATCCAGCGTGGTTCGCTGGCGGACGTGCCACGCGGTTCGATGCAGGTGGGGAGGGGCACCAGGAACACATGAAAATCGATCATCGGAGGACCGGGATCGCGATGCACGCAGACGCTGCTGCAGGAGTCCAATCTTGCTTGCATTCCGGTCTCCTCGAACAGCTCACGCACGGCGGCCTTGATCGGGGACTCGCCTTCCTCGACCTTGCCGCCAGGCCACTCCCAAAGGCCCTCGAAGCGCCGGCCGGGTCGACGGCGTGCGACCAGAACCTGGATGCCCGTGCCCGCTCGGGCCCAGGGAACCGCCAGGGCTGCCTGAAGCGGGGGTGGCGTTTGCGGGCCGGAATCGGCTGTCATGAAACCTTGTGCTGGCAGGGATTTACGAATCGGACCGGAAGTTCCGCCGCAGGCGTTGAACCCGGTCCTTTGTGAAGGATACTTTCCCCGGCCCAAACTTCTTCGCAGCCCCCGCGTGGGGCCTGCAGTGCCGCCGTCCGTGCGTGTCGGAGCGACCGGACGGCGGTGTTTTTTTGGCGCGAGGATTCGCGACACTAGCATCGCACGCATGCAGATCTTCTCGATGGCGGCGGTGTTGGCGGCGGTGCAGTCGGCATCGATGGAGACCTCGCAGCAAGTGATCGCGCAGGCGCCGCCGCACGTTTCGCTCGCGTTGGGTGCGCCTGGCCAGAATCAATCGTCGTCGCCGACCGGGGATTCGAGGGGTTCGGTCGCCAGCGCGGCTTCGGGCGCGCCGGCCATGCAGGCATTTGGCGCGAAGGATTCCTGGCGCTGGCAGTTGATCGGCTCGTGGATGGGCAACTTCGAGGGCGCGGATCAGCTCGAGATGGAATGGAGCGCAAGCTGGTTCTTCATGCAGAACGTGAGCATGGATTTTGGCTTGAGTGGCGACGCGATCCTGCAGCCAGGCCTGGACGCAGGCGGCGGTGGCGCCTCGCTGATGCTGCGCTGGCACTTCCTGACGCGCGCGGATTGGAGCGTGTACGGCGACATCGGATGCGGAATGCTGTTCACGAACGAGCCGGTGCCGAGCGATGGCGGTCGCGTGAACTTCACGCCGCGCGCGGGTCTGGGCGGCACGGTGGCGGTCGGCGGCTCGGCGCGCCTGATGGGCGGCCTTCGCTGGTACCACATCTCGAATGCCAACACGGGGCAGGACAATCCCGGCCGCGACTCGCTTCAGGTCTATGGCGGCGTGTCCTTCCCGTTCTGAGCCCAAATTGTCGGGGCGCGGAAAGTTGGGGTAACCGGTGCGTTGCGACCGAAGAAAGGGGTTGGTGGCGCCGCTACGGGCGTTATCAGACTTACAGGGACTTGCAGTTGGGTCGGAGACCCCGGAGAATGAACCCATGGATGGATCCCACGCCCGGTTGGCCGGCGACTTGCCGGTCCTGACCGAGCCCAAGCAGGTTGGCTCGCAGGATGCGCCCAGCCTTCGCCTCGCGGGCACACTGGCTTTCGAAGGCATTGACCCGGCCGATGAGCGCCTTGGCGCCCTTCGGAACGCGTGCTGTCTGCTGGAGAGGCTCAAGTCCGAAGCCACGGCCCTTGAGGTTCGGGCGCAGGCCGGACGTGGTGACCCGATGACCCTTGCGACCGGGCGCAACAGCCTTGAGATCGCAGTCGAGCAGCTTGAGGCCCTGATCCGGCGCCTGGACGAGGCCGTGCTGGCCGACCTGGACGCCAATGCCGAGGCTGGTCGGTGACACACGCCAGCACCGAGAACGCGGCCGCTTCGGCAGGCCCCCGGATCGACCGAAAGGATCCTGCGGCCTTTGAGGCGGCTCTGGAGGCTGCCCGTGACTTCCGCGGTGACGTGACCGTTGAACTTCGGGATGGCACGGCGGTGGAGGGCTTCCTGTACGACCGGAAGCCCGGCCCGACGGAGGCCGATCGCATGGTCCGGCTGCTTCCAAAGGACGGCGGAACCCGCCAGTCGATCAGCGAGGCCTCGATCGCGGCCATCGCCTTCACCGGCAAGGACGCGGCTGCGGGCAAGACCTGGGAGAACTGGGTGAAGCGCTACGCCGAGAAGCGCCTGGCCGGCGAGAAGGCCTGCATCGAGAGCGAGAAGCTCGACTGAGGCGCGGGGCGCCGCGACGTCAGGGTGACAGCTCGCGTCCGGAGCTGGGGTCGACGATCTTCCACTGGAATTCGCGGGCAAGGCGCAGGATCACGTCCCACGCGATGTCCTCGTCGTTGATCGTCAGGAGCATCTGCAGCACCGGATCCTCGTCGGGGGCGATGTCGATCTCGATGCCGGGGCCATAGAGGCGATCGCCGCCCGGATGGTCGGACATGGTGTTCCGGCAGGCGAGCGCGGACTCGAGATCTCGGCGCGTGCCGAGTGGAGCAAGCGCTCCATCCGCGGCACGACCTCGTGATTGGACCACGAATTGCTTGGCGCCCATGGCGGCGAAGGGTACCGGCATTGCCGGAGCGTCGCGAACCCTCGGGGTTCCGTCAGGTCACGGCCTCGGTCGCGCACGAGGCGATCCGATCCACTTCGTCAGGCCGCATCCACGGGAGTTCGAGCAGCTTTCTGCGCACGCGATCGGGCATCGGCTTGCCTTGGCGCTCCCAGCTCGGGCGGCTCTTCCAGCGGCGGTGGATCCAGAGGTACTGCTCCGGCGCGAGCCGCACGGCCCGTTCCATCGCGTGGTTGAACCGGGCGGTGCAGTAGAAGATCGGGTCGGCGGCAGCCTCGCATTCCTCGGGCTCGATCCGGTCGACCGTCTCGATGCGGTACTTCAGTTGTTCGCCCTGACGGATGGCGGTGCCCACCACGATCGGAAGCTTGTAGCGAAGCGCCAGCAGCGCGATGCTCTTGTAGCTGCTCGCCATGCGGCCGAAGAAGGGGACGAAGATGCCGTCATCGCCCGCGTTCTGGTCGGCGATGAACGCCACACGTCCGCCGGACTCGATCACGCGCTGCACCTCGGTGGTGGCGCCCCACTTGACGAGGATCTCGAGGCCGCGACGTCGGCGCATGCCCAGCAGCCACTGGTCGAGGAAGGGATTGTCGAGTGGTCGCGCAAGCGCGCTCATGCGGAAGCCAAGCAGGCTCAGGGAGAGCCCCAGGAACTCCCAGTTGCCCGAGTGGCCGGTGACGAAGATTGCCGGGCGATCCTGCAGCAGGAGACGCATGGTGGCGTCGACCTTGCCGAACTCGAGGTGGCGAGACCAGCCGTGCTCGTTCAGAAGCTGCGGGCCCGCGAGACTGTCCACGAGGAACAGCTGGAACATGTGCTGGATGCTCGCCTCGGCGATGCGCCGGACTTCGGCGTCGGGCAGGTTCGGGAAGGCCCATCGCACGTGCTGCTCGGCGCGGCGCACGCGCGCGGGCCCCAGTCGGGCAAAGAGCGAGCCGATGCCTGCGGCGAAGCGCAGATTGCCTTCGGTGCCGAAGAGGTGAAGGGCCGATGCGGCGGTGCGGAGCGCCGCGTACGGCAGGAACTGCGAGAGGGCCTGGACGGCGGCGTGCACCCGGGCGTCAGTCCGTCATGCCCGTGAGGGACTGGAAGCGGTTCCAGTTCAGCACCGGGATGCGCGCGCGGGTGGCGTCGTTCAGGATCTTCTCGTACTGGTCCTTGGATGCCTTCGCGCGCTGGTAGGCCTCGACCTCCTCGTTGCTGGCGGTGGGCGAGAGCGGGTTGGGCTCCTCGGGCACCTCGCCGATCACCACGAAGTCGAGATCGCCGGTCACGCGGTCCTCGGACGAGACGGTGCCGCCCCAGTCCTTGATTCGCTGCACGATCAGCTGGGTCTCGTCGGTGCTGGCGAACTTGTCGCCATCGACGTTGAACTTGCCGTGGACCAGGAATCGGTAGCGGTGACTCGGCGAGTACACCGCGTTGGCCAGCAGATCGTTCTTCACCACGGGTCGGCCCGGCGTGGAGCGGATCACGCGGGCGGTGCTGGTGAGGTCGCCGACGCGCATGATCTGGATGCTCGCCTTGCCGCGCAGGCCCTGCTCGCCGCTGGAGCGGATCTGCTCGGGGGTCTCGAAGACCTCGAAGGTGGTGCCCGCCTGCAGGCGCTGCTGCTTGCCAAGATCGATGAAGATCTGTCCCTCGCTGCCGTTGACCTCGATGACGTGGCCGTCGACGAGCAGGGCGGGGTTCTGAAGGCCCGTCTCGAACTGCGAGAGCTTCTTCTGCGCCTGGTCGAGCTGGGTCTGCAACTGGGCGCTGTCGTTCTTCAGGCTGTCGACGGTGCTGTCGCGCTCGGTCTTGACGTCGGCCACGCGACGGTCGAAGTCCTGCTTGGCGCCGGCGAGCGACTGCTTGAGGCCCTCGGTGTCGGTGCGATAGGCCTCGGCGGCCGCGCTGAGATCGGCGAGCGCCTGCGAAGCCTTGGCCAGCACCTCGCTGTCCTGCGTGCCGGCCTGCGCGGCCTTGGCGGAGGCCGCGTCGATCTGCGCCTTCACCTGATCCATGCGGTCCTTGAGGCTCTTGAGCTCGGCGGCGCTGGTGTCGGCGTCGGCCTTCAGGCGAGCCACGAGCGACTTGACGGTGCCGCCTTCCTCCACGCCCATGGCCTTGATCGCGTCGGCAAGCGTCTTGTCGTCGATCACCCTGCCGCGGTCGCCGGTCAACTGTCCGCTGAACTGCTGGTTCAGGTCGATCAGGTAGGGAATGAGCTTCTTCTGCGAGGATCCCGCCATGGTCTCGAGACGCTTGACGTCGTCGGTGCCGATCTCGGCGCCCGTGCCCATGCGCTTGTACATCTCGTCGTTCTTGCGCATGGCCTCGGTGATCGACTTCACCTGGGTCCACTGCAGGATGTTCACGACCAGCAGGGCGATCGTGAGGATCACGAAAATGACGAGCGTGACGAGGACGCCAGTGCTGGCGGAGCGCGTGGCCATTCGAGGGGGGTCTCCAACGGGCTGAAAGCGCCCGAAAGGGCAGTTTCGGCCCCCGGCGTCGGCCCGTCAAGGTGCGGGCCGCGGCATTCCGCCCACTTGCCCCGGAACGGAAAACCGGGCATACTCCCCGACCCTTCGGAGAGAAACGTGCCAAACACCAAGAGTGCAGCCAAGCGAGTCCGTCAGTCCAAGAAGCGCAACGCCCTGAACAACTGGCGCAAGCGCCGCGTGAAGGATGCCATCAAGGGCTTCCTTGCGGCGATCGCCACGGGTGATGCCACCGCCGCCGAGAAGGCCTACCGTGACGCCGCCTCGGCCGTGGACAAGACCGCTGGCACCAGCACGATGCACCGCAACACCGCGGCGCGTCGCAAGAGCCTGATGGCGCGCAAGCTCAAGGCCCTGCAGGGCGGCGGCGCGGCGACGGCCTCGAAGCCCGCCAAGGGCGCCCGCGCCAAGAAGGCGTGAGCCGAACCCGATCCCGGAAGATGCCGGTGCGCCCCACGCGGGGTGCGGCTGTCGTTCGATACCCCGAGGCGTCGACGCGTCCGCTCGAGACGCTGCTGTTCCTGCTGCCGCTGCTCGCCTGCTACGAGGTGGGGCTTGCGATGTGGCTGCGGCGTGGTCCCGGCACGCTGACGAACAAGGCGCACGGCGGCATGGTCGGGCTGTTTCAGGCCCTTGGCGTGCGTGCCGAGGATCTGGGACTTCCGCTGCTTTCGCTTCCGGCCGCTGGCCTGCTGCTGACCTTGCTGGCGTGGCAGGTGATCGGCAGGTTCCCGTGGCGCGCGCGGGTGACGACGATCATTGGGATGTACGGCGAGAGCCTGGCGCTGGCCGCGCCGCTGCTGCCTCTTGGCATGCTTGCGGGCCGCGGTGCGGAGCGGTTCGCGCTGGCGGCGGCGGGCGCGGAGTTCGAGGGCATGGACACGCTCACGCGCCTCTCGATGGCGTTGGGCGCTGGCGTGTACGAGGAGCTGGTCTTCCGCATGGCGGTGATGGGCGGTCTGCACATGCTGATCTCGGATGTCGCCGGGTGGCGCGGCCCACGCGCGTGGATCATGGCCATGGTCGCGAGTGCGCTGCTCTTCGCCCTCTACCACCCGCTTCGTCTTGCCGATGGCGGCTTCGACGCGTGGAAGTTCTCGTTCCTGCTGCTCGGCGGCGGCTGGTTCGGCACGCTGTACCACTGGCGTGGATTCGGCATCGCCGCGGGCACCCACGCCGCCTACGACGTGGCCGCGCTGCTGCTGCTCAGGGGTTGACGGTCGGCGCGTGCTGGGCGAAGAAGGCCGTCGCCACCGTGAGGTAGGTGAGCGTGCTGGCCAGGTCCACCGCCATCAGCGTGACCGGACCCGAGGCGAACTTCGGATCCGCGCCGAGCCGGCGCAGGATGCGCGGCACGAGCGACCCGATGAGCGCGGCGATCATCATGGCTGCCGCCACGCTGAGCATCAGGGTCAGGATGATGCGATTGCGCTCGTCGGCCTGCGTGAAGAGGAGCGTGGTCAGGCCCACGATGCCGCCCGCCGCGACGCCCAGCAGAAGGCTTGTGGCGGCCTCGGTGCGCAACCTTCGCAGGAACGCGGCGACGGACGCGTTGGATCGCAGCAGGCCCACCGACAACTCGGTGGCCTGGACTCCCACGGATTCGGTGACCGTCAGCACGAGGGGGATGAACGCGGCGAGAACGATGACGGTCTTGAGCAGTTCGTCGTGCGCTTCGGCGATGAACGCGCAGCCCAGGCCCGAGGCGATGTTGCAGAGCAGCCACGGCATCCGCATCGTGAAGCCGCGCAGCGGGCCGCCAAGCCGATGTTCCTCGACCGCCGCGCCCAGTCGGCCGAAGAACTCGGCGCGCCCGCTCTCCAGACGCTCCGCGGCATCGGCCGTCCAGGCGGTGACGTCGACCACGCCCAGCAGGCGCTGGTCGCCGTCGACCACCGGGATGGCGAGCTGGCGGTAGGAAGCGAGGTACTCGAAGGCACGGCCCACCGTGTCGGTGAAGGCGACGACCGCCGGGGCCGGGTGCATGAGGTCGGTGATCGGCTCGCTGCCACGGCTCAGCAGCAGCCGTCGCGCGGAGACCTGTCCGAGCAGGCGATCGTCGGCATCGACCACGTACACGTAGAAGAGGTGGTGGTCGAGCTTTCGCTCGCGAAGCAGGGCGCGCGCCTCCTCGGTCGAGGCGCCTGCGTGCACCGCCGTGCGGACGGCGTGCATCGAGTGCATGACGGGGCTGGAGAGGTCGACCGTCGACACCGGACGTGGAGGGTACTTCGGCCTTGCGCGATACACTCGTCACATGACCCGCCCGTCCGATCCTGCCCGCGTGCGGCTGCTGGTTCTCGACGCCGATGGCACGCTGACCGACGGAGGCATTCACGTGGATGGCCATGGCGTGGAGACGAAGCGCTTTCATGTGCGTGACGGTTTCGGCATGCGCGCATGGATCCGGTCAGGGCGCGAGTTGGCCGTGGTGACCGGCCGGGGCGAGCTGGCGCTTCGTCACAGGCTTGCGGACCTGGGCGTGCAGCACGTGGTGACCGCGAGCGGCCCCAAGGGTGCCGTGCTGGAACAGCTGCTGGAGCGGCTCGGGATTCCGCCGGCCGAAGTGGCCGCGATGGGCGACGATCTGCCGGACATGCCGCTGCTCGCTCGCGTGGGCTATCCGATGGCGGTGGCCGATGCGGTGCCGGAGGTTCGCGAGATGGCCGCGTGGGTGGCCGCCGCGCCGGGCGGCCATGGCGCGGTTCGCGAGGGAATCGAGCACCTGCTGCGTGCCGCCGATGCATGGCAGGCCGTGGTGGAGGCGCAGAAGTGAGCCTTCGCCCCCGGTCGCCGCTTCTGGCGACGGCGCTCGCGGCGGCGGTTGGCATCGTGATCCTGCTTCTGGCGGTGTGGATCGAACCGAAGGCCGAGGTGCCGCAGGCGGTGAAGTCGCCGCGCATCGTCGAGGCGAAGGACCTTCCCTCGCCGGCGCCACTGCGGCCCGACGAGGGAACCGGTGGTGGGGCTGCCCTGGAATCGCGCGGCGTGTCGCTGGACCAGGGGGCGTGGGTGCAGGTGGCCGACGAGGCGGGTCGACTGGCGCAGCAGTACAGCGCCTCGCGCATCGATCCGGAGCGCGATCGATGGATGCGCATGCAGGAGCCGCGCGCGATGATGTTCCCCAAGGGCGGACGCGTGATCAGCATGCGCGCCGAGCGTGGGCGCCTGCGCGTGCCGGATCGCGCGATCGAGAGCGGGCGGCTGGATGGATCGGTGGTGATCCGTATGTACGCGCCGATCGGTGGCCGCGCGGTCGACATGGACAGCGATCCGCCCGCGATCGTGGTCGAGGCCGACGAGGCGCTGTTCGACAGCCGACTGGGCGAGGTGCGGTGCGACAAGCGCGTGCAGGTCGTGACGGACCAGCTTCGCTTCTCGGGCGAGGGCCTCACCATGCTGCTGACACCGGACGGACGCAACATCGAGCGATTGACGGTGGAACGACCGCTTTCGCCGATCCAGATCACGCGTCGGCTTGGATCCGATCGCGCGGACGCGTCCGAGCCGTCGCCGCTCCCCGCGCCGCGAGGACCGAGTGCCGCGATCGTGGCGGCGCCTCCCGAGCCGCGTTTCTATCGGCTCACGCTCGATCGCTCGGTGCAGGTTCTTCGCGAGAGTGCCGGCGAGCGCACGCGCATCGATGGCGACCGCCTGGAGGCGGTGTTCTCGCTGGAGGGGAACTCGATCGGCGAGAACCTGTCGAGCGCGATGCCGGGGCGGCCTTGGGGAGAACCGGTGCATGCGGCGATGCCGATCGGCGTGGCGATGCTCGCGAGCGCGCTTGCGCCGGTCCAGCCGGCGACGGAGCGCACCGAGATCCGTTACGTGGGGCGATTGACGATGGAGCTGCTCGAGCCCAAGGCGGAGCGTCCGCCGAGCAAGGATGACGTGATCGTGGACATCCTGGGCTCGCCCACGCGGATGGAGGACCAGCGCAGCGAGGCGCGCATCGATTGCGGGCGGTTGCGCTACGTGACCGGCGACGAGGCGGTGACGATCGAGGCGCAGTCCGGCCGACGCTTCGTGCTGGCGAGCCCGCGGCTTGATCTTGAAGCGACGCGCTTCTCGATGAACCGTCGCACGGGCAAGGGCGAGATCGACGGCGCCGGGCGCATGCGGCTCGGTGGCGCCGACGGCGCCGCGGTGCAGGCGGTCGCTTCGATGCCCGCGGAGGCCGCGAAGGGGGCGGGTGATCGTGAGGCGGTCGCCATGCCGGCGTCGGCCCGCACCGTCCGGCTGGAGTGGGGGCGAGGCGTGACGCTGGCGTTCGAGCCCGGTGCCGAGGCTGCGCGCCTTCGTCAGGCGGACTTCCGTGGCGCGGTTCGCGCGAACGCGGACGAGGTGCGGCTGGAGGCGGAGCGATTGATGGTCGAGTGCGTCGCCAAGGGAGGTCGTGACGCGGTGACGCGCCTGCTCGCGGAAGGTGCCGCGCGCGCGGTGCGCCAGCCCGAGGGCAGCAGCCTGGCCGCCGAGCGCGTGGAACTCTCGCTGCTGCCGCTGGAGGATGGCGCCTCGCAGCCGACCAAGCTGATCGCCGAGGGGCGTGTGGCGGCGCTCGACCAGTCCCAGCGCCTGTGGACCGACGCCATGGAGTGCACCTTCCGGCCCGTCGCGGGCGCGCCCGCGCAGGCTGATCGGGTGGACGTCGCGGAGATGAAGTCGCGCGGCGCGGTGCAGGCGCTCGTCAGCGGTGACGCGCGGATCTGGGCAACCTCGATGGAGGCGGATCCGACCGCCAAGCGCGTGACGCTGCGCGGACCGGACCTGCTGCTCGCGCGTGGGGCGACGGCCGCGGACGGCATGGAGCGGATCGAGCTGGATGAATTGTCGGGTGTTGGCTCGGCGCCGGGTGCGGGGCGCTGCCGGGCCTTCGACACGATCGTTGTGGATGGATCGCCGGAACCGCGCGCAAGGCCGACGCTTCCGGCGCAGGCCTCGATGGAGGCCACCTGGAGCGAGGGGCTCACGTATAGGCGGGTGGACGCGCAGGCGAGCGAGGTGGAGCTGAACGGAACCGTGAAGGCGGTCGCGAGCCGCAGCCCCACCGAGCGCGACGAGCTCGAGGCGGCGCAGGCCACGCTCACGCTGGGCTCGGCAGGTGCGGGCGCAGCGACCGCGGCGGGCGAGGCCGGCAGCGTTCGGCGGGTGCAGGCCCGCGGCGGCGTGAAGCTGGAGAGCCGCAGCTGGGGCCGCGTCGATCGCTCGGACGAGCCGCGCTTGTTCCGACTGATGGCCGAGCAGGTCACGCATGACGTGGCGACCGGCGAGAGCGAGGTTCCATCGGCCGGCACGCTGCTGGTCTTTGATCGCGATGACGACGGCGCGCGCGCGGCGCCGCCATCGCTGTTCGACGGACGTGGCACCACCCGCTTCAAGTGGACCAGGCGGCTGGACATGCGGCGACTCGACGTGCTTGGCCGATATCGCATCGACCTTGACGAGGGGGTGGAGCTGCTTCACGCGGGCCTGCGCGAGCAGGACACGCTCACGCTGACCTGCGATCGCCTGCAGGCCACCGTGGATCGTGTGGTTTCGCCACAGCCAGCGGCCGACGCGCCGAAACCCGCAGGAACGCCGGCGGATCTTGGGGCGCCCGTGCAGTTGCGGCGCATCGAGGGGCTGGGGCGCGTGTTCGTGCGCACGCCCGAGGTCGACGTGGAATGCGATTCGTTCGACTACGACCTGGCGACCGGCATCGCGCAGGTGACGGCGCGTCCCGGCCGGATGGTCAAGGTGCTGCAGCGCGGCGGCCGCGCGCAACCCGTGCCGGTGCAGGCGGAGAGCGCCGTGTGGGACCTGCAGAACGGCCGCATCCGGATCGTGGGCGCCTCGGGCAGCGGTGTGCGCTGAGCGGCGCGCCGCGCCCGGACCTCAGAGCCCGCTTCGGAGTTCCCAGAGATCCGGGAAGAGCGGCTGGAAAAGCGTGGACTTGAGGTACTGCACGCCAGCGGAGCCGCCAGTGCCGGGCTTGGAGCCGATCGTGCGCTCCACCATCTTCACGTGACGGTAGCGCCACTCCTGCACGCCCTCGTCAAGATCGACCAGGGATTCGCAGAAGGCGTGGACGGGACCGACCTTCCGGTAGATCGGAAGCAGAACGGCCTGCATGGCGGGGTCGGCGGCGGGAGGCATCGCGGGATCCCGATGCAGCGTGCTGGGAGGAACCGCGTGGCCCAGCCTGGCGAGCCCCTGCACGAAGCTGCTCCAGACCGAAGGCGCGCGCAGTCGCATCTGCAGCTCGGCGCGCTCGGTGGAGCCCTCGGGATAGCGCTCGACGGCCTTCGGGTTCTTCTGGCCGAGCATCATCTCGAAGGCGCGGAACTGCCAGCTCTGGAAGCCGCTGGCGCTGGTCAGGAATTCGCGGAACTGCAGGAACGACACGGGCGACATGGTCTCGAGCACGTCGATCTGCGCGACCATCGTCTTGAGGATCTTCAGCATTCGCGCGAGCGTGTGGCTGGCGCGCTCGAACGAGCCCTCCTGCAGCAGCGCGCAGAGCCGGTCCCCCTCGTGCAGCTGCTGTCGGAACCACAGCTCGTACACCTGGTGGATGACGATGAACAGCATCTCGTCATGCTCGACGGGCGTGCCGACGGGCTGCTGCAGCGAGAGGAGTTCGGGAACCTTCAGGTAACGGCCGTAGGTGATGTCCACGCCGACAGGCTAGCGGAGCGACGGTGGGAGGATGGCGGCGTCTGGTCCAGGGCGCAGGGCAGTCCCATTCGCTCGCACAGCAGGCGCGAAGTCGTCTGCGCCGAGAGGAAGATGACCGGCAATCCCGAGCCCGGGTGCGTGCCGCCGCCGACCAGCCACACGCCGTCGACATCCTGCAGCTTGTGCTGCGGACGTCGATGCAGCATCTGGCCGAGATTGTGCGCCAGGTTGAAGGTCGCGCCGAACTGGATGCCCTCGCCCTGCCAGTCGAGCGGCGTGACCTGACGCTCCACGCGGATCCGGCTGCGGATGTCGCGCAGGCCGAAGGTCTCCTCGAGCTGGCGATAGGTGCGCTCGCGCAGCGTGGGGGCCTGCGCGTTCCAGTCGACGTGGTTCAGTCCAGGCTGCACGTTCGGCGTCGGCACGAGCACGTACAGGCTCGACGCGCCGCGCGGCGCCATGGTGGGATCGATCGGCGCCGGGTTGCACACGTACATCGAGGGATCCTCGCTGAGCGTGCCGTTGGTGGCGATGTCGGCGAGGTTCTTCTCGTAGCTGCGGCTCACGTAGATGGTGTGATGCGGCAGGTCCACCTCGCCATCGAGGCCCAGGTAGAGCATGTAGGTGCTGCAGCTGTACCGGCTGCGCTCGATGCGCCGATCGGACCAGGTTCGACGCAGGTGCGATGGCACCAGTCGGCGCATGGCGCTGGCGGCATCGGCATTCACCACCACGTGGCGATGGCGGCGCAGCGAGCCGTCGACCTGCACGCCGGTGGCGCGACGGCCCTCGAACTCGATGGCCTGCACCTCGCAGCCGGTGTGGAAGCGGACGCCAAGCTCCTCGGCGATCTCGGCCATCGCGCGCATGAGCGCGTTGCAGCCACCGGTGGGGTGCCAGATGCCGTACTCGTACTCGATGAACGGCAGGATGCTGAAGAGTTCCGGGCACTCGAAGGGACTCATGCCCAGGTACTTGCTCTGGAAGCTCATCGACAGCCGGATCGAGGGGTTGCGGAAGTACCCCTTGAGGTGGTCGTAGAGGCTCTGCCATGGGCGCAGGTGTGGACCGGCGCGCAGGGCGTCCATCGAGGCGAGATCAAGCACGCTGCGGATCGGCCTTCGCAGCAGCGGCGTCATGGCCGCGAGCTTGCGTCGGTTGTCGGCGATGAAGCGCAGGAAGGCGGGCCCGTCGTGCGGCTCGATGCGCGAGAGCCGTTCCGACATGCGGGCAAGGTCCTGCGTGGTGTCGAGGGTGATCGGCGCGCCCTCGGCCTGGCCGAGCAGCAGGCGGTACATCGGGTCAAGCCGGGTGAGCTCGACGCGGTCGGAGAGCTTGCGACCGGCGGCCGCGAGGATCTCGTCGAGCACGTAGGGCATCATGAAGAACGTCGGGCCCACGTCGAAGTGGTGCTCGCCGAGGCTGAGCCGGCGGGTCCGGCCGCCGAGGACGGGCTGGCGCTCGTAGACATCCACGCTCGCGCCGCTCGCCGCGAGCAGGATGGCCGCGGACAGGCCTCCGGGGCCCGCGCCGACGATGCCGACATCGGACAGGTGGCGTACGCTGCGTTCCTCGGCGATCATGATGGGAGTTCGATCGGCTCGTTGGGGTGGATTCGATGCGAATCCGCAGGCAAGGAATGGTCGAAGCAACCCCGTAGGATCGCCCTGATGACCCTGGTGGATGAGAATCTTCCCGCCGCCTGCCGGACACTTTCGTGGCCTGAGCGCAGGACATGGCTGCGGCGATTCCGACGGGCTGTGGCTGCGCACGGTCGTGATCTGGCTAGGGTGATCTCCGAAGAAGTCGGCAAGCCGGAGTCCGAGGCCTACGTCAGCGAGGTGCTGCCGCTGCTTGCCTCGATTCGGTGGCATGAGGCATGCGCAGGATCGATCCTGGGCGCACGCCCGGCCTGGGGTCGCCCGGGCTGGCTCCTGGGCCGGACCGTGACCCTGCAGCGTGCGCCGGTGGGTCGCGTGCTGATCATCGCGACGTGGAACTACCCGGCCGGGCTTCTGGGCATCCAGCTGCTTCAGGCGATCGCCGCGGGCAACCGGGTCACCGTGAAGCCCTCGGAGCGTTCGCCCGAGTCGCAGCGTCTGCTGGTTCGGCTGGCCGCCTCGTGCGGCTTGCCGGACGGCTGGATCGAGCTGGCCGACGCCTCGCGGTCCGAGGGCCAGCGGCTGGTCGTGAGCGGCGGTTTCGACAAGGTCATGTTCACCGGTGGAAGCAGGACGGGCCGCAGCGTGGCCGAGGCGTGCGCCGCATCGCTCACGCCGTCCGTGCTGGAGCTGAGCGGACGTGACAGCGCGCTGGTGCTTGCGGACGCGGATCCGGTGCTTGCCGCCAGGCGGCTCTGGCTTGCGCTCACGATGAACGCCGGACAGACCTGCATGGCGCCGCGGCGGGCTCTGGTGGATCGATCGGTGTACCGGGCCTTCCTGGACGCGATGGCGCCCCTTGCCGCGGGAGCGCGTCCCGTGCGACTCGTGGATGCCGCCGAAGCGGTGCGGTGTTCCACGCTCGTGAGCGAGGCGCTCTCGCTTGGGGCGCGAAGCCTGAGCGGCGTGGCGGAGACCGCCTCGGATGGATGGATTCGGCCGATCATCGCCGTGGATTGCCCGGCGCACGCGCCGCTGGTTCACGGCGAGCACTTCGGGCCAGTCATGGCGGTGGTGCCGGTGGATGGCGTGCAGGAAGCCCTGCAGATCCATCGGCGCAGCGCCCATGTGCTGGCGACGAGCGTGTTCTCGCGATCGGCGCGCAGCCTTCAGCGCAACGAGTCGTTCGTGCACTCGCTCGGATCGTCGGTCGTCACCTTCAACGAGTGCGTGACGCCGACGGGACACCCGGGCGTGACGATCGCGGGCCGCGGCGAGAGCGGATGGGGAGCCTCGCGCGGCGAGGCGGGCCTGCTTGAACTCACGCGGCCGCTCTCGGTGTCGCGCACCGCGGCTTGGACACCGGATGCGGATCCGCCGACGCCGCGCATGCTGGGCATGCTCGATCGCATGGTGCGGTGGTGGCACGGCGCACGATCGCCGGGAAGACTGGAGCATCCCGCGCGACCGGCGGGCGAGAGCAACACGGACACGCCCGCCATGGCGGGCAAGGAGCAGCACGGATGACGCGGACCGCGATCGTGGTGGGTGGTGGCCTGGCAGGACTTGCGGCCGCGGTGGAGCTGACGACCGCGGGCGTGAAGGTCACCGTCGTCGAACGCAACGCGCATCTGGGCGGCAAGATGAACGTGCTGGACGAGGCGGGTTTCCGTTTCGACATGGGTCCGACCATCCTGACCATGCCGCAGGTCGTGCGTGGGATCATCGCCCGCAGCGGGCGGCGCCCCGAGGACTACCTGTCGCTGGTTCGCCTGGATCCGCAGTGGCGCTGCCTCTACGAGGACGGCACCCGCGTGGACCTGCTGGAGGACGTGGGGCGCATGGCGGCAGCGATGGAGAGGCAGTTCCCGGGTCGCGGTGCGGGCGAGGGCTGGCGGCGCTTCATCGACTGGAGCCGTCGCATGTACCGGCTGAGCGACAAGGTGTTCTTCTACAAGGACCTTGGCGGCATCGTGGACCTGATGCGCAAGCCGCCCGCGAACGATCCGGGGCTCCTGGGCGACGTGCTGGCCATGCGGATGCACAGCACCGTGGCGCGCACCGTGCACAAGTGGATCGGCGAGCCGCACCTGCGGCAGCTGAGCGAGCACTTCCTGCAGTACGTGGGGTCGAGCCCGTTCCTGTCGCCGTCGATCCTTGGCCTGATCGCCTCGGCGCAGGTGGACCATGGCTGCTGGTACGCGATGGGCGGCACGCGGCAGGTTGCGCGCTCGCTCGAGCGGATCCTGCGCGAGGAGCGCGCCGAACTGATCACGGGCGCGGCCGTGAAGCGCATCGTTCAGCGTGGTGGGGTGGCGGTGGGCGTTGAGCTCGAGGATGGCCGCTCGCTGCAGGCGGACCTGGTGGTGAGCAACTGCGATGTGCAGCGCACCTATCGCGACCTGCTTGGCGACGGATCCAGTCTGCGCGAGCAGCGGTCGATCGCCGCGCGCTACACCCCGGCCTGCAGCGGCGTGGTGCTGTATCTCGGTCTGGATCGGCAGTACGACCACCTGCTGCATCACAACTTCCTGTTCAGCCGCGATTCGGTCGCGGAATTCGACGACATCTACGCCAAGGGCATTCCTGCGCGAGATCCGACGATCTACCTGTGCGTGCCGAGCCGGACCGATCCCGCCCAGGCACCCGCGGGCGGCGAGGCGTTCTACGCGCTCATCCACACGCCGTATCGACGCGAGGGCCAGCGCTGGGAGGGCCCCGGCGGCCTGCTGGAGCAGTACCGTCCGGTCCTGATCGAGAAGTTCAAGCGTTTCGGCATGGAGGACATCGAGCGCCACATCGTGGTGGAGCGTCACCTGACGCCTGCCAGCATCGAGCGGCTCTACAACGCCGAGGGTGGCGCGATCTACGGTCTTGCCAGCCACGGCCGGATGCACGGCGGCTTCAAGCCGCGCAACCGCAGTTCGGTGCTTCGCAACCTGTACCTGGCCGGCGGCAGCGCGAATCCCGGCCCGGGTGTGCCGATGGTGCTGATGAGTGGCGTGACTGCGGCGCAGTCGGCGCTTCGCGACCTTGGCCTGCCCACCGAGGGGCGCGTGGCGAGCGCTGGAACCGAGGCGTGGGCGACCGCGGCGGCGAACTGAACGGCGTCCGGATCGAGGACGCGTGGAACCCGCGGTTCGCGGCGTTCTTCGGCTGGTACGCGCAGCGGCAGTTGCGCGCGAGATTCCATGCCGTGCGCGTCATGCCGGGCACGCTGCAGGCACTCGCGGATCTCGCGGCCTTTCCGGGCTCGGCGATGGTGGCCATGAACCACAGTTCGTGGTGGGATCCGATGCTCGCGGTGGCCCTGTGGAGATCGTTCTTCCAGGGTCGATCGAACCTCTCACCGATGGACGCGGCGCAGCTCGCGCGGTTCCGATTCCTCCGCAAGCTCGGCATCTTCGGCATCGACCCGGATGATCCGCGCTCGTTGGAGGCGATGGGCGGCTACGTGTCCCGGCGCATGGCCGCGATGCATCGGCCGACGATCATGCTGACGCCGCAGGGTCGCTTCACCGACGTTCGGGAGCCGGTGGTGCCTCGCCCCGGCGCGGCGGCGCTGCTGGCGGCCAACGGGGACATGCGGGTCTGGAGCCTGACGATGGAGTACGGCTTCTGGTCCGACGCGCGTCCCGAGGTGTTCCTGCGCGTCATGCCCGTGGAGACGCCGGCGGACCGCAGGCTGGTTGGCTGGCAGCGCGCGCTCGAGGCGGCGATGCGGCAGAATCAGGGCGCCCTTGCGCATGCCGTGATGGGGCGTGATGCGGCGGCCTTCGAGTGCATCGTTGGTGGCGACGCGGCCCGCGTGCATCCGGTGTACGACCTCTGGCTTGCGCTGACGGGCCGCGCAGGGCGCATCGATCCCAGGCGTGGGAGTCGCGGATGAGCGCCGATCTGGACACGATCGTCGCGTGGGCGATGGTGGGTTGCGCGGCGCTGCCATGCGCGATGACCGCGTGGAACCTCACGCTGTATCGTCGCCCGGTGCCGTCGGACGAGCCGCTGACGGCGCAGGACCGCGTGGATGTCTGCATTCCGGCCCGCAACGAATCCGAGAACATCGAGGCGTGCGTGCGGGGCGTGCTGGAATCCGTCGAGGTGCCGGTGCGTGCGCGTGTCTATGACGACCAGAGCACCGACGCGACGGCGGAGATCCTGTCGCGGCTTGCGGCGGCCGACGCGCGGGTGATCCGCGTGCCAACGGAGCCGTTGCCTGCAGGATGGAACGGCAAGCAATGGGGCTGTGAACGCATGGGCTGCTCGAGCGACGCCGCGTGGCTGCTGTTCACCGATGCGGACGTTCGCCTGGATCCGCGAGCCGTGGCCACCGCGGTCCGCTTCGCCCGCCGATCCGGAAGCGAGCTTGTGAGCACCTTTCCTCGGGAGATCTGTGGTTCGCTGGGAGAGGCGCTGACGGTGCCGATGATCCACTTCGTGCTGCTTGGGTATCTGCCGATGGGCCTCATGCGGCGGGATCGGCGCCCGGCGCTGGCGGCTGGCTGCGGACAGTTCCTGCTGGTGCGCCGCGAGGCGTGGCGGCGGAGCGGTGGGCACGGCGCGTTCAAGGCGAGCATGCATGACGGAATCAAGCTGCCACGGAGCGTGCGCGCGAGCGGGGGGCGGACCGATCTCTTCGACGGGACGGAACTCGTCTCGTGTCGCATGTACCGAGGCTTCGGGCAATCGTGGCGAGGGTTCGTGAAGAACGCCTACGAGGGTCTGGGGTCGCTCGGCACGCTGCTGTTCTTCACGCTCGTGCACGCGGTCGGGCATCTGCTGCCGTGGGTCGTCGTGGCTGCGGCGCTTGCGGGTGCGGCCGGGGTGCGCGAGATCGCGGGCCCTTCCGCGCTGGCCATCGGCCTGGGGTTCCTCACGCGTGTCATGCTCGCGAGGCGATTCCGGCAGCCCTGGAGCGCGGTGGTGCTTCACCCCATCGGCATCGCGCTGATGACGGCGATCCAGTGGAGGAGCCTGTGGGTCGCCAAGCGTGGCCGCCGTGCCTGGAAGGGACGCGTCGCCGGCGCGTGAGCGGAATCAGCCGGCGGCCTGCACGCGATTCTCGGTGCGCAGGTCCGGGCGCGCCGTCTGGATCAGCACCATGTCGCGGTAGGGGCCGCTGCCCTGCATGAGTTCGTCGTGGGTTCCCTGCTGGACCACGCGGCCGCCACGCAGCACCACGATGCGGTCGGCATGCCGGATGGTCGAGAGCCTGTGCGCGATCACGAACGAGGTGCGCTGGCGCATCAGGTTCGCGAGTCCCTGCTGGATCGCCTGCTCGCTTTCCACGTCCAGGTTGCTCGTCGCCTCGTCAAGGATCAGCACGCGTGGATCGGCAAGCACCGCGCGCGCGATCGCCAGGCGCTGGCGCTGGCCTCCGGAAAGGCGCACGCCGCGCTCGCCGACGCGGGTGTCGTATCCCTGCGGAAGCGCCGCGATGAAGTCATGCGCGCAGGCCGTGCGTGCCGCCGCCTCGATCCGCGTGCGCGAGGCATCGCGATCGGCGTAGGCAATGTTCTCGGCCACGGTGCCGTCGAACAGGAAGACGTCCTGTTCGACCACCCCCAGCAGCCGACGCCAGCTGGACAGGCGAAGGTCCCGCAGGTCGGTGCCGTCGATCGTGATTCGTCCCGCGGTCGGATCGAAGAAGCGCGCGATGAGGTTGGAGAGCGTGGTCTTGCCGGCGCCGCTCGCTCCGACGAAGGCGATCATCTCGCCGGCGCGCGCCCGGAACGAGACGTCCTCGAGCACGTTGCTGGTTGCGCCCGGGTAGGCGAAGGTGAGACCCTCGACCACGATGTCGCCATGCACGGCCTCGCGCTCGAGCGTGCGGGCGCCAGCGCGGTCGGGAAGTTCGGGGGATTCGGCCAGAAGGTCCAGGGTCCGGTCGTAGCCGGCGAGATTGGTCTGGAAGTTGGTGGCGCTCGAGGCAAGGGCCTCCATCGGGCCCAGCAGCATGACCAGGTAGGTCATGAAAAGCACCAGATCGCCCGGGGTGAGCGAGCCGCCCAGCACCTGCCTGCCGCCGTACCACAGCAGCAGGGCGCTGCCGATCGGCACGAAGAGCGCCCACCCAAGCTCGATGCCTCGGCTCCACCACCACGTCAGGATCTCCTGGCGCGCCATCAGGTGGCTGCCGGTGGCGAACCGTCCCGACTCGCTGCGCTCGCGCGCGAAGGCGCGCACCACGCGCATGCCGCCGAAGGTTTCGGTGGTCTGTGCGTCAACCTCGCTGCGCTGCTGGCGGATGTCCCGGTAGAGCGGTCGGATGCGGCCGATCCATGTGCGGTGGCTGAACCACACCAGCGGGAGCAGCAGGATCGCCCCGAGCAGCAGGCGCCAGTCGGTCCACGCGAGCACGGTGAGGATCCCGATCAGCTGCACGATCGCCCGGAACGGGTTGTAGATCATGCTGAAGACAAGCTCCGCCACGCCGCCGGCATCCTCGCGGAGCAGGCTGGTCAGGCCGCCGGACTTCAGTTGCCAGATTCGCCCCAGTGGCAGGTGCACCGCGTGCTGGAAGGCGGCTCGACGCAGCGATGCCTGCAGCAGCTTGGTCACGCGCGTGGCCTGCCAGCGTCCGGTCAGGTGCACCACCGTTCCGAAGAAGCTGAGCGTGACGATGGTTCCGGCGATCCAGGTGAGAAGCGTCGCGGGATCGCTCGCGGCCTGTTCGGGCAGCCACCGTGCCAGCGAGGCCGGAAGCGGCTGGCGCATGAACACGTTGTCGATGGCGACCTTCGTGGCCGCCGGTGGGACCAGGTTCAGGATCGTGCCGACGGTGAGCGTGCCGAGCGCGATGCCCATGGCACCCCTGAAGGATCGAAGTTCGCCGAGGAAGCTGCGGAACAGCTGCCCGAAACTGCGCTGGCGCTTCAGGCTGCGCTCGGTGCCGTGGAAGCTGACGACCGTTCGCTCCGCGCGTCGCCGACGCTCGCGCTGCTCGGCGCGATAGGCGGTGTATCGGGAGCGACTGCTTCCGTGGGGCATCGCGCGATGGTAGCCGTGGCGCGCCGTACACTCGTGCCCATGCGAATGCTTCGTCCGTCCGCCGTGGCGCTGCTGGCGCTGATTCTCGCCTCGCGCGCCTTCGCGCAGGCCGCGCCCGCGCCCCGTCAGGAGAAGCCCAACACCTACACCGGCCAGGCTTCCCAGCCGATCGGCGTGGCTTCGGCGCCCAGGAAGGCCGAGGGCTGCATCCGTCTCGGCGCCTTCAACGTCGAGAACCTGTTCGACGACAAGGACGACCCCAGGCTCTCGGGCGACTACGACGACATCAAGATGAAGACCGACCCCACGCGGCTGCAGAACCTTGCCGCGGCGATCAAGGCGCTCGATGCCGACGTGCTTGCGCTGGAGGAGGTCGAGAGCGAGGAATGCCTGCGCTGGTTCCGTGACCAGTACCTGAAGGACCTTGGCTACGAGCATCTGGCGAGTCGCGAGGTCGGCTACTACCGGGGCGTTGAGCAGGCGGTGCTGAGCCGCTTTCCGATCCTCGACGTGAAGATCTATCCCGACGTCAAGATCGCCGGCGCAGCCGCGCGTCTGCCGAAGGATCCTGCCGAACGCAAGCGCCAGAAGTGGGCCGACCCCGACGAGACCGAGGGTGGCGGAGGCTTCCAGCGCAGTCCGCTGCACGCGAAGGTCCAGTTGCCCGATGGCAGCGCGCTGGACCTTTTCGTGGTGCACTTCAAGGCCGGTGGCAAGAAGTTCGCGCACCAGCGGGAGCTCGAGGCATTGTCGACGGTCAACCTGATCGATGCCGTGCGCGCGAAGGACAAGAACGCGCAGATCGCGGTGGTGGGCGACTTCAACGCCGAGCCCACGCACATGACGGCGAAGGCGCTTCGCGAGAAGTCGCTCGGTGGCCTGATCAGCGCGTACGAGGTGCGCCCCGGCGGCGGCAAGGGTGATGGCGACGCGGAGGGAGGCTCCAAGATTGATCGCCGCAAGTACCTGACCCACTCGTTCGTGCCCGAGGACAAGCCCGGCAAGCCGATCGAGCGTGCGATCGACTTCATCCTGCTGTCGCCGAACCTGTTCCAGAAGGCGCAGAAGGGCTCCTTCTTCGTGCTGAGCGTGCCGAAGTCGTCGCAGCCCGGCAGCGACAAGCCCGCTGGCTACGCGAGCGACCACAACCCGCTCGCGGTGGACCTGAAGGTCGCCGTCAAGCCGGCCGACAAGACGCCCGCGAAGAGGTGATTCGCGTCAGACGCGGTCGCCGCGCGCTTCGAGCAGTCGGATCGCCTCGTTCACGTCCTTGTCGCCGCGGCCCGAGACGTTGATGACCACGGTCTGGTCCGGCCGCATGTCGCGGGCGACCTGCATCGCCGCGTGCACGGCGTGCGAGGTCTCGAGTGCGGGGATGATGCCCTCGCGCTCGGCCAGCAGCCGGAAGGCATCCAGCGCCTCGTCGTCGCTGGCGGCCATGTACTCCACGCGACCGGTGTCCTTCCAGAAGCTGTGCTCGGGCCCCACCCCCGGATAGTCGAGACCGGCGCTGCAGCTGTGCACGTCGGCGGTCTGGCCGGAGGGATCCTGCAGCACGTAGCTCAGGGAGCCATGCAGCACGCCGGGGGTTCCGAACGAGAGCGGTGCGGCGTGCTGTCCGGCGGCATTGCCCCGGCCGCCGGCCTCCACGCCCACCAGGCGCACGGATGCGTCGTTCACGAAGGGGTGGAAGATGCCCGCGGCATTGCTGCCACCGCCCACGCAGGCCACGACCGCATCGGGCAGCCTGCCCAGACGATCCAGGCACTGCGCGCGGCACTCGCGGCCGATCACGCTCTGGAAGTCGCGCACCATCATCGGGAAGGGGTGCGGCCCGACCACGCTGCCGATGATGTAGTGCGTGTCCGCCACGCTTCCCATCCAGTCGCGCATCGCCTCGTTGGTCGCGTCCTTCAGGGTCCGGCTGCCCGTCTCGACGGCGTTCACCTTCGCGCCGAGCAGCCGCATGCGGAACACGTTCAGCGCCTGACGGCGCACGTCCTCGGCGCCCATGTAGACCTCGCAGCGCAAGCCCAGGCGCGCGCAGGCGGTGGCGGTGGCCACGCCGTGCTGGCCGGCGCCGGTCTCGGCGATGATGCGCGTCTTGCCAAGCCGCTTCGCGAGCAGCGTCTGGCCGATGGTGTTGTTGATCTTGTGCGCACCCGTGTGCGCCAGGTCCTCGCGCTTGAGCCACACCTGCGCGCCGCCCGAGGATTCGCTGAGGCGCTCCGCCTTGGCGAAGGGCGTTGGGCGGCCCACGAAGTCGCGCAGCAGCGCGTCGACCTCGCGCTGGAAGCCTGCGTCGGCGCGCGCGGCGGCGTAGGCGGTCTCCAGCTGATCCAGCGCCGAGAGCAGCGTTTCGGGCACGTAGCGACCGCCGAACCTGCCGAAGCGGCCCTGCGTGTCCGGGACCTGTGGAAGCGTGGTCATCGAGCCTCGATCCTAGCCACGCCGAGTGGCGTGGTCATGCCGTCGGAACGGCCGGATGCGCGCGCCGCCGGACGCGTCGATTCATGGCGCCGAGCGGTCCGGCGAGCGCGTAGGCCACGAAGCAGACCGCGAGCGCGACCTGAAGCCACCACACCGCCATCACGATCGGGATCACGATCCGCACGAGCGCGCGGAAATCCTTGCGTCCGATCACCCAGCGGTTGATCAGGTGCGGGTAGCGCATGGTGCTCACCATGCCCAGCGCGGCCAGCAGCGTGACAAGAGGAATGATCAGGCTGCTCGTCTTCTCGACGCCTGGCGGAAACTCGCCGCCGAAGCGCTTCACCAGCAGGTGCTGGTGCAGCAGGATCAGGCTGGCCACGCAGCCTGCGGCGCCCGGCGAGGGCAGGCCGCGGAACCAGCGGTGATCCTCCGCGCTGGCCGAGGGTGTCTCCACGTTGAAGCGCGCCAGTCGCAGCGCGGTGCAGCAGATGTAGGCCGCGGCGATCGTCCACGTGATCCGCGCGTACAGGTTGTCGGCATCGGGGCCGAGCACGCCGGTGTAGTGCTCCGGGCCGTAGTAGTGGCTCACCAGGCGCAGCATCATGAACGCCGGCGCCACGCCGAAGGCCACCATGTCGGCGAGCGAGTCGAGCTGGGCGCCCAGATCGCTGGTGCTGCGCGTGAGGCGAGCCACGCTTCCGTCCAGCGCGTCAAGGAACATGCCCGCGAAGATCAGGCATCCCGCGACGGTCAGCGTGCTCCAGCCGAAGATCTCGCTCGTCGCCACGGGCATGGCCGCGTAGTGGATGGCCGCGAAGCCGCAGAGCAGGTTTCCGAGCGTCATGAGCGCGGGAATGACCGCGAGCCCGGGAATGGGCCTGCGATCGGACGCGCGACGACGCATGCGGAAGCGCTCGCGGAGGTTGGAGGGTGAGGGCAGGCTCATGGGGTCGGCCCGGTGGGCTTGGCGACAGTGTCCCGAATCGGGGCCTCCGAGTCCAACGGGCCGCCTTGCGAGGGCCGCATCGAGGCGGGAACCCGTGCCGCGATGGCGATGGCCGTCGCGTACCCATGCTGCGCGCCGTCGGGCAGCTGCCGCAGGGGTTCTCCAAGCAGGAGCGTGCCGATCCGGGGTGGGAGGTCCGCGCCGGTTGCGGGGCCCTTGCTCACGGCGGGCAGCGGGCGTGGCAGGAGCAGGAGCGCCTCGCCGTGCTCGAGGCAGCATTCGATCACGCCATCGACCGCCACGGATCCGTCGGGAGGTTCACCGGGCTGTGGGGCGCGTCGAGATCCGGCCTCGACCAGATGCATCACCAGCTCGACATGCGCGCAGCCTCCCCGCGTGTCGGGCACGAGCCACGATCGAACGCTCAAGCGGGCCTCGCCGCCCTCGCTGCGCAGCACCGTCGAGCCGACGCCGATCCGTTCGCCGGCACGCATCTCGCGACGTGCCAGCTCGGTCCAGCTGCTCGCCTGCCCGATCGGGAAGCGCGTGACCTCGGTGATCGGACCAAGCCGACGGCGGATCTCGCCCAGGTCCGACGCGCGCACGATGGCGGCCTGCACACCCTCGCGCGCGAGGCGATCGCGGTCGGCCGGCAGCGGAAAGACGCGTGTGGCGAAGGCGGCGGTGACGGCCTCGATGCGGGGCGCCTCGGTGGCGAACGAGTAGCGCATGCTCTCGATGCCGTCGTTGAGTCCCTCGGGATCGAGCGTGGACGGGACGGCCTTGGGCGCCGACGTGCATGCGGCGATGCACCCGAGCAGCGTGCCCAGGATGGCTCGCCGGACGATCACGCCTCGGGGAACGAGTTGATGCGGTCGATCAGCTTGCGCAGCGAACCGAACCCGCGCTTGGCGAAGTGGAATCGCAGCCGGGGGAGCGTGTGATGCTCGTCGTCGCCCTCGACCACGCCCGTCTGGTGGATCGTGCCGCTCTTGACCAGATGCCGGAACTCGCGATCCAGTTCGGCGACCTGCGCCTCGGCCAGCGGACGCTTGAGCCGGATCACCAGGTTGTCGTCCACGTAGCGGCTGCTGTGATAGCGGTGGTAGAAGCGAAGGATCCGCTGCACCGCGTCGGCCGGGCTCGAGGCGAACTCGTAGAGGCCCGGATCCTCGGCGCTGATCCATCCCTGCGAGAGCAGGTTCTCGACGACGCCGAACTCCCATCGCTTCCAGTAGCCCAGTGGCTTGCCCTCGGGGTCCGACCCCTCGACCAGCACGATCGGCACGATCGGGCTCTTGCCCGTCTGGATCAGCGTGAGCACCTCGAAGATCTCGTCCATGGTGCCGAAGCCGCCCGGGAAGACCGCCACGGCATCGGAGTGGCTCACGAACATCAGCTTGCGCGTGAAGAAGTAGCGGAAGCTCAGCAGCTTGTCGTCGCCGGCGATCACCGCGTTGGCGTTGGTCTCGAAGGGCAGACGGATGGAGAGACCGAAGCTCGCCTCGCGGGTCGGACCCTCATGACCCGCCTTCATGATCCCGTCGCCTGCGCCGGTGATCGCCATCCAGCTCTCGGCGGCCATCAGTCGGCCGAATTCGCGCGCCGCGAGGTAGTCAGGATGGGTCTCGGGCGTGCGTGCGCTTCCGAAGATGCTCACCTTGCGCACGCCGCGATAGCGGTTGAAGAGGCGGTAGCTGCGGCGCAGTTCCTTCAGGGCGAGTTCGAGCAGCTTGACCTGACCGACATCCAGTCCGTCGCCGAGCAGCTTCAGCCCGGTGCCGACCAGCTCCTCGACATGGCGGCGGCGGCGACCCGCGATCGGGCCCTCGTCGCCGGAGAGCGCACCGGCGTCGCGCACCAGT
Organism: Phycisphaerales bacterium; assembly: GCA_044337135.1. Taxonomy (GTDB): domain Bacteria; phylum Planctomycetota; class Phycisphaerae; order Phycisphaerales; family SM1A02; genus SYAC01. Next base: position 11,553 of record JBIIOC010000009.1, on the reverse strand, counting down.
GCCTCCAGCCGGGTGCGGATCGATGCGTCTTCGGTCGGGTCGTGTGGGCGTTCGCTCATGAATGGTTTCCGGGGAGGGCCGCCACGCGATCAGGCGTGGGCGGCAGGGATGGATCCTGGCCCAGCGGGGGCAGGGGCGTCACTTGTACCGCAGGATCGCTCGCGGGGCCGGTGACGTCGATCACGAAAAGGGCGTCGCTGGCGGCGCCGAACAGGTCGCTGAGGCCGGGGACCACGCCGCGATTGCGGAAGCGCAGGGACACGTCCCACGTCTGGAGATCCATGGATCCCGAGCCCATCAGCCTCAGCAGCGGGCAGCTCAGGTCGAATCGCTCGAAGCGCAGCGCCTTGCCGCGCACGTAGAAGTCCACGCTCGCGCGCTCCAGGCTGTCCGAGAGCGGAAGCATCAGCTGCGTGGCCTGCAGCACGCGCAGCGTCAGCGGCAGCTCGCCCATTCGCGCGTTGGAGGCCTCGAGATGGCCGATGCCCCGAAGCGTGTCGGAGCCGGACAGGTCGCCGCCAAGGCTGAGCGAGCCTCGCACGAATCCCGCCGCGGCGAAGGCGGTGTTCGCGCCGCCTCGGATCAGGCCGGGCAGCGAGGCGCCGTCGATCCGCATGTCGAGACGCCAGTCGTTCGACGGGCCGCCGATCACCGCCGACGCGCAGGCGCGTCCGCCGTAGAGATCCGACTGCAGATCGATGATCTCGATCTGCGTGGCGCCCTCGGTCAGGCGCAGCAGCCCTTCGGAGTGATCGAAGAAGCGGTCTCCAGCCAGGAACGTTCCCTGTCCGCCACCGAGCTCGATCTTGACCGGATAGTCGCGTCCGCCGCGCGCATCGATGCCGAAGGGGGCGTGGATGCGCGAAAGCACGGTGCCCGCCCGGAGCGACCCGTCCTGCAGGTCGATCGTTCCGGTCAGGCCCGGCTCCGGTGATTCCCGAATCCAGCCCAGCAGGCGAAGGTCCTCGGACGAGGCGTTGCCGGCACGCAGCTCGATCGTCTCCAGCGCGTCGGCCAGATCGTCGGGCAGCACCCGCAAGACGCCCTGATGGATCGGTCCCACGTCAAAGCGCATGTGGATGGAGCCGCCGCCCGCGGGGCCACGGGGGCCGGTCGCCAGCACGCCATCAAGCGCGAACTCTCCGCCGGGAAGGCAGCCGATCAGTCCGGGCTGGTCGCCGGATGGCCCACGCACGCCGATGGCGTCGGGGCCGAAGGACAGATGGCCGCCTGGAACCAGCGAGAGCGAGATCGGCACGCCGCCCGGATCGCCCACCAGTGCGCCGTCGTGGGTGACCTCGATGTCCCAGTCGGGCTCGCCGGTCGGCGTTCGCGTGACCAGCAGGGTGCCACCCGCGAAGCCGACGGGATTCCAGTCGTCGTGGAGATCGGAGATGCGCTCAAGGTTCGCCGCGTCCAGGACCTCGGGCCACAGCAGGCTCGCGAAGTCGTCGATCATCCACCTTCCGCGCAGATCCTGCACGCCGGAGGGATCCAGCGCGATCGATCCGTCGGCCTCCAGCAGGCCCACGCGCCGGTCGCGGCACCGCGCCTCCACGCGCACGCCATCCAGCCCGAGCGTCGGGCCATCGATGGTCAGCGCGCCGTTGGTGACGCGCAGCTCGCTCGGAATGCCGCGTGCACGGAAGTTCACGCCGCGGGTGACGAACCGCGCATGGCGCTCGTCGGTGCCGGATGCGCGCTGTCGAATGTCGATGGTTCCGTCGAACGAGCCCTGCACCTCGCATCGCTCCCAGGCGTCCGAGGCGCTTCGGCGCACCGCCTCCGGCAGCAGGGGCACCATCCACTGGCCGAGCGGCGCGCGCTTGAGCTCCGCCCGAAGGCTTCGGTCGCGCTCGCGAAGACTGGCTGCGCCGCTGGCAAGCACGCGTCCCTCTCCAGCCTCGCCCTCCAGCTTGATCAGCGTGGCCTCGCGCTCGGTCAGGCGCACCTTCGCGGTGACCTTGTCCAGGTCGAAGCCCTCGGGCCAGGGAAGGCCGGAGCGCTCAAGCAGCCGGTCGGGGCCGTTGCGCGGTCGGAAGGATCCGTCGGCGAGCAGGATGTCGATGTCGAGCGTGGTGTCGCCCGTCGCGGTGGAGCCGATGTGTCCGCCGAGGTTCAGCTCGCCCTCGAGTTGCAGCGCGCGCATGCTCTGCGAGGCCACGCTCTGCTCGAGGCCGGGCCACCGCGCGTTGTTGCTTCGGCCGTCCTCCCAGTCTTCCAGAGGGATCGCTGCCAGCAGCAGGGGGTTCACGCGATCCTCGGTGACCACCAGGTCGAGGTCCGGGCGTGCCAGACGACCGCCCTCGGGAGCGCGCGGAATCGCCACCGTCCCCGAGATGGAGCCCGTGCCGCCACGCAGCGTGTGGAAGGTCCACCGCTTCGGAGGCAGCACGATCGACTCGTCGTTGAGCTCGATGAAGCCCTCCTGCACGCGGATCGGGTAGGGAAAGCGGGAGCAGAGAACGTTCGCGTCGTGCACCGCGATGGTCCCGGTGGTCTCCACGCGGCTTCCGCCGCCGCGGACGCGCTTGACCAGGATGTTGAATTCGCAGCTGCCCCCGAGTTCGGTGCCTTGCTCGCGCAGCAGGCCGGATGCGACCAGGCGGTCGCGCATGTCGCGCGCGAAGAGGAGCTCGAAGATCCGCCGCGGCCCCTCGTCGAAGGCGTTCTGAAGGTCGAGGTCGATGGGCGCCGGGTCCACCGTCCTGACGCGAAGATCCACGCCTGCGTCGTCACCGGCGCCGTCCACCGTGCCGGAGATCGCCATTCGATTGCCGGTCATGCCTGACGCGTTCAGCGACACCACCTCGATCTGCTCGTCCCTGAAGCGGATGTCGGCCTCGACGTCCTTCAGCGGATACCGGAAGTTCACGTAGGCGCCCTTGCCCTCCCGGATCACCAGGGAGCCGACGACCTTGGGCGCGATGGCGGGGTTGCCGGGCTCCGAGGGAGGACGCTCCGCGCTCGCGTCGATCTGCAGCGAGCCCTGCATGACCCTGAAGTTGTCCAGGACGTTCACGATGGCGTCGGGCAGCTCGACCGCCCAGGGCACGGCGGGATCGGTTCGAAGCAGCGCGTAGCGGGAGACGTTCAGGCTCGCCTTCACGCCGCAGTGCCGCAGCGCTGCCTCGAACCACGCCTCGGCGAGCGCCATGTCGGCCATGTCCGCCAGCGGAGGCAGCTGGCTGAAGTCGAGCGCCAGCGACATCCGCACCGGCAGCGGCACCGATTTCGCGACGGGCGCGCCCTTGGCCGTGTCATCGACCGAGAAGAGCGTTCCCTCGAAGTTGTCCAGACGCAGCTCGTCGTTGGCCAGCACGATGGTGCCACGGTCGACGTTCATGCGCGGCGTGCCGATCAACTTGCCACGCGTGCCCTCGCTGAATCGCTCCCATCGAACGCCCAGGTCGAGCCCAAGCTCGTCCAGGTTCATCGCGATTCCCTTCACGTCCAGTCGTGCCTCGGCCAGCGGTCGCGCGGGCGAGCCCATGAACCGCACGTCCGAGACCATGCCACGCAGCGCGAGGCGCTTGGCGCAGTACTCCTGCGCCGCGGGGGGCAGGAGTGGCCCGACCGTGCGATCGAAGTCCAGCCGATTCGCATGGACCTCGTAGGCGAGCGTCCGCTCGTTCCAGCTGCCCTCCAGGCGAAGACCGTCCCTGGCGTCGCGCGGCGCGGCCCGCGTCTGCAGGTCGGCTCCCTCGATCTCGATGAACTTGAACGCCAGCACGTGCGGACCGCGCGCCGGGTCATTGGCGAGCTCGCCACGGAAGGATGGATCCGCGAGGGTGACGATGCGATCCCCCTCGATGACGAGGTTCTCGATGCGCAGGAAGTCGAGTCGCGCCGCGCGAGGACGGACCGTGAAGGAGATCCATCCGCGGCCCGTGGGCGGCTGGAGCGCGGCGAGGTTCAGGGCGTCGTCGCTGGCGCGTCGCGCGATGTGGATCTTCGCCTCCTGCACCTCGAGATCCTCGAGCGCGATCGTGCCGGTCAGCAGGTCGATCGGCTTGAAATCGGAGTGCAGCCCCTTGATCGAGAGGATTTCGGAGGTGCGTCCGGGCCATCCGTCGGCCAGCACCCGGATCGAGCCGATCGAGAGATGACCCCATCCATCCCAGCGCGCATCGGCGACCTCCACGCGCGTTCCGAGCGCGCTCGCGAGGGCCCAGCGGGTCAGCGTCGTGAGCGCCAGCGGTGACAGCAGCACGAGCCACGCGGCGCCCAGCAGCAGGACCGCCGAAACAAGCGGCCAGACCACGCGACGGAGCTTTCGTTGCAGCGGCATGCGTGGGAAGCCCGCGGATCGGGTGACGCATTCTACGGAAATCGGCCGGGGTAGGCTGCCTGCATGGGTCCTCCGTCCCAGACGCCATTCCAGCTCGAGCTCCTGTCGCTGGCCTCCGCGCCGGCACCGGCGGCTCGCATGTTCGGGGGGTTCCTGATGTGGATCTTCGTGTGCGTTCTGCTGGCGGTGCCGCTGGTGATCGCGATCCGAGGCGCCGCCCGGCGTCGGTCCGAGGCGCGTTCGCACAAGGCTCGTGCGCACACGGGGGTCGATCCATGGCGTGAGTCGGCGCGACGTCTGGAGCCCGGACCATGAGGCCGCTGGCTCTCGTGACGGGTGCCACGCGACGCGTGGGCCGAGCCATCGCGCTGGAGTTGGCGCGTGCGGGTCATGATGTCGTGGCGACATGGCACACCGATACGTCGGGGGTGGAATCGCTCGCCGCGGATCTTCGCGCGATCGGCTCTTCATGTCGTGCGGTGCGGCTGGATCTGGGATCCGACGCGGTGGATTCGATCGCCACGAACCTCGATGGCGTGCGCGCGATCGATGCCGTGGTGCTGAACGCCGCCGCGTGGCAGGCCTCGCCATGGGATGCGCCCATGGCAGACGCGGCGCTGGATGCGTTCCGCGTGAACGCGCTCGGTCCGGTCCGTCTGGTGCAGGCGCTCACGCCGCTGCTCAGGGCGTCGACGGCTTCGGGTGGCGCAAGCGTGGTCGCGGTTGGAGATGCACACGCGCAGGGCACGCCGGTGCGTGGCTACGGCGCGTACATGATGTCCAAGGCGGCTTTGCACCAGGCGGTGCAGCAGATGGCTGCGGAGCTGGCCCCAGCAGTGCGCGTGAATGCGGTGCTCCCGGGCGTGGTGGCCTGGCCCGAGGACATGCCGGCGGAGCGGCGCGAGGCGCTTCTGGCTCGCATTCCGCTGCAGCGCGCCGGCACACCGGAAGATGTCGCTCGCCTGGTGCGCTTCCTGTGCACCGAGGCGCCGTTCATCACGGGCGCGCTGATTCCGGTGGATGGCGGCCGGTCGATCCGCTAGCGGCTTCCGGACTGCGCGCGTTCGACTTCCAGAGGTGGCGCCCCGCGCTCGCGGGCCCGGGAGATCCACTCCTGCGCGCGGGCGGAATCGCCGGCACTCGCATGGCAGCGCGCGGCCTGCAGGCAAGGGCGCCAGGGTCTGGTCGGATCCAGGGCAAGACGTTCCCACTGCTCGGCTGCAGTCGATGCCTGTCCGGCCGATTCAAGGGCGCTGGCGAGCGTCTCGATCTCCGCGGGCGAGGCATTGGGCTCGCGGGCCGATGCCACGATGATCTCGACTGCCGCGCTCCCCTGATCGCAGGCGATCAGCGTGCGGGCGACCTCCAATCGCAGGGGGCGATCGGAGGGCTTGCACGCGAGCGCCGCGCGCGTGGCCGCGACGGCACTGGATTTCTGGCCCGCACCGAGCAGCGCCTGGGCCAATGAAAGGTGCGCGGATGGCTCCAGGGGCGCGAGCGACACGGCACGTTCGGCCGCCGCGCGCGCCTCGCTCCATCGTGCGGCCGCGCGCAGCGCGAGCGAGCGCTGAAGCGCGTGTTGCGCGTTGCCTGGCTCGAGCTCGGACGCACGGGTCAGGCGCGCGATCGCCGTCTCCACCTGGCCGGCCTGCATGGCCGTGATGCCGGCTGCGCTCTGCAGTCCCGGGCTGTCGGGCCGAAGGTCCGCGGCACGGCCGTAGGCGTCGGCGATGTCGGCGGCCGGGGCGTTGGATGCCATCCGGGCGCGTCCCAGCATCTCGGCGGCCAGCGCGTCGTTGGGCCTGCTCCGAAAGCACGCCTCCGCCGCGCGAAGCGCCTCGTCGGTGCGCCCGGCGTCCAGCAGTCGCTCGATCGACTCGAGCGCGCGCAAGGTCTCGGTGGAGGCGCCGGCATTTGCGGAGGGCCGTGACTCCCCGCAGCTGCCCAAGGCCAGCAGGAGGGCCAGCAGGGGAACGGCGGCGTGCGATGGATAAGATCGGTGTCCCATGACTCAGGCGCAGAGCGAGACCGCGGCGACGGCGGATGGCGGAGCGGACTCGACCGGCCTGGCGAAATCGTATCGCCCGGCGGACCACGAGCCCCGGATCCGCGAGCAGTGGAACGCGGCCGCCTGCTTCCGCGCGGATCCGGCCTCGACGCGACGTCCGTACTGCATCTTCATCCCGCCGCCGAACGTGACCGCCGCCCTGCATCTGGGGCACGCGCTGAACAACAGCCTTCAGGATGCGCTGGCGCGTCACGCGCGCATGAAGGGCATGGACGTGCTCTGGATGCCCGGCACCGACCACGCGGGCATCGCGACCCAGACCGTCGTGGAGCGGCGGCTCGCCCTGAAGAACAAGCGGCGCACCGACTTCACGCGCGAGGCGTTCGTGGAGCAGGTGCAGGCGTGGAAGGACGAGTACGAGGCGACGATCCTTGGCCAGCTGCAGGAGATGGGCGCGAGCTGCGACTTTTCCCGCACGCGCTTCACCATGGATCCGGTCTGTGCCGCGGCGGTGCGCGCCGCCTTCCATCGCCTGTTCGACGAGGGCCTGATCGAGCGAGGCCGTCGTCTGGTGAACTGGGATCCCGCCACGCGCACGGCCCTCGCCGACGACGAGGTCGAGATGCGCGAGGTCGACGGGCGCATGTGGTACCTGCGCTACCCGCTCGAGGACGGAAGCGGACACGTCACGGTCGCGACGACGCGGCCCGAGACGATGCTCGGCGACACCGCCGTCGCGATGAATCCGCGTGATCCGCTGGCGCCGGGCCTTCGCGGCAAGCGCGTGAGGCTGCCGATCGTCGGTCGCGTGATCCCGATCGTGGAGGACGACTACGTGGTGATGCCTGTCTCGCGCGGCGGCGACCCGGCCGACGCGAAGGCGAACGTGGCCACCGGATTCCTGAAGGTGACGCCGGCGCACGACCCCAACGACTGGGAGATCGGCCGCCGTCACGACCTGCGCGTGATCAACGTGATGGGTCCCGACGGCGCGATCAGCGACCGTCACGGCTGGGCCGACGTGGTGGCCGAGTCGCGCATGCTCGTGGGCAAGAGCCGCGAGGAGGCGCGCAAGGCGGTCGTGCAGTGGTTCCGCGATCACGGGTTGCTCGAGGACGAGAAGCCCTGGCGCCATGCCGTGGGCCACAGCTACCGCAGCGGCGTTCCGATCGAGCCGTGGCTCTCCGAGCAGTGGTTCGTGAAGGTGACCGATGACCGCATGCGTGGCGCGGCCCTTCGCGCGATGGAGCCCGCGCAGTTCGACGGCAAGGCGCCGGCGGGCGCGGCGAGTGGCGACGGCCAGATGCGCTTCTATCCGGCGCGCTACGCGAAGACCTTCCAGCAGTGGCACGAGAACCTGCGCGACTGGTGCATCAGCCGACAGCTGTGGTGGGGGCACCGCATTCCGGTGTGGAGCCGCGAGGCGCAGGGCGAGGCGGCGAAGGTCGGTGGCAGCGCGCCGGCCAACGGCGGCATGGTGCCCGTGCACTCCGCGTGGGCCGCGCAGGGGGCGAGCCACCGCGTGCGCCATCGCGAGGACGGCACGCTCGAGGAGCTCGTCTGCCTGCCCGCGGGCGCCGACGCGCTCGCGAAGGAACTCGAGAGCGCGGGCTTCTCGCAGGACCCCGACGTGCTCGACACTTGGTTCAGCAGCGCGCTCTGGCCGCTCAGCACGCTCGGCTGGCCCGATCCGAAGGCCTTTGGCATGCAGGGCATGCTTGAGCGGTACAACCCCAGCGCGGTGCTGAGCACCGCGCGCGAGATCATCACGCTCTGGGTGAGCCGCATGACGATGTTCAACCGGCACTTCCTCGGGGGCAACGTGCCGTTCCGGCACGTCTTCATCCACCCGGTCATCCAGGATGGCTTTGGCCAGCGCATGAGCAAGAGCCTCGGCAACGGGCTCGACCCGCGGGACGTGATCCACTCGCACGGCGCCGACGCGCTGCGCTACACGCTGCTCGACATGACCACCGACACGCAGGACCTTCGCGTGCCGGTCGAGATGGTCGATCCGCACAGCGGCGAGACCTTCACCCCCGAGTACACGCGCGCCCCCAGCGGCCACCAGGTCGCTGCGCCGGTGCAGAAGAGCCCGAAGCACCCCGGCAAGTCGATGGTCAGCAGCTACGGCGCCGCCAGCGGACTCGCCACGCCCAGCCAGTCGCAGCCGGTCGCGCGCAACACGAGTTCGCGCTTCGATCTGGGCCGCAATCTCGCGACCAAGCTCTGGAACGCCACGCGCTTCGCGCTGGCCAACGCGCCCGCGCCGGCCGCGGTGGTGGATCTCGCCAGGCGTCCCGCGCTGGATCGCTGGATCGTCTCGCGCGTGACCCGCGCCATCCATCGGGCGGACGCCGCGCTGGCCGAGTACCGCTTCAGCGAGTACGCGGCGGCGTGCTACGACGTGCTCTGGCGCGACTTCTGCGACTGGTATCTGGAGGCGGCAAAGCCGACGGCGAAGGCGGACCCGGAGCGTCAGGCGGTGATGCTCGCCTGCCTGGACGCGATCGTGCGGCTGCTTCACCCGGCGATGCCCTTCGTGACCGAGGCGCTGTGGCCTGCGCTGCAGGCGCGCCGCGCCGGCGACGTGGCCGGCCTTGATCTGCCGCGCTCGGCCCTGCTCGCCACCGCCGCCTGGCCCGAGGCCACACCGTCGCTGGTGGATGGCTCGATCGAGACGAGCTTCGCGCGAACGCAGGCGCTGGTCGACGCGATCCGCGCGATCCGTGGCGAGCGGCAGGTGGCACCGCGGAAGCGGATCAAGCTCTGCGCCGCCCCCGCGGCGCTGGCGCTCTGCGCTGGCGGCGACGGCATCGTCGAGTCGATGGCCGGACTGGAATGCGTGGCAGCCGCCGGCTCGCGCGGTGGGGGCGCCGCCGCGTTCCCGTTCGAGGGCGAGGAGTGCTGGCTTGATGGACTGGTGGACCAGGCCGATGCTGGAGCCGAGCGGGCGCGTCTCGAGAAGCTCGCCGCGGAGCGTCGCAAGGCCGCGCAGGGCTACCGCGCCAAGCTCGACAACGCGGGATACGTGGCGAAGGCTCCACCCAAGGTGGTCGAGGAGACGCGAGCGATGCTGGCGGCGGCCGAGGCGGATCTGGCGGCTGCCGAGCGCGCGCTGAAGGAACTCGGCGCCTGATGCGCGTCGCGAGCGCCATCTCGCTTGCATTGATTGGCATGATCGCCGGATGCGCTGCGCCCGCCTCCAGGCCGACGCAGGTCGCCAAGGCGAGCGAGGCGCCACGCCCCGCGGCGGTCGCCGAGCCCGCGGTCGTCGCGCCGGCCACCGCGACCCCTTCGCCCGTGCGCTCCGTGCAGGCGTGGGATCAGGGCGGAGGGCCAGGCGTGTTCGTGCGCACCGAGCGCTACAACCTTCGTCTGGCGGTGAAGGATCCGGTCTTCCGGGATCGTCTGCCCGCGTACATGGAGGCCTGCAGCGACGCCTACGCCCGCGCGCTGGGTCCGCTGCCGGTGCCCACCGAGCCGATGGACCTGTACGTCTTCGCCTCGCGCGGACCCTGGGAAGCCTGGACGCGCAAGACGCTGGGGCGCGACGCGGACCTGTATCTGGGTCTCGGTCGCGGCGGCTTCACCACCGACGGCACCAGCGTGCTGTACGACATCGGTCGCGTCGACACGCTGACGATCATGGCGCACGAGGGGTGGCACCAGTTCAGCCAGAAGTCGCTGCGGGAGCCGCTGCCCACGTGGCTCGAGGAAGGTCTGGCATGCTGGATGGAGGGCACGCGCATGAGTCGCGACGGCCAGCCCACCGCGTTCCGGCCATGGCGCAACTTCGAGCGCTGGAACGAGGCGCGCAACGCCGTGACGGGCGAGCGCACGTTCACCCTGTCGGAACTGCTCGAGACCTCCCCGCAGCAGTGCCTGGAGGAAGGCAAGGACGAGTTGCTGACCTACTACGCGCAGGCGTGGGCACTCGTGCACTTCCTGCATGACGGCGAGAACGGTCGCTATCGGGAGGGCCTTCGCGCGATGGTGCGCGATGCCGCCGAGGGCAAGCTCATCGAGCGCCTGCAGGCGAGCCGCTTGGCGGGCGAGCCGGCCGCGGCGCGAAGGGCCGCGCGCAGTCGCACGGGCGCGCTGGCGCTGCGCGAGTACGTGGAGCCGAATCTCGATCTGCTGCAGGTGCAGTACGACCAGTTCCTCCGCGACATCACGCGCCGGGGCGCGGGAGACCGCATCTTCAAGGGCGAGAGTCCGCTGTCCGCCCCCGCAGCGACAGCACCAGCGCCGCCGCCAGCGAGGTGATGAGCCCCACGCTGAGGGCCCATCGCGCGCCGGCCGCGTGCCAGATCCAGCCCGTGCCGACGCTCGCGACGAGCGCGCACGCTCCCATGCATCCGAAGGCGATGCCCATCGCCGTGCCTCGGCGCGAGGGTGGTGCCGCGTCCGCGATCAGCGCCTTGCCCACGCCCTCGTGGCACGCGACGGCGAGGCCGTAGAGCGCCATCAACGCGAAGCAGTGCCAGCCTTCGGAGGCGTGCGCGAACGCCAGATACACGCCGCCCTGCAGGATCCATCCGGTCCGCAGCAGCCACGCCCGACCCACGCGATCGGACAGGCGCCCGGCCGGCAGGCTTGCGGCTGCGTACACCGCGTTGAAGAGTGCGTAGGACAGCACCACCGAGACCGGGCTCAGGCCTGTCTCCGACGCGCGCAGCAGGAGGAAGGCGTCGCTTCCGTTGCCGAGCGCGAAGATGCAGAGCGCGCCGGTCGCGCGCCAGAACGATCGCGGAAGCGGCGCGGCGCCTTGCGCGGCGCCATCCGCCGCAGGCGCATCGCGTGGCGGAACGTCGCGAAGCAGCAGCGTCAGACTCCAGCACGCGACACCGGCTGCGGCAGCCGCGCCCAAGGTCCAGCGCCACGCGGGTGCGGCTTCCGGCGAGGCACTCGCGCCCAGCAGCGCCAGGAGCGCGGCAGCGACCAGGGCGCCCGCGAGTGCGCCGGCGGTGTCCATCGCGCGGTGCAGGCCGAACGCGTGTCCACGCGCCTCCGGCGGGGCCGCGTCCGCCAGCAGCGCATCGCGCGGCGTGGTTCGGAGTCCCTTGCCGAAGCGATCGAGCACGCGACCAGCCCCGACCATCGGCCAGGCCACGGCCGCGGCGATCACGGCCTTCCCAATCACCGGAAGTGCGTACCCCCAGCGGATGTAGGGCACGCGCCTGCGCGCGCGGTCGCTGTGCCAGCCTGCAACGGCCTTCATGGCGGTCACCACGGCCTCGGCACATCCCTC
>JBIIOC010000078.1:0-10692 GCA_044337135.1 Phycisphaerales bacterium | reverse complement strand
CGCGGGCAAGCAGAACGGCAGCACGACCTTCACCGGAGCGACCAGCACCGCGGGCCGCTTCAACTACACGCTCGCCTTCGCCGTGCCGGCACCAGGCGCAGCGGCGCTCGTTGGCCTGGCGGGTCTGCTGGTTCGCCGTCGCCAGCGCGCCTGAAGTTTCCAGGCCACTCGGTAACGCAAAATCACGAACCCGCCCCAGTCGATCTGGGGCGGGTTTCTTGTTTTCCATGCCGATTGTTGTTGATTTGTCCCGGCTTTGGGACAGATTACGACCGGCCATTCACCGGCTGGCCAAGTTCCCCGAAAGCCGGTTGAGCGAGTCGAGAAAAGGGTTCCCAAGGTTATAAGACTTACGGTTGGAGTGGCACAAAGGGCGCTGTGCATTGAGGGCACAGCGAGTCCAGGCTTGCGCCTTGGACATGGTTGATTCACCGCTTGGAACGTTTCGCGTTTCCCCGTCCGCCTGAACACTCCTGTTCCGGCGGAACCTCCAGGCGCATCGGCACCCTCCGGCAGCCACGACAACCCACAACATGGCGGAACTGACATCGGCAGAAGAGCTGTCGATTCCCGGTTGCCGCCCTGCCCACCGCGCCGATCGTGCGTTGCTGGGCAGACAGTCAAACGGGAAATGCTCGAGCGCGAGACCTCTTCCGACACACGGAAGCGGCTGTGGCTTTGACACGAAAGGAAACGGCGAGGGGCGGCGAAATGCTAGACAATTTTTCATGCTGGTTCTTGACTAGTAGCGCCGATGGGGCATGATTGCCTCGTCGGGAGCGCAGGCCAGGCGCCCGATGACCGCAGACTGGCCAACGGTGAGTGGATGAAGGGTCCCGACGGCCACGCCTTGCGCGAGCGCCTCGGTGGAACTTCCAACCCACAAGCCGGTTCCCGAGTTCCCCGCGGCCAACCCGCCGCAAGTTCACTTTCCCCCGTCCCCTACCTCTCAAAGCTTCGTCTCGTTCTGGTCAACCCCATGCACATCGAACCACTTGGATCGAATCGGATCGCGCGGCCGTTGGGAACCGGCCGTTCGCCGATGCATGGCAGCAGCCAGACGGGATCTTGGCGTCGATCCGCGAATGGGCCACAGGGAACGGCCCAAGGGAACCGTGGATCCGCCATGCAGGGAGGGACTCCGGCACTGTCCGGGTCTCTCCCTTTCCAATCTTCCGGACATCGCCGAACCATCGTGGGAACGGCGAAGGTCCACCCTGCTGCCTGGTCACCCCTGACGCGTTCCAGCGTCGCCAGCTGCAGTCTGTCACCTCACCTCCCCTGAAACAGGAGTTCCTCTTCATGTCCGCAACACGTTTCTCTGCGATTGCCGCGATTGCCGCCTCGAGCACGGTCGCCATGGCCACCGTCACTCCGACGACGCTGTTTGGCGACTCGTACATCGTGAAGGATGGCGCTGGCGCCAGCGCCCGCTTCTACTCGGTGCTCGACGTCTACATCAAGGGCAGCAACGCCGCCGACATCATCAGCAGCACCTTCGGCGTGACCGCCTACACCAGCGCGTTCACCATGAACCAGGGTGATGCCTTCGTGCAGACCAACGGAAGCACCAACAGCGCCTGGCAGCCCAGCGCGGGCACGACCGGCTGGGACAGCTTCCTCACCACCGGCAACCGTGATCAGGCCAGTGCGGCCAGCACGATCGGCTTGCTGCTTGACACCAACTGGAGCGCGGGCAACGGCTCGGCGATCTCCGGGACCGCTGGCGGCCCGGGCTGGTATCCAAGCGTCGGCGCCAGCACCAGCACCAACCCCTACGCCCGCATCGGCTTCTACAACGGTGACACCTCGGCCATCAACACGGCCAAGGCGACCACCAACATCTCCGGCAACGGCATCACCGCGGGCCAGAGCCTGAACAACCACTGGATGATCGGCCGCTTCGTGATCGAGGCCACGGGCCTTGCCGACAATGCCGTGAAGACCATGACCCTGAAGTTCGCGATCGCGGGCAAGCAGAACGGCAGCACGACCTTCACCGGAGCGACCAGCACCGCGGGCCGCTTCAACTACACGCTCGCCTTCGCCGTGCCGGCACCAGGCGCAGCGGCGCTCGTTGGCCTGGCGGGTCTGATGACGCGTCGTCGCGCCCGCGCCTGAAACGAACCTTTCCCGACCCCGGGTGGCCTCGACAGAGGCCATCCGGGGGTTTGACCGACATTCCTGGCGGGCCCTTGACCCGTCTGCATGGATCAAGATCGGATGCGCCTGAGGGGGCGCGCCGATCCGCGAAGCGCGCTTGAGGGAGCCGCTTCGTGGTGACGGGTGCTTGAGGGAGCCCCGTCGCAGTGGGAACGGATTCGGGCTCGTGCCGAATCCAGAACAGTCCGGCGGTTTCGCGGCGATGGAAAAGCGCCGCCCCGCCAGCGCCCGAACGCCTTGAGGGAGGCGAATGGGGCAAGGACACACGGGCCGCGGAGGGCACGGCCCGTACCAGCACGCAAGGGCGGGGCTCCTGAGGGGAGCCTCGCCCTTGTCATTTCATGCCAGATCACATGCAGCGCGAAGGCCGCGCGATCACCAGTGCCGCAGTGCCGGACCGGTGTAATCGGCGAGCGGGCGGATGATGCGGTTGTTCTGGTGCTGCTCCATGATGTGTGCGCACCAGCCGGTGATGCGCGCCGCCACGAAGATCGGCGTGTACTGCGGCACGGGAATGCCCATCACGAAGTAGGTCATGCCGCACGGAAAGTCCACGTTGGGGTGGATGTTCTTGTCGCGCAGCATGATCGCCTGCACCTGGTCGCCCAGATCGAACCACTTGCGTGCATCGGGACCCATGCGGTCCGCAAGCTTCAGCCCCCATCCGCGCAGGATCGGCGCGCGATGATCGCCGTTCTTGTACACGCGGTGGCCAAAGCCCATGAGCTTGCGCTTCTCGGCATAGGCCCGCTGCATCCAGGCATCCACGGCCATCTTGCCGCCCGCGCAATCGCGGTCGATCTCCTTCAGCATCTCCATCGCCATCTCGTTGGCGCCGCCGTGCAACGGTCCCTTCAGGGCACCGATGCCGCCGCAGACCGCGCTGTGCATGTCGGTCTCGGTGCTGGAGATCACGCGGCAGCTGAAGGTGCTGGCGTTGAAGTCATGCTCGGCATAGAGGGTCAGGCTCACGTCCATCACGCGGGCCTCGAGCGCGTCGGGCTTGCGACCCGTGATCAGCCACAGCAGGTTCGCGGCATGATCCAGCGAGGCGTCGGGTTCAAGCACCGGCTTGCCCTCACGGCCACGCTGGCAGGCGCCGATCAGCGTGGGGATCTGCGCCAGCAGACGCTTGCTCTTGCGAAGCTCCGCCGCGGGCGAGTTGTCCTCGCACTCCGGATCGAGGTGCGAAAGCATGCTCACGCCCGTGCGCAGCACGCTCATGGGGTGCGCGTCGGGCGAGTCCTTGGCGATCTTGGCAACGGCATCGCGCACGCTGGCGGGAATCGCGCGCAGGCCCGCGACCTCCTGCTTGAAGGCGGTCAGTTCGGCGGCCGAGGGCTTGTGCCCAACCAGCAGCAGGAAGGCCACCTCCTCGAAGCTGGCGTGCTCGGCCAGATCCGCGATCTCGTAGCCGCGATACATGAGCTGCGTCTGCGTGACGGCGCAGATCGAGGTTTCGCCAACGGTCTGTCCGGCGAGACCTCGCGTGTCCTGGGGCTTGGCTGGTGCGGCGCTCATGGGGCTCTCCTGAAACGGGGATCGAAAGTGTCGGATGCTAGCATCGCGGCCCATGCATCATCGAGCGATTGCAGCGGCTTTTGCGGGAGTTCTGGCCTCGTGCGGCACCATCAATCAGGGACCGGTGCCAGCCGAACCCGCGCGCAGCCAGGCCGTCGAGCAGGTCACCACGTGGATGATCGGGAGCTACTCGAGCGCCAGGCAGGCTGCCGAAGCGCCCGCCGACTACAAGCCTGTCACGCTGCACATGGCGCTGATCTGGCCCGAGCGCCGCGATGGCCGCTGGATCTACGTGGAGCAGGCCATGGCGGACACCGCCGACAAGCCGTATCGACAGCGCATCTATCAGGTGATTCCGCATGGCGAGGGGGTTCGCAGCATGGTGTTCGAGCTGCCGGGCGATCCACTGGTCTACGCGGGCGCCTGGTCGAAGCCCGATCGCCTGAATGCGCTTGAGCCGGCACTGCTGGTGCCCCGCGAGGGCTGCTCGGTGGACCTGAAGCGCAGTGGGCCAAGCCAGTGGAGTGGGGGCACGCGACCCGAGGCATGCGAGAGTTCGCTGCGCGGCGCACGCTACGCCTCGAGTGAAGTGACGTTGGAAGTCGATCGCCTGACGAGCTGGGACCGTGGCTATGACGCCCAAGGCAAGCAGGTCTGGGGAGCGACGAAGGGCCCCTACATCTTCCTGAAGGAGAGTGCTCGATGAACACCACACATCCCGGACGACGCCTGCGAGACGCGATGGCCCGCGGCGTGGTTCACGCGCCCGGCGCATTCAACGCGCTGGTGGCTCGCGCGGTGCGCGAGGCAGGCTTCGAGGCGGTGTACGTGTCCGGCGGCGCCACCGCAAACGTGGCCGGCTACCCGGACATCGGCCTGCTCACCATGACCGAGGTCTGTCGCACCATCCGCGAGATCGTCGACGCCAGCGACCTGCCGGTGATCGCCGACGCCGACACCGGATACGGCGAGGTCGAGGCCTGCGCCCGAACGGTCGTTGCCTACGAGCGCGCCGGCGCCGCCGCCCTCCATGTGGAGGATCAGGTGTTCCCGAAGCGTTGCGGGCACCTGGACGGCAAGGACCTGATCCCAAGCGCCGACATGGAGGCCAAGGTCCGGACCATGGCCGAGAGCCGGCTGTCGAAGGACTTCGTGATCATCGCGCGCACCGACGCCCGACACGTCACGGGGTTCGAGGACGCCGTGAAGCGGGCGAACGCCTACCGCGCCGCAGGTGCCGACGCGATCTTTCCCGAGGGACTTCAGAGCGAGCAGGAGTTCGCCGATTTCGCCAAGGCATGCCCTGGACCACTGCTCGCCAACATGACCGAATTCGGCAAGACCCCGGACATCACGGTGCAGCGCTTCCAGGAACTGGGCTACCGGATCGTGATCCACCCGCTCACGATGATGCGCGTGGCGATGGGCAGCGTGGCGCGCGGGCTGGTGCAGTTGCGCAAGGATGGCAGCGCGCGTGAACTGCTCGGAACGATGCAGACCCGCAAGGAGCTCTACGCCCTGCTGGGCTACGAGCCGGGCCGGGAATGGCGCTTTCCAAGGGGCTGAAGTGCCCATTTTGGCTCAAAAAGGCCGTTTTTCACCCGTTCGGGTTGCAGCACCTGAAAAACGTCAAAAAGCATTTGCCCTTCACGCAACATCGCCCCGGACATATGCGAATATGAGGGCGTCAGGACGGTGAACGGGAACTCCCGTTCTGATGGCACGACTGATTGCTTGAAGCAAGCTGTTACGGTCATCTGAGGTGAGGAAAAGGGACCTCGACTCAGATCGAGAGATTGCGAGGGAAAGGGAACCTCTCACAAGCTCTTCCGGTGAAAACCGGTTACCAGCTTCGAGACACCAGACGTGCAGGAAAGGTTGAGGGAAAGGGAGGCCAGCCGCAATCCAGAAAGGGTGCGGCTGGTTTCTTTTTGCACCTGACGATCCCCGCGGCTTCGCGCCGCCGACCCGCGGATTCGGGTATTTTCCCCCGTCCCATGCGACTCGATCTGGCTTCCGCACGACCCGGCCCCCTCGCGGCCATCCTGAACACTCTGGCGTCGCTCACGCTTGGCGCAGCCGCCCTTGCGCAAGCTCCGGCCACGCCCGCCGCCCCTGCCCCACGGCTTCTGGATGCGGCGAGCGCCCGGTCGCTCGGTTACCAACCCGGATGGCAGAGTCGGCTGCCTCTCCTGGCCGGCGGCACGCTTGCCGGCATTCGAGTCGAGACGCCTCAGGCCGGCGAGTCCGAAGGCGCCCTGTTCGCGTGGGACGACGAGGGCGTGATCCTGAAGCTGGATCCAGCGACGGGCGATCTGCGTTGGCAGTCCGCGAGCGTGGCCACCAAGGGCGGCAAGCACCTGGTTGACGTGAGCATGGCGGCGACCGGAAGCCGCTCGCTCGCCGTGGGGCTTGGGGACACCTCGTGCCTGACGCTCGATGCGCGCACCGGCTCCGAGCTTGGTCAGACGCGATACCAGCACATCCCGGTGACGCAAGCGATCCGGAGCGGTCCGGACCTGATCTTCGGCAGCCGCGCTGGCCACATCATCTGGATGGGATTCCGCGACGAGCAGGTGCCATCTCGGATCATCGGCAAGCCCGGCGAGAAGCCCAACAAGGACGCAGCGGTCTCGTCGGTTCACACCTTCGCCTACGAGGAGCAGGCGCATCAGCTGAAGGGATCGATCCAGGCCAAGCCGGTGCTGGCCGGTGGAATGATCGTCGCCTGCAGCACCACAGGCCAGATCTCGAGCTTCTCGAAACTGAGCCGGAATCGCGTCTGGACGGTCGAGCTGCCGGGCGGCATCGTGGCCACCCCTGCCACCGACGGCGAGCAGCTGTTCGTGGCATGCCGCGATCAGTACCTTCGCTGCATCGATGCCGCGAAGGGACGCACGAAGTGGAAGTGGTTCTGCGAATCACCGCTCGAGAATCCACCCCTGGTGGCCGGCGACCTGGTGATGCTGCAGGTTCCGGACCTGGGACTGGTGGCGCTGGCGTCCGGCGATCAGGGCGGCCTGACGCGCGAGCCGAAGTGGATGTCCAAGGTTCCCGGAAATCCGGTCACGCGGCTTGTCGAGGGCGTGGTGGTCTGGGATGCCGCCACAAGCACGATCAGCCTGGTGGATGACACCACCGGCATCGTCCGCGAGTCCCGCAAGCTGCCGGGGGTCACCGGGGTGCAAGCCAGCGCCGCAAGCCATGGTGACCTGTTCCTTATGGCGAGCGATGGGCGCGTGCAGCGATGCATGCCCACGAACGTGCCCGTGGCGCTTCCCGTGAGCGAGAGCGGCCAGCCGACTGCGACCGCCAAGTCGCAGGAGATGCCCGCTTCCGAAGGCGATGCCGCCACCACGACCGAAGAGCCGCCAGCGGATCCCTCGATGGATCCCGCGAGCCGCTGATCGAACCATGCTGAACACGGCGAAACACAGGGCATTGCTCTCGGTCAGCGACAAGCGAGACCTGGTTCCGTTCGCCCGTGCGCTCGAGGCGTTGGGGTTCGAACTTGTGTCGACGGGCGGGACGGCGAAGGGCCTCGCCGAGGCGGGACTGCGCGTGACGCCGATCGATCAGGTCACCGGATTCCCGGAGATGCTGGATGGACGCGTGAAGACGCTGCACCCGAAGGTGCATGGAGGCCTGCTTGGGCGCGTGAACCACCCGGAACACCTGCAGGCCATGAACGCGCACGGCATCGTGCCGATCGACCTTCTCTGCGTGAACCTGTATCCGTTCGCGGCGACGATCGCCAAGCCTGGCGCATCCTTCGAGGAATGCATCGAGCAGATCGACATCGGCGGGCCGGCGATGATCCGCAGCGCCGCGAAGAACCACGAGTCCGTGGCGGTGGTCACGGATCCGAGCCAGTATGACCGCGTGATCGAGGCGCTGCGTCGGGGCGAGGGCCGGACCGACGAGGCGCTGCGCCGCGAACTTGCGGCCGAGGCCTTCGCTCACACGGCGCGCTATGACGCCACGATCGCGGCGTGGATGCAGGGACCCGGCGAGCTCTTCCCGGAAACGCTGGAACTGCGCTTCACGCGCGTGAGCAGCCTGCGCTACGGCGAGAATCCGCACCAGCGCGCGGCTGTCTATCGCGACGCGGCCACGGCCGATCCCGGCGTGGTCGATGCGCGCGTGGTGGAGGGAAAGCCGCTCTCGTACAACAACATCCTGGATGCGGGCGCCGCCCTTGAACTGGTGACGGATCTGCGAACCCTGCCCGGCGCGGCGGCGGCAGCGTGCGTGATCAAGCACACGAATCCATGCGGTGCGGCGATCGGCGCCGATGTGGCCGAGGCCTTCGACCGCGCCTACGCGGGCGATCCTCTGGCGGCGTATGGCGGCATCGTGGCGATCGCCGGGCGCGTGGATGCGGCGATCGCGGACCGCATCGCCAAGCCAGACAGGTTCCTGGAGGTGGTGGTGGCCGACGCGTTCGACGACGCAGCCATCGCCACGCTGGCGAACCGCTGGAAGAACGTGCGTCTGATCGCGACAGGCGCCCGCTCGACGGCCGCGTCGTCGGCGCACCGGCTGCTTCGAAGCGTGCCCGGAGGGCTGCTGGTTCAGGAGGCCGACGAACTGCCTGTCGATGGCAACGCCTTCCAGCACTCCGCAGGCCCTGCCCCGACCGACGCGATGCGGCATGACGCCGCATTCCTGGCGGTGGTGAGCAAGCACCTGAAGAGCAACGCGGTGTGCATCGGCGGTGGCGGCTCCCTGTGGGGAGCGGGCGCGGGCCAGATGGATCGGGTCGCGGCCTGTCGACACGCGGTCGAGAAGGCGAGCGCACGCCTGAAGGCCGCCGGAAAGATCGTGCCCGTGGCCGCGAGCGACGCCTTCTTCCCCTTCGATGATGGTCCACGCGCGCTGATCGATGCCGGCGTGGGATGCCTGGTGCATCCGGGTGGAAGCAAGCGCGACGCCGACACCGAGGCGATCTGCCGCGAGCGCGGCGCCACGCTGCTGATCAGCGGCGTGCGTCACTTCCGGCACTGACGAACTCGAGCCGCAAACGAAAGCGGCGCGCCCGATGTCGGACGCGCCGCGCGGTCTTCGATTCAGTCGCGGATCACTTGTTCGCGTCGTTCGGATCGGCCTTGGGCTTCAGGCCCTGCTGCTTCGGCGCGGGCGCCTTGGCGGCGGGTTCCTTCGAGCCCTTCTTCGCGGGCAGCGGATACTGGCTCACGAATTCGGGCTTCAGGAAGAGGTAGTACATGGTGCCTTCGGAGAGCTGGCCACCCGCCAGGATCTCGGCCGCCGGCCCCACGCCCATGTAGATGTCCGCGCGACCCGGCGCCTGGATGGCGCCGCCGGTGTCCTGATCGAGCATGTACTTCAGGAAGCGCTGCTTGTTGCCGCCGAAGTCGATCGACTGCGTGTCGACCAGCACCACGCCGCCGCGCGGATAGACCTTCTTGTCGGTCGCGAGCGTGGTCTTCTCGGTCACCTTGAAGCCAAGCGAGCCACTGGGCCACTTCTCGCCGTCGTAGTCGGTGAAGAACACGAAGCTCTCGTTCTTCCACATGAGCTGCTGGATCTTCGCGGGCTCCCGCTGGTAGAGCGCCACGATCGCGCTGAGCGAGAGCTTGTCCTTCGGGATCAGGCCCTCCTCCACGCACGCCTTGCCCAGCCCGTAGTACGGCCGATCGGTCTTGCCCGCGTAGCCCACGTAGGTGGTGCTTCCGTCGGGCAGGATGATCTTGGCGCTGCCGTTGACCTGCGCGATGTAGACGTCCATCGGCGACTGCAGCCAGATGAGCTCGGAACCCTTGAAGGCCTGCGTTTCCTCGAGTTCCTTGCGCGCGGGCCACGACTGCGTCGTGCCGTCCTTCATCTTGCGGCCCTTGGGCTCGCCGGTGACCGGATCGGTCACGAGATCCGCCGGCCGCTTGTACAGCGGGTACTTGAACTCGGGAGACTGCGTGCGGCTGCCCTTGAACTCGGGGCTGTAGTAGCCGGTGAAGAGCACCACGCCCTTCCCGTTCCAGCCGACCGTCTGCCAGATGTCAAACTGCTGGCGAAGTGCGCCGACGAAGCTCGCCTCGTCCTTGCTGTCCTGCAGCAGTTGCTGGAACGCGACCGTGCTCGCCGCGGCCTGGTCCCAGGTGCATACCTGCATGAACGGGAAGAAGGTCTTGCTGCTCGCCGCGCCGAACCAGCTCACGCTGCGACCGACGGCCGTGTTCAGGTTCGGATCGCGCACGCGCCACGCGGCGGCGACATCGGGCCACTCGCTCGGATCCAGCTTGCGGAGTGCGCACTCGCCGGGGCCGAGCTGCCGTGCGTAGTCCGGCGCGGGCTCGACCTTCTCTTCGGACTTGCAGCCCCACAGGGTGGCGCTGAGGGCGATCGGGACAAGAAACGCGAGGGGCCGAAGGGCCCGGGGGCTGCATCCATGCATGTCGGGGAAAATACAACGGTTTGGCGGTCGCGGGGCCGATTCGGCTACCATGCTCTCCATGGCCTCGCTCCTGACCCCGATCGGTCTGATCGCCCTCGGCATGCCCACCGGCTGGGAGTGGCTGATCCTGGTCTTCATCGCCCTGCTGATCTTCGGCCGCCGGCTGCCTGATGTGGCCCGGAGCGTGGGTCGCAGCGTGACCGAGTTCAAGAAGGGCCTGAACGAGGTTTCCAACGCGGCGACCTCGGAGAGCCGGGATTCGGCGGCGCCGTCGAGCCAACTGCCCGGGGGAGACCCCAACGCGGTGGCCCGGGGCCAGACGCAGGACGCGAACAAGGCCTGAGCGGGACTGTCGCCGCGAATCCGTCGGCGGCACCGATCCGATTCAAACGCAGGTTTCGGGGTGAAGGAGCCGCAGAGGCGCCATTTTTCGCAATGACCGGCCCGGGTCGGGTTTTGCTACACTTTCCCTCCCTCGGGCGATTAGCTCAGCTGGCTAGAGCGCACGGATCACACCCGTGAGGTCGAGGGTTCGAGTCCCCCATCGCCCACTTCCGCGGCTTTCCGCCTTCCCGTCCGAAACAGGCACGGGAAGG
>JBIIOC010000167.1:0-3289 GCA_044337135.1 Phycisphaerales bacterium | reverse complement strand
TCACCAAGGCGAACATCGAGCGCAAGCAGGTTCCGGCCGATCTGGTGGCGCTGCCGAAGCTCGCGGGCAAGGGTGGCCCGACGCACGCCACGAACGACGGTGGCTCGCACGCTCGCGGCGGCCATGGTGGCCATGGCGGCCAGGGGGGCGGTGGACGCGGTGGAAAGAACCGGGGTGGTCGCGGCGGCAAGCCGGCAGGCAAGCACGCTGGCCATCGTGGTGGTTCGCATGGCTCGGGGAACTCGGCCTCGCAGCCGGCGCATGCCGGTGGCGGTGAGGCAGGCCCCGGCCCCTCGACAGGAAAGCCCGCGCCCGCGCGCCACAACTGGCCGGGCTACCGCGGGCCGAGCCGACGCGGTCGCTGACCTTCGACGCGCATCAAGGGGCCGCGGGGTTATCCTCGCGGCCCCATGATCGATCCGAAGGCCTTCCGCGAGAATCCCGATCGCTTCCGCCAGGGCGCCGCCGACAAGGGCGCGGAGATCGACTTTGATCGCCTCATGGCGCTCGACGAGCGCCGTCGCGCCATCCTGACTGAGATGGAGGCGAAGAAGGCCGAGCAGAACCGGCTGAGCAAGGAAGTCGGCCCCAAGATGGGCCAGATCAAGGGCAAGCTGAAGGCCGCGCAGGGCGCCGAGAAGGCCGCGCTCGAGTCGGAACTCGCCGAACTCGAGAAGAGGCCGCACGCGCTGAAGGCGCAGGTGGCCACCATGGAGCAGGAACTGGCCACGGTCGAGCCGGCCTGGCGCGACCTGCTGATGACGGTGCCGCAGCCACCCGCGGGTGACGTGCCGAAGGGGAAGGGCGCGGAAGACAACAGGGAACTGCGCCGCTGGAGTCCCTCGGGTTTCGACCCGGCGAAGAGCTTCGAGAGCCAGCGCGGCTTCAAGCCGAAGACGCATCTGGAACTCGTGCGAGACCTGAAGCTCGCCGACTTCGAGCGCGGCGTGAAGATGGCCGGCACGCGCCACTACGTGCTGACGGGCATGGGCATGCGCCTGCACCAGGCGGTCGTGCGCTATGCGCTCGACTTCATGGCCGACAAGCGTGGCTTCACGCCGATGAGCGTGCCGGTGATCGTGCGCGAGGAGTGCATGATCGGCACCGGGTTCTTCCCGTTCGGTCGGGAGCAGGCCTATCACATCGAGGAATCGAAGCGCGGCAGCGGGCATGACATGTACCTGACGGGCACCGGCGAGGTGGGCCTGATGGGCCTGCATGCCGACGAGATCCTGAACGAGGGAGACCTGCCGCGGAAATACTGCACCGCCAGCACCTGCTTCCGTCGCGAGGCGGGCGCGAGCGGCAAGGACACCGCTGGCCTGTACCGCATCCATCAGTTCGACAAGGTGGAGCAGGTGGTGGTGTGCAAGGCCGACGACGCGGAGAGCCGCGGCTGGCACAAGCACATGATGGAGAGCGTGGAGATGATCCTGCAGTCGCTCGGCCTGCCGTACCGCCTGCTGCAGTGCTGCACGGGTGACCTCGGCATGAAGAACGAGGACATGATCGACATCGAGTGCTGGATGCCCGGTCGTGGCGACAACGGCGCTGATGGCCGCCCGGTGGGCGAGTGGGGCGAGACCCACAGCGCCAGCCGCCTGGCCGACTACCAGTGCCGGCGACTGAACCTGCGCTACCGCGACGCCGACGGCAAGATCCACTTCGCCTACGCGCTGAACAACACGGTCATCGCCAGCCCGCGCGTGCTGATTCCGCTGCTCGAGATGCACCAGCAGCCGGACGGCAGCGTGGCGATTCCGGAGCCGCTACGCGTGCACTGCGGCGGGGCGGCGCGCATCGGCTGAACCGTTTCGCGCAGGCGTCAGGTCCGGCTGCGGCAGCCTCAGGCCCAGCAGGTGGTGTGGCAGCGTGGTGATCATGTAGAAGGCGATGCTCGCCACGGCGAGTTCGTGCATGCCAAGACCACCCAGCATCCAGCAGATCGGGGCAAGGCAGAGTGCGGTCGGCCACATGAGCGGCAGGCTCAGCGCATGAACGCGCGCAAGACGCACAAGCAGGTCACGCGGCGCGGCTGGCGGGTCCAGGATCGTGCGCGTGCAAGCCAGCCGTCGAGAGTGCCGGAAGGCGTGCACTCCCAGGAAGAAGCATCCAACGGCGAACAGCGGATCCGCCAGAGAAGCCATGGCCAGCACGAGCGCGTGTTCCGCCAGATCGAGCGCGGCGTCCCGCGTGTGGCCCCGGCGAGCTCGCGCGAAGGCGCTGCAGCCAGCCAGCAGCGCGCCACTGGCCACGCCAAGCTTGGCCAACGCCTGCAGGGAGGCAAGATCCGGCATCCACGGTGTTCCGCGGCAGAAGACGGCGGCGATCTCCGTGAAGGGCGCCCACGCCGCCTCTGGATGCGTCGCGAAGGCGGTGCTCAGCAGCAGGAGACCGCGGCCCATGACCAGGCCCCATCGAGCAAGCGGGCCATCGGCATCGGCGTGCACGGCCGTGGCGTCGGCCATGCCGAAGTGGAACACGGTCAGCAGAAGAAACAGCAGCGCGGCGATGCCCGGCTGCCACATCATGAAGCCCGTGCAGGCGGCCATCATGAGCAGGTAGCCGGTGAATCCGGCGAGTCGCGCACCAAGCGTGTCGCGCCCGGCGAGTCGCGCGGCCACCACCCAATCCGCGGCACCGTGGGGCATGCCGAAGAGAACCAGCGCGATCACGAAAGGCCAGGAGGCCGCTGTCGCGGTCCATCCCGGCGCGAGCAGTCCGAGCAGGGTGGCCGCGCCGAGGGCGCACCACGGAACCATGCGGGCACTGCACCAAACAAACCGCCCCGCCTCCGCCTCCTGCCCAACCATCCCGAAGGGGAGGTCGAGCGCTGAGGCGGTGGGCGGGGCGGGCTTCAAGGCTTCAGATGCGTATCAGGCCTTCTCGCCAAGGCTCTTCACGCCCTGGTAGCACACCAGGCCGAAGAACACCTTGTTGATCACGTCGGCGACGTTGTAGCACACCTCACGCCAGCTCTCGCCGTTGCTTCCACCCAGGGCCATCAGGAAGCCGACCGGGTAGATGATCCAGCCGATGGTGACGAAGAGTCGCATCGTCTTCAGGCTGCTCTGGATGCCAGCGGGCGCCGTGGCCATGGCCTCGGTGACCTTGGTGAAGAGCGTGTAGACGATGTACAGCCACGAGCCGCAGCTCACGACATACCAGGTCCACCACTGCTGGCTGCCGGTCGCGCTCTCCTCGGCCACCCAGGCGGTGACGAGCATGACGAGCGACCAGAAGACGAGCGTCTTGAAGAGCTCGGAGCCCTTCTTGCCCAGGTTGAGCA